>JBOHGH010000022.1:0-47723 GCA_050699975.1 Pseudonocardiaceae bacterium | reverse complement strand
CGCCCAGGGCGCGGCGCAGCGCCCACACCGCGGTCCGCAGGCTTGCCCGCCCCGCCGGCTGCGCCACGTCGGGCCAGAACCGGGCGGCCAGCGCGTCGCGGTCGTGCGGACCCGGACGCAGCGCAAGGAACGCCAGCAGCCGCCGCGTGGACCCGGGCACCGACACCAGCTCACCGTTCCGCTCGACGGCCACGGCACCCAGCAGCCGCACCCGCAGCATGCATCGACGATAGCGGCGATTGACGCTGCGTTGACACCTCTTTACGACGTAACGGCCCTTCGGCGGCGTACTCGTCCGCTCCGTGGATGTCGACTTCGATGACGTCCGCCGGACGCAGCACCGGCATGACGCTGGGTTGACGGCTCCCCCAACGAGCCGCGACGAGGCTGCTGGTGTTGGTAGTCGGCACCTAAACCCCAAGGAGATCACCATGGCTATTGATCAGGGCAAGCTGAATGAGTTCCTCGGTCGGTTCGTCGGCGACCTGGGGGCCACCATGGCGGCCGGGAACATCGTCGTCGGGCACCGCCTCGGCCTGTACCGGGCCCTGGTTGCCGGCCCGGTCACCCCGGAGGAGCTGGCCGCGCGTACCGAGACCGACCCGCGCTACGTCACCGAATGGCTGCGCGGTCAAGCCGCCGGCGGCTACGTCACCTATCAGCCCGAGACTGACAGTTACGGGTTCAGCGAAGAGCAGGCATTCGCCCTGGCCGACCCCACCGGCGCGGTGTACGCACCGGGTGCCTTCGTGCTGGCGTTGGGTGCCCTGCGCGCCGAGTCGCAGATCACCGAGTCGTTCCGCACCGGGGCCGGCATGGGCTGGCACGAGCACCACGATGACGTCTTCTTGGGCTGCGAGCTGTTCTTCCGTCCCGGATACCTGGCCAACCTGGTGCCGAGCTGGATCCCCGCGCTCAACGGGGTGCACGCCAAGTTACGGGCCGGTGGGCGAGTCGCCGACGTGGGCTGCGGGCTGGGCGCGTCCACAGTGCTGCTCGCCGAGGCCTACCCGGCTTCGACATTCGCCGGTTCGGACTACCACGGAGGCTCGATTGAGTTGGCCCGCAAGCGGGCCGCCGATGCCGGAGTCGCCAACCACACGTCCTTCGAGGTCGCCTCGGCGCAGACCTTCTCCGGCACCGGCTACGACCTGGTAACCACCTTCGACTGCCTGCACGACATGGGCGACCCGCTCGGCGCTGCACGCCACGTCCTTCAGACGCTAGACGTCGACGGCACTTGGCTGATCGTCGAACCGTTCGCCGGTGACACCGTCACGGACAACCTGAGTCCTGTGGGTCGCACCTACTACTCGTTCTCCAGTTTCCTGTGCGTACCCAACGCGCGGTCCCAACCCGGCGGGTACGTGCTGGGCGCGCAGGCCGGCGAGGCGGCCATCCGACGGGTGGCGATCGATGCCGGGTTCACCCGTTTCCGCCGAGCCGCCGAAACACCGTTCAACCTTGTCTTCGAGGCCCGTCCGTGAACACCACGCGATGGCTGTCCAAGGCCGTGGGTCCAGCACCCATGGCCTTGGCCGCGGGGTCTTACCTGCCCGGGCGAGGCGGGTGCCAGCGGTCCGGATGATGCTCGGTATCGCCTGATCGTCCGTCCGGCCGCCGTAGGGCATATGTGTCACGCCACGGGAGCGGATGCTTCAGGCCGAAGGTTATTCGAAATCTCCCCGCTGACGACGCGTGCAGAATCATTTGCCGGTACGACGCCGCGCTCTGACTGAGCTGGACCTCTGAATAATCCTCACAGAATGGAGCGCCTAACCCGACTCCAGTCCATCACTAATTTCCAATCAAGTGTGATGGCCGACGGTGGGCACGCCCGGAAGGCTATAAAAGAACTCGCGCCATGACCGACATCGACTTCACAAAGGGACCACGATTCCGATGACGACCGCCACCATCAATTACGTTCCCGTCGAGGCCACGGCCAACGTGGTCGACCTATTGCTGCGGATCGCCGACGGGGATTCGGCGGCCTGGGATGAACTCCTCCGCCGCTATAGCAAGCTCGTGTCCACGACGGTGCGGTCGTTTCGACTACAGGAAGCCGACGCACTCGACGCGATACAGATGACCTGGCTGCGGTTCGCCGAAAACGCTCACCGGGTACAGTTCCCCGAGCGGCTGGGCGCATGGCTGACAACCACCGCTCGCCGCGAATGCCTGAGCATTTTGCGCCAGGTCAAGCTCAGACCGGACTTCACTGACGTAATGCGTGAAACTGTCTCCGAACCCTCAGCAGGCCCCGAACAGCATGCCATCGACGCTCACACCACAGAGACGCTGCGGAAGTTCATCGACGAGTTGTCACCGCGTCGGCGGGCGCTGCTACGGGCGCTATTCACCGACGATCACTGCTCCTACGCCGAGGCCGCCCGCATCGCCGGAATCCCGCTCGGCGGGATCGGCCCCACTCGGGCGCGGGCCCTACGACAGCTGCGGGACAAGCTCGACCAACATCAGTGGGGACCCAGTGCCTGACAATGACCACCTCTGTGAACTGCCGCCGGATGCCACCCTCAGCCGAGCGCCGCCGCGGCTCCGTGCTCAGACGGCACCTGGCGAGCACTCGACGGCCGGGCGATCCACCTGCACAAGCCCGCCGTGGGCGCCGTGGGCGAGCGGGTGATGGAAGCCCATCCCACCCATGCACTAGGAGTGCAATTTGCGACACGAGCAGACGGCAAGGCCCGGGAGATCGTTGGTGTCTCCGAAGAGATACTCGACCTGTTCAGCTCCCGTCGGCGCCCCGCTTGGGTCTCATTTGGGGTCTCAGTCGCTGAGGATCGTGGACGTTCACGGAAGACCGTTCCAAGTCCGTGATCTGCTGAAACACATCAGGTGATCTGGGTTGAACCGCGGATCGCAGACCTCGAAAGCGCGTGAGGGTTCACGCCCTCCGTGGGTTCAAATCCCACCGCTACCGCCATCTGGCAGCAGAAACGCTGGCAAACCAACTGCGACTCAGCCAGCGTTCCCTAAACCGCTCACGGTCTGCGCGGCCGGGGAGGTCGAGTCGAGGGTCCCTTCGGGCGCAGTGTTGACAGCAGGAGGCCCGTCTGGGTCGGGCAAGTCGACCTTCCTGCGCTGCATCAACCAGCTGGAGAAGGTCAACGCTGGCAGGCTCTGGGTGGACGGCGAGCTGGTCGGCTACCGGCAGCGCGGCGCATCCAGGCCTCGCTGGTGGGCGCATTGAGCACCCGGTCGGGCTGGCCGTCTTGGCCACGGCCCAGGATGCCGTTGATGATGAAGGCCTCGAGACCGGTGCGAGCGACGGTTCGGGTGCTGGCCTCCTCCGCCTTGGTCGCGACGAGGTTGCGGGTCAGCCCGATTCCCAGAAGCTGCTGGTAGTCGTACGACATCTCCGCGGCCCGGATGAACTCCCACCACGGAACCTTCTCCCACTGCTCCTCCCTGCGCCGGTCACAGCTGCTGAGATGGACAAGGAGACGGTTGGCGAAGTAGGCCGCCTCGTGGGCGGGGAGACGAAATCCGGTGTCCAGCACCGCTGTGATGGTTTCGCGCAGCGTCTCAGGGGTGAGTTCGGTGGGGTTCGGTGGTGCCGTGGCGGTACGGGGGGCGGCCGCCGTTACGGGCGATCAGGGCTTCCGTACCGTCGCGAAGGTTGTCATGGACGCCATGGGCGTTTCCTGGGAAGGGGATCCGGCGCAAGGTGTCCGGCAGGTTGCGGTAAAAGCCGGGGAAGAAACGAAAACCGTGCTCGCCGGGTAACGGTTTGCGACCGCCGCTGCCGGTACCTGGGACATCCATGCTCCGAGCTTTGCCGCCGAGTGCGGTGTCATACTCGTAGACCGTGACGGCATAGCCGCGTTCGGCCAGTTCGTGTGCGACGCTCAGCCCGGACACACCTCCGCCGAGCACGGCGACGCTGCTCTTTGCGGGGGCAGCCGTTCGCCGCCGTGACTGGAGCTGTTGCCTCCAGCGCGATCGAGCCGACCAAACTCCCCACGGCGGATAAGAATTGACGGCGCGTGCGCCCGCTCGCCATGACTGTCTCCCGGCTGACTGATCGTCACATCGGTCTACAGCGGGGCCGCGTCTGGTCCTCCAGGATCACCCCGGAAGCACCGATCCGTTCCAGATGTTTCCCCACATGACAGGCGACCTCGGGTCGGCGTAGCCATCGTCGATGTGGACCAGTAGGTGCTCCTGCGGGAAGGCCACTCGTAGCCTCGAGAATGCCGTGCCCTCTCTGCGGAGCGCGCTGGCGTTCTGGACTGTTGCTCAGCCGATGCCTCGAGGCGGTAACGCCAATTTCGTCATGGGCGGGGCGGAGGTTATGGACGAAGGCGTGTCCTGCCCTGATCACCTTCCGCTGAGCTCCGCTATACGGGACCACACATCGGCCTCAGCCGGGATTGCCGGAGTGGGCGGTGGAGGAGGGGTCTTCGTTGCAGCAGGAGGTTTGGACCGGCTGGGGGTCCGGTCGCCGCTCCGGGTGGTTTGAGGTGTGGGCACCGCGGCTGGCCCTGACGGGCCGAGGCCGTCGGCTGGTGTGTCCTGTGCGGCGGCGGGTGCCCCGGTGGAGTCTTGGCTGGGGAAAGTGTTGTCGCTGCCTGGATCGGGTGCCGGGATGGCAGCCATGGGCGTTTCGGGGGCCGCGGGGATGGGGCCGTTGCCGGAAGTCATGAACGACGCAGACGCCGCCGCCCCGACGAGAGCGAGGACCCCCGCTGCCGCGAACCGCTTGAACCGCCGTGACCCAGCCCGGCGCCACTGGATGTCAGCGAGGGGGAGGTTCAGTGGGATGGTGGTCACGGATGAGAGGTCTGGGACGTCGGTCCGGGTCGGCTCGGGGACACCGGGCCCGGCGAAGCCGCCAGCCCCGAATGGTGTATCCAGCCTGATGTCCGCGTCGGCGGTGTTGACATTGGCAGGGAGGGCAATGTCGGCCGGGAACCCAGAACCGGCATCGGCGGATCGCGACGCCTCGCCGGTCTCGGCGACCTGCGGGCGAACCAGACCCTCGAACTCGGCCCGGTCCAGCCACACCTCCGACTGAACCTTCGGCAGCAGCATCGGGGCCGTCACCTCGGCATTGGCCGGGAGGGCTCGCGGCGTATCGGCATTCTCGTACTCGCTGAGTAGCTCGGCGAGCTGATCTGTTGACACTCGCAGGGCGCGGGCCACTTTTGGCCGTATCGACGGGAGTGGTTCGGTGTCTCCGGCCTCCCATCGGACGACGGTGGAGCGTTCTACTCCCAGGCGTTGAGCGAGTGACTCTTGAGTCAACCCGACAGTTTTGCGGCGCTGGGATAATCGCTGCCGTCTAGGTGCCATGTCGTCACCTCTCGCTGAAAGCGGCCCGTTACTCACGGTTACCTTCTGGCTACCGCGCGACACCTTAACCCACACAGCCGCCATGACCCGCTTACGGCCTGGAGGCACCGTCGCAGCGGGTGGTGGGCTCCTCGACCGCCGCGCCGAGCGGCCGCGACGCACCCGACGCCAGCAACCCGAGCGCGAGCGCGCCGAGCACGATCAACAGCGCTCGGAGGATCCCCGCGCTGTCCGCCACCAGACCGATCAGCGGCGGACCGGCTAAGAACGCTGCGTAGCCGATCGAGCTCACGACGGACACCCGGGCGGCAGCCCGCACCGGGTCGTCGGCGGCCGCACTCATCCCGACCGGAAATCCCAGCGAGGTCCCCAGGCCCCACAGCGAGGCCCCGGCCAGCGCCAACGTGGTGCTGCCGCCCAGCACGACGAGAAGCAAGCCGGCCAGCGCGGTGACGGCAGTCGCCCGCAGCACGGCGACGCGGCCGAACCGCTCCAGAGCCGAGCCCCCGATCAGCCGCCCGGCAGTCATCGCCGAGACGAACAGGCCGAAGCCGATCGCGCCGACAGCTTCGCTCGTGCCGTAGCCGTCGACCATCGCCACGGCGATCCAGTCGTTCGCTGAGCCCTCGATAAAGGCGAACCCGAGCACCAACAACCCGATCAGCAGCGTCCGCGGCTCGCGCCAGGCCGCCAGCACCCCGGGCCCGCCGGATGCACGCTGCGCTGTGTCGTAGTGCACGGGCAGGAAAAAGCGGACCGCGACGGCCATCGACGCGGGTACGAGCGCCGCGACGACGAATAACTGCACGGCCAGCGGTACACCGGCGGCCGCCGAAGCCGCCCCCACACCAGCCCCCGCCACCGTGCCGAGGCTGAACGCGGCGTGCAGTCGCGGCATCAGGGATCGGCCGAGTTGCCGCTCGACGTCGGCGCCCGCAACGTTCATCGCGACGTCCCAGATCCCGACTCCGATCCCGATGAGCACGAAGCCGACCGCCGCCGGGCCGACATCGCCGACCTGCAGCCCGGCGGCCAGCGGGCCGAGCCCCGTCGTGACCGTCAATGAGGCAGCCAGCACAGCGCGGGCCGGCCCGAGCCGGTGCACGATCCGCCCGGAGAGCGGCAGTCCCATGATCGAGCCGCCGGACAGGCACAGCAGCAACAGCCCGAGCTGTGCCGACGAAAGCCCGAGCGCGTCGCGGATCCCGGGGGCCCGGGAGATGAACGCCGCGAACGCGACCCCGTTCACCGAGAAGGACACGGCCACGGCCGTGCGGGCGCGCAGAACGCCGGTCGTGGGCAGAACAGGAACTTGTGCGCGAGATAGGCCCATCCACCGTCCTCCCGCCGTTCAGTAGGTAGCCCGCATCGTTCGCGATCACGGTGCATGCCGTCGCGCTGCAGGGGGTAACCCCTGCAGCCCGATGCGGCGGTGTTCGTCGGTGACACCGTCTGGGACGTGGCGGCGTGCAAGAAGGCCGGGCTTGCCTGCATTGCGTTTCTCACCGGCGGGATCAGCCGCGAAGCGTTGCGCGAGGCGGGGGCGGTGGAGAACTACGACGGCCCCGCCGAGCTACTCGAATCCCTACCGGACAGCCTCATCGCCCGGTGATCCCGATTCAGGTCGGTGGCACGGAAACCCAGGTGCTAGTCCAAGTTCACGCCCACGCTGTCGAGCCGCGCCAGGACCTCGCCGCCGTCCGACACGATCACTTCGTCGCCGATGGTCTGGACGATCAGCTCGACGGTATCCCCGTCGGCGTAGTGGTGCGACGTCACGAGCAGGACGGTGTCAGATGACAACTCGCGGCACGTGCACCGACTGTTCTCACCTGCGAGGGCGGAGGAGAGCAGAGTGCTGCACTCGGTCATCCAGTCCCCTCCTAACGGGTTGGCAACACCGGGTCGACCCAGCAGTACTCGCTTGTCCGCAGGCCGTGGGCGTTGCGCACGCCGATTGAGCGCGGACGGCAGTGGCGTGGGTCTCCCACCTCATCGGTACGCGCACCTCCAAGCGGGCGGTCTCGCCGAGGATCAACGCTGCGAGGTTGTCGTCCAAGCGCACCCCGGAATCCCACCCTCTCGTTGCTGATCGAGACCTCCCTGGGTTATTCAGGCTACGGCGCCGTCACGACGACATCTGCGCCAGCGCGCCGGAAAGCGAGACGTAGAGCATGAACGCGCCCGGCTTACAACTGCCAGGCCGAGCGTCTATCGTCGCCCCAGGGCTACGCCAGCCCGGTTGGAGCCTGCCTCGGCCGTCGATGTGGACCTCCACCCCCGCCAACCTGCGTCGCCATCTCTCGCCAGATAGCCGCGATGATGTGTTGGTAGCGCGCGGCCATGGCTGTGTCGGACCATCCCATGATCGCCATCACCGGTCCGGTCCGGATCCGCCTGCGCTGCCCATCGATGGTCAGGTGCACCGTTTCAGATCCCAGCGAGACCAATTGCTAATCTCTCGACTGTATGGTCACATGCTCACTGATCTGGACGGATCCTGCTGACTCGGGTGCCTTTGCTGAGGCTGTTGATGGTTGCCCCGGCGAACGGCGGAGGATCAAAGACGCGCAACATCGGGCAAGTTCGCTACGAGAAGGAGGATCATGGAGATACGATTTCTGGGCAAGGAGACGGAGCACGGAGACTCTCCGACCCTGTACGCGACAGACCAAGGCACGTACCTCATTCAGGGATGGAAGATTATTGACTCGGAGATCTTGGTCAAATTGGACGTCCCGGAGAATGAGGCGGTCGTGGAGATCTACGCCCACCTTATGGCCCATCTCGCCAAGGATGGACTCAGTGGGGTCGTGACGAGGTGGATTCCTCCGATCGTTCATGTCAAGGAGAACGGGAACCTGGTCATCCGGGGCAAGCGGGTGACTGACTCTGAGGCCCTCACGGAGATTAACATCCCTGGCCATGAGGTTGTGGTGGAGGTCGATAAGGTAGCCATCGGAGCACTTCTTAGCGAAGGATAGGCCCTTGAAACTGATTTCAGGAGAAGAGCGAGGCAAGTTCTTCGCCACGTTCAAGCGCGAGGCGCTGCATCTAGAGATGCGGGATGTGTACGCGGTTAAGGATGAAGCGGAGCGGTTCGCGCGGTTCCTAGAGAAGGGATATCGGGATCACGACGCTGAGGCCGAAGAGCGACGGCCATGGATGACACTGATCCAGGATGCCACCGCGGCCGGAAAGGTGTTTAGGAGGGCGCGGATTATCTCCGAGCCGGTGACCGGCTACATCCGCTATGAGTGGGAGGGCACAGGAGCCAACGTCGAAGCTGGCGAAGAGATCAAGTGGCTTCCTCGCAGATTAGCGTCGGCCATCGCACTGCCAGGAAATGACTTCTGGCTCTTCGATAATTCAACCGTGGTCTTCACCGTCTTTACCGGAGAAGGTGACGTGTTCGAACGCCAACTGACGACAGATCCGGCCATTGTCCAACTCTGCCACTCGGCGTTCGAGGCCGTCTGGTCGATGGCAATCCCGCACGGCGAGTACAGGCCCTCCTGACTGTGTCCACCGCCACCAAACGGGCACGTGAAGCGTTGGGAGCCCGTCTTCGGGAGATTCGCCAAGATGCCCATCTAACGGGGCGGGCTCTTGCTAGTCGTTGCGGCTGGCACTTCACCAAGGTCAGCAAGTTGGAGCACGGCACACAGAACCCGTCGGAGGATGACCTACGGGCATGGTGCCACGCCTGTGACGCAGGGCATCAGGCCCCTGATCTTATTGCGACGGTACGCACTATCGAGTCCATGTATCTCGAATGGCGACGCTCCTTGTGCTCTGGCATGAAACACGGCCAAAAGGCAAGAATTCCACTCTATGAGCGGACCAAGCTGTTTCGGGTTTACGAGCCCGGTCTGGTGCCGGGATTGTTTCAGACGGCGGAGTATGCGTCAGCTATAATTGCTGGTGTTATAGAGTTCGATCAGATCCCCAATGACTTGGAGGATGCAGTCGCGGCGCGTATGGAGCGTCAACGGGTTCTCTACACAGGCGATAGACGCTTTCTTGTGGTTCTGGAGGAACAAGCCCTGCGTACTCGTGTAGGCGACGCTGCTGGTGTGATGGCAGGCCAGCTAGATCGACTGCTGGCGGTCATGTCACTGCACCGAATTAGTCTCGGGATCATTCCATCGATGGGCCAACGCCACACATGGACTTCAGTCGGATTCTGGATCTTCGATCGGCACACCGTGCACGTTGATACGCCATCTGCTGAATTGACTGTCACTCAGCGCAGCGAGATAGCTGTATTTGAGAAGAAATTCGCCAGACATCATCGATCAGCGGTGTACGGCCGACAGGCAAGAGACCTGGTTAGCAGGGCTCTCGCCGATGTCTCATCGGAGCACCTGCCCTGAGCTGAGCAACATCGCGCAACATCCTTGGGGCTGACCTTCGGGCGACCTTACCGTCACGGCCGTGAACGAGACGACGATGCTCGCCTCCGCCAAGGAGGGGATTGCGGCGCAGGGTCGCCGCAACGACGACGGCAACAGGTGCACGCAGGCGTACTGGGGGGTGAAGCTCTCCCGATGAATGGTGTCCTCGACGATCCCACGCCGGGCGGTTGCTAATGCCCACGGCATCGGCTTCCCACCGTTGGGCCGACCCAGCGGCGGCAACGACGCCGATGCCCAGGGTGGATGTGACGGTGGAGTTGTCGGCCCAGACTATGGCGTGGCTAGCCGACCATTCCCGGGCTCGAAGGTTGGTCGGTTCGGTGTGGGACACGCTCGTGGAAACTGGAGCGAGCCGGTCACCACCCCAGGCCCATCGCTTCGCTGCGGCGGGCCCTGGCACATCACCAGCCCACTCCCGCGGGGCGGTGCCCCACCTGCCGCCGCTGGAAAGGGCGCCGACGTCGTTTTCCCTGCACCGTGTGGCACGAGATCCGCGGCGTACTGCTGGGCCTGTTCACCGATGGCGACGGCATTGATGTGTGCCATAGCTGACCCCCGATGGCCCTCGATCCCGCCGTTTTCCATCCCAGCCCGGACCATTGGAACCCACCTACCCATGTTCAAAGGCCAGGAGCCCGCGTTGTTCGTCATCGTCGGGCACACACCCGGCGGTGACTTCGCCGTTCCCGCGGCCAGTGCCCGCGTTGCGGCGCAGGTCGTGCGCCACCTCACTGAGTACTGCCCGCACACCCGAGCCAGCTGGCAGGTGAACCCGCACGCCCGATCCGGCCCGGTGGTGGTGTTGGGCGGGGCCCGGGCCTCCAACGATGAGCAGCGGCTCGACCAGGATGCCCACGCCTTCCCGCTGGATGCTGGCGACCCGTTGCCCTCGGTGTGGATCGCACTGTGTGGCCACCGGGTCGCGGGCATGGAGTTCGATGCCCTCGATCCGGGCACGGGCCGATCCTGCCGAGACTGCCACCAGCGCCAGACCAACCCTCACCACCAGCGCGACGTCCTGCCCGTCCGATCACCCGGCCAGCACATGCACCCCCAGCTACGCCACCCGACCCCGGACCACCGCGTGCCTGGAGGAGCCAACAGCACATGAGACAAGCCCAGTCACGGTGCGGCGGGGTGGGTCTGGCACCCGTAGTGGAAGGGCTGCTCGTTGACGTCGTCGCCGACGGGTTCGTCCTGTACTGCTGCGGACCCCGAGCGGCACCGAACGCCCTGGTCGCGTCCTACCAGTGGCATCACTGCCTCGATGTGCTCACCATCCGGGACTTCGATCACGTCACCGCCGCCAGAGTGCCGCCATCTGGCCGGGCCGGCACGCGGGCCACCCGGCTGCTCGGATGAAGCACCGCCGCGGCCGCCAGATCCCGCTTCTGCACGGCGAGAACCTATGGCGAGAACATCGCAGGTGCCTATTGAGAGAACATCGTGAAGCAGCGCTCCACTGCTAGCCTCTGCGCGGCCGTGCTGCGCCGGTGGGCGGTGTTGATCTAGGCCCGTCATGTCGGCGACTGAATCGGGATTCAGGATTGAGCCTTGCCGGCAGGATGAGCCAGCCCGGCTGCCGACCGTCGCTGACCACCCCATGCCGGTAGGGCATTTTCGCAGGTAGGGAACCTTATCCGGTCGACACGTCGATGTAACCTCGGGCTACTAGCTTGTCGGGTGTGAGTCGACGCGCGAAGATCGTCTGTACGATCGGGCCGGCTACGGCGACCCCGGAGAAGATCCGGGAGCTGGTCCGGGCCGGCATGGACGTGGCCCGGCTCAACTTCAGCCACGGTACCTATGCTGAGCACGAGCGGGTCTACACGATGATCCGGCAGGCCAGCGACGAGTACGGCCGGGCAGTGGGGATCCTCGGCGACCTGCAAGGGCCGAAGATCCGGCTGGGCCGGTTCGCGGCTGGTCCGGTGGAGTGGTGTACCGGTGATGTGGTGCGGGTGACCGTCGAGGATGTTGCCGGTACCCATGACCGGGTCTCCACTACGTATGCGGGGCTGGCCGAGGATGCCCGTGAGGGTGATCGGCTGCTTGTTGATGATGGCAAGGTCGCGCTGCTGGTGCGCAAGACCGATGACACTGACGTGGTGTGTGAGGTGGTCGAGGGCGGCACGGTCAGTGATCACAAGGGTCTGTCGTTGCCGGGGATGAATGTGTCGGTGCCGGCGTTGTCCGGCAAGGACGTCGCTGATCTGGAGTTCGCGCTGCGGTTGCGGGTGGATCTGGTGGCGTTGTCGTTCGTGCGGTCCCCGGCGGATATCGATCTGGTGCATCGCATGATGGATGAGGTGCCGGGTGGCCGGCTGCCGGTGATCGCTAAGCTGGAGAAGCCCGAGGCGGTGGACAACCTCGAGGCGGTCGTGCTGGCCTTCGACGGGATGATGGTGGCCCGTGGTGATCTCGGGGTCGAGCTGCCCTTGGAACGTGTGCCGCTGGTGCAGAAGCGGGCCATCCAGATCGCCAGGAAGAACGCCAAACCGATCATCGTGGCCACTCAGATGCTCGACTCCATGATCAGTAATGCCCGGCCGACCAGGGCGGAGGCCTCCGATGTGGCCAACGCGGTGCTCGACGGTGCCGACGCGGTCATGCTGTCCGGGGAGACCAGCGTTGGTCGCTACCCGATCGAGTCGGTGCAGACGATGGCCCGCATCGTCGAGGCCGTCGAAGTCGGCTCGCTCAACGTCCCGCTCGACCACATGCCGCGGACCAAGGGGGGTGCGCTGTCCTGCGCGGCCCGCGACATCGGGGAGCGGCTGGAAGCCAAGGTTCTGGTGGCCTTCACCCAGTCCGGCGACACCGCCCGCAGGCTGGCCCGGTTGCACACCCACCTGCCGCTGCTGGCGTTCACCCCGGAGGCCCCGGTGCGCCATCAGCTCGCGCTGACCTGGGGCACCGAGACGTTCCTGGTGCCGCAGGTCGAGACGACCGATGCGATGGTCCGGCTGGTGGACCAAGCGATGCTGTCGATCGGGCGATACCAGCCAGGCGATCTGGTGGTGATCGTGGCGGGATCCCCGCCGGCCACCGTGGGCTCTACTAACCTCGTCCGGGTGCACCGTCTGGGCGAGGAGGACCTTGGCTGACACCGCCGTACGAGCCGGATACCTCGCGGGAAACGTGATCGCTGCCTGGGAACCACGTATCGAATAGGTTCCCAGACAGCGATACGGATGGATCGAGCAGCTCGCTCGGCTACTTGCCGTCGCCGCCGGACTCTTCCTTCACGTCGTGCACAGCGCCGGCAGCCTTGTCGCGCAGGTCGTGTCCGGCCTCCTTAACCTCCCCGGACAATTGGTCACTCTTCCCGGAGTTCTCGAGGCTCTCGTTGCCCGTCATCTGACCGATCTTCTCTTTCGCCTCGCCGATAAGCTGCTCGGCCTTGTCCCTGGCCTTGTCAAAAATCCCCATGCGAATTTCCTCCCGGTGATATGTCGGTGTCCAAAACAGCTCTGGCATACGCCATCGGCGCGAGGAACCCTATCGGATGTTCGGATAGGTACAGCATCGGGCCGCTCTCGCGGTCGTCGGCCCAATCGCCCAGCTCAAGGCCGCGCGGGCCAGGGGCCCCGCTGGGCCCCACCGGCGGTGGGGGCAGGTGCTGGCCTCGCGCTTCGCGCTGGCCGTCGCCCACCACCAAGAGGCGAGAGACCCTTGTGGCCGCCCCTTCGGGATCGCCGCCCCCGCAGTACCGCCCGCCGTTGCCCCGCAGTCATCCCCCCAACAACGCCGTACTGGTCGGCGGCCGAGAACTCCAAGGCCTCAGCTAGGCACGCGGCCGCCACGGGGCAGCCGGCGCACACCGCCAGCGCCCGCCGCTCCCAGACATGCCGCGGCCTACCCGCGGGGCTATCCGCAGGCCCGAAGAACATCTCAGGATCCACCTCCCAACACGCCGGCCGTTGCCCAGTGACCTGCAGGTCCGGGGCGAGGCGGTCGATGGTGATCATGGCCTATCACCGCCTACTTCGGCGCCGGCGGTGCATAGTTCTGAATTGCCGACTCCGAGCGTCACCTGGTGTGTACGGGGGTAGGTGCAGCCGAGCCGCTCGCCGACCTTAGCTGTGATGTCCTGACCGGCCACAACAAGCCTCCAATGGTGAGATGACCGAACAACCTGCCGCCGCCCGACGAGCTTCACTACTGAGCCTTATGAAAGGGGCCCACGTTCATTCGGGCAGGGTAGTTCTTTCGTCTTGCGGCTCGAAGCTCATGCAATTGCCTGTAGAGGAAGAGTTGGGCTGCTTCTTGGCGTCCAGCTCGCGTCGCACGTCTCCGCTCGCTGAACCCGTACCCGATGAGCACGCCCAAGGCGAGGATCGCCAAGACGGATGCCAGCGGAACGATTAATTCAGTGGTCATCTTCCTGCTCCTCCTTAGCGGTCTTCCCAGCAGGGCGGACGGTGCGGGAACCCGTGCCGTCGTTGCAGTCAGTTACCCCATCTCACCTCGCAGTAAACGTCGCAGCCTCCAGCGGGAATCAGGCCAGCCGTCCTGTGCTACAAGAAGAGAGAGGCAGGTGTCCCGCTGGCGGTACACCGCTGTCGACCGCGGTCGCGGCCCCACCCACCGGGAGCTCCACCTTGTCCCACCTGATCGCAGGCAACCCGGCCAGCTACGTCGACTCCGCAGGGCTGCCGGTCTTGCTGATCGCGGCCATCGTCGGCGTGATCGTGGGGGCGGTGGGAGCGGCGGTCAACCGGGTGCAGACCTGGGATGAGGTCCTGCTGTGGGTGATCGGTGGGGCGATCGGCGGCGTGCTCGCCGTCTTCGGCTGGGTCGGCCTCATCCTTGGCGCCTCGGCGCTGTTCGGGCTCGGCGTGAGCGTGACCACCGCCGCCACCAGCGGACTGATCATCTTCGGGACGGCGGGCCTGCTCGGGGCCGTGGTCAGCCCGCTGCTGGACAACACCGACAGCCTGGTGGCGTGGCTGTTCAGCGTCCTCATCAAGTGGGTGCAATCCCCGCTGCTGACCACCGTCGGCCTCATCGCGACCCTGATCGTGGCGATCGGGCGCAGCAAGGTGGACTTCCGCCGGGGCATGCTGTTCATCGAGGTGTATCCCGGTGGCGGCGCGCTGACGCTCGGTGCCGTGGCCTGGACCCAGTCCGGCCGTTTCACCCGGGACGGGACCGTGCCGGACGGCCTGGCCCGGCACGAGGCGACGCACAGCCGGACCGTGGCGGCGATCGGCGAGCTCGGCTTCTACGTCAGCTACGTCACCATCGGCGCCATCTGGGGACGAGCGCAGGGCGGCTCGTGGAACAACCTCAACGCGGCCGGCTGCGGCAACCCTTTCGAGAAGACCGCGCACACCTTCACCGGCGACCCGGCCACCGCCCGATCCATGAGCGACTGCCGACAGGCACGCCCCCATCAACACGCACGGCCGTCACCCCGGAAGCGAGCTGGGCGCGCAGCGAATCCTCAATGACCGCGGTCTTCTCGGCGCTGGCTTTGAGCGATGGTCAGAGGAGGCCGGCGGTGGCCGCCCCGTCGACCGCCAGCGCCGTGCCGCTCACGAAGCGGGCGGCGTCCGAGCACAGGAACGTCACCACTTTGCCGAAGTCGGCGGGGTCGCCCAGGCGTCTGCCGGTGGGGCCCAGCTGGCGGTTGCGGTCGGTGTTGTGGCCGCCGGGGCAGGCCAAGTTGAGGGTGATGCCCTCGGGTGCGAGGTCGGCTGCCGCCGTCTTGGCCCACGCCCACAGACCGGTGCGGGCGGTGCCCGAGAGGGCGAGCGACCGGGCCGGTTCCTTTACCGTCACCGATGTGATGAGGCAGATGCGCCCCCACCCCGACGCACGCATGTAGGGGACGGACTGGCGCACCAGGCGCACGGACGTGAGCAGGTTGGCGTTGATGGCGGCCAGAATGGCGTCGTCGTCGACCTCGAGGGAGCCCCCGGCGGGGGGGCCGCCGGCATTGGCCACCACGATGTCGATGCCCCCGTAGCGTTCGACGGTGGCTGCCACCAGCTCGGCCGGGGCCCGGGGCTCGGTGACGTCAGCCACCAGGGCCAGCACCTGCGCTCCCGACTCGGCGAGCTGCGCCTGGGCCCGGCGCAGGTCGTCCTCGCCTCGGGCGCAGATGGTGAGCTTGGCCCCCTCGGCGGCGAGGGCGGCTGCGCAGGCCAGGCCGAGGCCCCTCGACGCGCCGGTGACCAGCGCGATCTTATTGCCCAGCCCGAGGTCCATCGCCCGCCGATCCTAAGCGGTCGAGCAGCGATTGTGCGTGTCGTGAACTCGTCACCACCGACGTGTGCAGTGCGCGGAGATGTCGGTGACGTCGAGTTCACGACGCGATGAGGCGCTGGCAGAGCGAATCGATATCGCGCTCGTCGTGGTAGATGCCGAAACCGAATCGCAGGCGGTCGTCGCGGTAGTCGGTGATCACATTGCGGGCCCGCAGCCGCTCCGAGACCGCGGCCGCATCGGGAAGGCGGAAGGCCAGGAAATGTCCCCGTTCAGGGATGTCGTGGGGCGGCACGAGTGCGGCGCTGCTGAGCCCGGGCAGATCCAGCGCATCGAGCCGGTCGAGGAAGTACGCCTGCAGCCGGCGGACGTGGGCGTGGATGGCGGCCACCGGCAGGCCCAGCTCGCCGAGCAGCTGCTGGACCGCGTTGAAGCGGTACAGCCCGGTCGCGTCGAAGGTCGCGCCCAGGAACCGTGCGGCGTCTCTCGGGTAGCGCACCTGACCGGGCCGGGGCGGTTCGGCGAGCTCGCCGAAGCCCGCGAACCAGCCGGTGTTCACCGGACGTTCGCCGTAGCCGGGCGGGCAGTGCAGGAAGCAGACGCCCTCGCCGGACATCGCGTACTTGTAGCCGCCCGCCAGGTAGAAGGCTCGGTCCGCGATCGGGGCGAGATCGGTCGGCAGCGCCATGAATCCGTGGTAGCCGTCGATTACCACGAACGTCTCGTCAGTCGGCACGGCGGCAACGACCGCCTCGAGGTCGGTGACCACAAACCCGGAGTCGAAGTGCACCTGACTGAAGAACACGAGGTCGTGCCCGCCGCGTGCGACGGCGTTGAGCAGGCGCTGCGCGAAGGTGGCAAACGGTTCGGCCGCCACCCGCTCGACGACCGCGAGCCCGGCCTCCTCCAGCCGGCGCACCTGCCGGGCGAAGCTGTGGAACTCGCTGTCGGTGGTCAGGATGCGGGCCGGCACCGGCAGGCACGACAGCAGCCGCAGCACGAGCTCGTGAGTGTTCGGTGCGAAGGCGACCGTTCCGATGCCGGGCAGCCCCAATTGGTGGGCGACGTGCCTGCTGGCTTCGGGCATGACCTCGCCCATGAGCAGGTCCCACTTGCCGTCGTGCAGCGTGGCGGCGTCGAGCCACGCGCGCTGCTGCGCCTCGAATGTCACGTCCGGCCAGGGGTGGTGGCTGTGCGCGGCGACGTGCAGCCGCTCCGGGTCCTGGGTGAGGAAGCGGGTGAAGTACCGCCGGTAGCTCATCTAGCTCAGCACTGCCCTCGATAGCGGAAGCCCATCTGCTCGGCTATCTCCGGTGGCAGCGAGGGCAGGGCGGAGCGCGGGACGAAGAACGTCGGCAGGTCGAATAGGTCACTGAACACCCGATGCTTGCGCGCGGCGGCCTCCAGGTACGCATGGCCTGCCGTGCCGCCCGTGCCGATCCGCCCCCCGATCATGCGATGGGCGAGCAGGGCGTGCCGGTAGCGCCACCCGGTGAACCCCTCGTCGATGTCAATCAACGCGGTGAGCAGGCGGAACGGCAGCTGGAAGATCGGCTCGTCGCGATAGAGGTTGATCAGCAGCGCCGCGAGGAACGCCTGGTGTGACAGCCGCCGCTTGCCGCGGGTGACCAACTCGGCGTAGCGGTCGCGATCGAAGACGGCCGCGAAGTTCGCCACCGTCTGCTCGAGTGTCGCGAGCTGCTCAGCTCGGCCCTGGTCGTCCAGGTTGGGATGGCTCTTGATCACATCGCGTTCCTGGGCGAGGACCTCCTCGACCGCCTGCTGGTAGGAGCGCCAGAAGTCGTAGTCGCCGAAGTGGAGGAAGGGCGTGCGCTGCAGCCACCGGTCAACGTGGTCCAGCAGAGACGGCTGCTGCTGCGCCGCTTCCACCCAGCGGGCGTGCTCGTCGCTGAGCACGCGCAGGTACGGCGATCCCTTGATGTTCAACCGGTGCGGGGGCCGCAGGCCCAGCCGGTTCTCGATCAGACGGAACTGAACGCTCTGGAATCCCGAGGCGGGGATGAGCTCGTCGCGGAAGTCCATGAAGTCCAGCGGGGTCATCGTCTCGAGTACGTCGATCTGGTCGAGCAGCAGCCGCTGGATGGTCGTGATCCGACCCAGCCGGGCGACCACCTGACCCATCTCTTTCTCGGGGACGACGACGGCTCCCATCACGTCCAGCACGGTGTCGAGCTCGAACAGGATCTGCTTGAACCAGAGCTCGAAGGCCTGGTGGACGACGATGAACAGCAGCTCGTCATGTGCCGGCTCGCCGCGCTGGGCGCTGGACAGACGCTGACAACCCAGCAGCTGGCCCAGCTGCAGGTAATCCCAGTAGTAGAGCGGCGCCCCACGCTCGGTCATCGCCAACAACCGTACGCGCGTGGACACCCTCAAACCGAATTGCTCAGCCTTCTCCCTCTTGACGCCCGCGCCCATCTCTGTATACTGATCGTTCGGCTCTAGTGTATCGACGCTCAGTTACACTGGACGGCCAGGGGCTCTGCGGGCGTGTGGAGTCGCGACCGGGTCGGGTGCGATGTCGACGGAAACGTTGACTCGTGCCCGACGCTGTTTTTTACGGGCTTTCCCCTCCCGCTATGGCGCCTTCTCCGTGCGCCTTGTGGCGTTGTGTTTTCCACGCGCTCGCGACGCTCTACTATCTCCAGTTCGCTGACGCAGGCGAGCGACCTCACATCCCCAAGATCTGGGTTGTGAGGGGGCCGGTGCGCGACGGCAACCTGACGGTTACGGGGGACGAAATACAGCAGGGGCACTGTGACAGGCATGACTGTTCTCACGACTGCCCCGAACAGGACAGCACCGCCGCACAGCACCGGTCCCGTTGACGGGCACCGGTCGGCGCCGGTGCCGTGGGACCAGGCCCGGGTGCTCGCGCACGCCGCACCGCAGCCGCTCACCGCCCGCCGCGTCCCACTGACCGGCGCCGCCGGGCTGACCCTGGCGGGGAACATCTGCACCTGCGTACCGCTCCCGGCCTTCGACACCGCGGCCATGGACGGATACGCGGTGGCCGGCGCCGCACCCTGGCAGCTGCTGGGTCAGGTCCGGGCGGGGACGGTCTGGACGGGGACACTCGCGGCCGGGGAAGCCGTGGAGATCTGCACCGGGGCCCAGGTGCCGGCGGGCGCGAGCGCGGTCCTTCCCGTGGAACTGGCGGTCCGCGACGGGTCAACCGTGTCTGGCGCTGCGCCCTCGGCGGGGACCCACATCCGCCGCGCGGGCGAGGACGCGCCGGCGGGGGCGCCACTGGCGCCGACCGGTACCCGTATCGGGCCCGCGCTGATCGGGCTCGCCGCGACCTGCGGGTACGACAACCTGTTAGTCCGGCCACGGCCACGGGTGCGGATCCTGGTCACCGGGGAGGAGTTGACGCACAGCGGGACGAGCGGGGCAGGCCGGGTACGGGACGCTCTCGGGCCGCTGCTGCCCACACTGGTAGCCGAACTGGGAGGGGAAGTGTGCGAGGTCCGGCACCTGCCGGATCTCCCGACGGACCTGCTGGATGAAGACTCCGATGCCGAGGTGGTCGTGGTGACCGGTTCGACATCGGTCGGCGTCACTGATCAACTGCGGCGACTGCTTCGCGCCGGCGGTGCGCACTGGATCGTCGACACCGTGGCCTGCCGCCCCGGACACCCGCAGCTACTGGCCGGGTTAGGGGCCGGACGCTGGCTCGTGGGCCTGCCGGGCAACCCCTTCGCGGCACTCGTAGCGGCCTACACCCTGCTCGGCCCGCTGCTGGCCGGGTTGTCGGGCCGACGCCTGCCGGAACTACCACTGGCCCCGGTGACCGGGGACGTACGCCCCGCACCCGGGCTCACCCGCCTGGTCCCCGTGGCGTGGGACGGCGGTGCCGCCCGGGTGGTCGGCGGCCACCGGGCCGCCTTCCTCCGGGGAGCGGCACTCGGTGACGCACTCGCGGCCATCCCGCCGGGCTGGGCGGACGGCACACCGGTCCCTCTCATCCTGACCGGCTGAACCGCCACCAGCGGCTCACCCCAACCACTCCACGAGCGCGTCACGGAGCACGCAGGCCCCGTCCTCGTCGAACGTGATCACGCAGGAGCCGGTGACGTGCGGGTCCAACTCGATCACCGAGTCGCGCTTGCTCACGACGAGATTGGTGTAGCCCGGCGTGCCCCGGTGCAGCGCGCAGGTCGCGTGTATCACCTTGCGGCTATTGCCCGTCGGCTGTGTCATTGGTACGTCGGTCACGGTTGACGACGGTGATCGACTAGTACCGCGGGGTGTTGCCGTACCGCAACACCCCGCCGAACGGGCTAAACGGGCAGGCCCGCCCTGTATGCCATGCCCCGCAGCTCCTGTCCGATGGCGTCCCGGTGGGAGCGAGCGACCAACTCAGCTGCATGCCCTCGACGGTCGCCGTAGGCACAGCAGACAACGCAAGCTCAAGCTGGGCCCGGGCGAGGTCGAAAGCGCCCGCGGCGAGCAGCCCGTGCGTGGTCCCAAACGACGCCAGGCCATGCGTCTGCGGGTCAGCTAGCCGGTCCGCGGTCTGCTGCGACAGCGTGGCCGCCTGCCAGGCAAGGTCAAGGGGAGCGCCGACATCGCGCAGCCACGCCTGTGTTCCCTGAACATGTAGCAGCGGCACGAGCGTGGACACCTCCGCGCCATCCCGCCCGGCGGCGAGGGTGGTGTGCACGTCGCGGATCAGGGCTGGCAACGTCCCGCCTACGGTGTCGTGTCGGCACGCCTGCTGGGCATCGAGAACGTGAGCGACCCGACCGCGGAGCACCTCGACGTCCAACCCCTCGCCGCCCGGCGACCCCGTCACCGCGGCCAGCAGCGCAAGCCGCACCGCATCGATTGCGCTGTCGGTGCGGCCGTTGGCTGGTGCGGGTACGGGCAACTTCGTCAGCTCCGAGGGGGCGACCTGGAGAGCGTCGGCCAGGGCCACGATCAGCGAGCGGCGGTCCAGCGCGCGTTCCCCGTTCTCGATGCGGGACAGGTGCCCGGCGCTGATCCCGGCCAACCCAGCGACGACACGCAGGGACTTGCGCCGGGCCTGCCGGATCTGCCGCAACCGCCGGCCCATCGTGCGCGCATCTTCGTCAGCGTCCACCGCCGCACCTTCATCATCGCCGAGGTGAGGGACCCTTCGCCGATGCCCCGGGACCGTCTCCCCGGGGCGCTGCACCTCGTGCGAGGGGGTGCAGTACAGGCTAGCGTCGCACTCCGCGCAGGGCGTGTATTCGATCACCTCGGTTGCTGATTTCTGTACCCCGAGAACCTGTTCCGCTGGTCGCCTCGCCGATCCTGTCGAGTTGATCGACGGCACCGAACACGATTGTTATGCCCCAGATCCCGAGTGCCACGACACCGACGCCGAGCAGCGTGCCGGTCATGGCCATCCTCGGGTTGGTCGCCTCGCCCCGCCGGACGCGGGACCTGCCGAGCAACCAGAACAGGACGGCTCCTCTGCAGTGGGAATCACCGCCGCCGCTCAACGAGATGCGGGCCGCCCGAATCGCCGAGGCTGAGCCGGTCGATCTCACCGGTGGCGATGCGGAGCAGCTGCTCGGCTACCTGGGGCACGATGCGGAAAGCAACCCAGCTGATCGGCACAGCATCGCGCCAGCTCGGCGCCGGGCGGTCCGGTCACCACCGCCTTCGTGTGTCGACATCCCATCCCGGAGGACCCGGACAGTGACGTCGTGTACTTTGCGTCGACGAACGGAGCGGTCGTCGCGCGGGTTTCGCCGAAGGGGAGACGATATATGAAGCGGCTCTTGGTCATTGTCACCCTGATCGTGTTGTCAACGGCAGGTTGTATGGCCGCCCCGGGGAAGCCACTGGGAGAAGGGCTGCGTCCAAGCGAACCGTTCAGGTTTCGCGTCCTGGCCACCGGATTGGCTGACCCGTGGGAGATCACCTGGGGCCCCGACGGTTTTCTCTGGGTTACGGAGAGGTTTGCGAAGACCGTGACCCGGGTGAACCCGGCGGATGGATCGAAAACCACGGTGCTCACCATCGCCGATGCGTACGCCAGCCAGAGCCAGGACGGCCTGCTCGGTATGGCGTTTCAGCCGAACTTCGGCAAGGGCGGCGAGAACAATGATGTCTATCTCGCGTATACCTACGATGTCTCCCCCAACGGGGCGGTGGACCGTCGCACAAAGATAGTCCGCTACACCTACGATCCGGCGGCGCAGGCGCTGAACAAACCGGCTGACTTGATCGCGGGTCTGCCAGCTAGTACGGACCACAATTCTGGGCGCCTGCTGCTCGGTCCTGACCAGAAGCTCTACTATTCAATCGGGGATCAGGGAAACAACCAGTTCGAACGTTTCTGCAGTCCGATCCAAGCCCAAGACCTGCCCACCGCGAACGACGTCGAGGTGAGAAATTGGGCGACGTACGTCGGGAAGATACTGAGACTCAACCCCGATGGCGGCATCCCCTCGGATAATCCGGTGATCAACGGAGTCCGGAGTCATATCTACTCATATGGGCATCGGAATCCCCAGGGCCTTGTCTTCGGGTCAGAGCGCCGTCTCTTCTCGGCGGAACATGGCCCCAAGGCTGACGATGAGATCAACTTGATCCAGGCGGGCCGGAACTATGGCTGGCCGTTTGTGTCCGGTTTCAAGGACGACCAAGCCTACGTATACGCGAATTGGTCCGCATCGACCACGCCGCCGTGTTCCACCCTGAGATACGACAACTATGCTTCTCCGTCATCGGTTCCCCAGCTAAGGGAGACGGCGTGGAGCAGTCCGGACTATGTGGAGCCCCTGAAGACCCTCTACACTGTAGCCAACGGACACAACTTTCAGGACCCGGCTTGTGGTGGACAGTCATACATCTGCTGGCCTTCGATCGCGCCGTCCAGCATAGATTTCGTGCCTCCCGGCAAGGGTGGATTCGAGCAATGGCGCAACTCCCTGCTGGTGACCAGTCTGAAGAATGGCGCACTCTATGGCTTGAGGCTCACGGAGGACGGCGGCTCGGTCCAGGGGGATATCACCCAGTTCTTCAAGACCACGAACCGCTACCGAGATCTGGCGCTGAGTCCGGACAACCGTACCGTCTATATCGTCACTGACAGCGCTGGCCGGGCGGGA
The DNA here is from genome assembly GCA_050699975.1 of Pseudonocardiaceae bacterium. Classification (GTDB taxonomy): domain Bacteria; phylum Actinomycetota; class Actinomycetes; order Mycobacteriales; family Pseudonocardiaceae. The sequence continues at coordinate 24,664 of JBOHGH010000022.1, read as the reverse complement.
CCCCAATCCGGGCCCCCGACTGAGAAGCTCGACAACCCTGGCGCGATCCTGGAGTTCACCGCGGCAGGTTAGAAGGCCACTGACGAGGTCGCCGGTGGGACCTCCATATGGCCCAACTGGACGAGGATCGTGACCAGATCATAGTACAGACTTCCGCTGATGATCTGACCCGCGGCGTTGAACCGCATGATCTCACAGAATGGTGTGGATATCCGGCGTCCGGTGCGCGGCATCGGCCCGAATGCTCCGTCGTTGGTTCCGGTCCCGGTGAACTGCGCGATCACCTGGTTACCGGCATCGATGTAGGCGACCTCGGTGATAGCGGCATCGGAGAAGGAGGCCACCCAGTTGGCCCGGAGGTAGTCCACCAGTTGCTGCGGACCCTTGAGTACCACTCCGCGTGCCTGATCGGTGTACTCAGCGTCGGCAGCGAAATTCTGCACGACAGCCGTCCAGTCACGACGGTTGAACGCCTGATGCGAGGATTTATACCTACTGATATAGCTCATGGTTGTGGACTCGATGTAGCTCATGGTGGTGGGCTCCTGGATCTCCGATCCCCTTGATGGGTGGACGGTACGCCGCGCTCGGGTCAACCGGGAGACCTCGACACGCTACTGAACGTAATGCGTGCTGTGGGGGTCGGTAGGGCAGCCGTTCAGGCTAACCACGCACCGCCAGCTGGCCTACCCGCGCGCGATGTAGAGATCCCGGAGCAGTCCCGTCTCCAGTTCCATGTCCGCTACCCGGGCCTTGACGACGTCGCCGATGCTGACGAGGCCGACCAGCTTGCCCTTATCGACAACCGGCAGGTGACGGTAGCGGGAGGCAGTCATCTGTTGCATGAGCCGGGCGATGCTGTCCTCTGGTGCGCAGACCGGGACGTTGCGCGACATGACGTCGGCGACCTGCATGGTCAGGAGCTTGGCACTGTACTTGCTCAGAGCGCGCACGATGTCGCGCTCGGTGATCGTGCCGGCGATCGGCCGATGCCCTTCCTCGCCGCAGATGACCAGGGCCCCGATCTGAGGGGGGCCGTTCAGGCGACCTACTGCCTCAGCGACGCTCGCCATAGGCTCGATGGTCTCGACCGATCGGCCCTTCGTCTTCAGGATCTGCTCGACCTTCATCAGTCCCCTCCTGGTGACGCCGGTCATCCCATGGTCCTCCAAGGTGGGGCTGCGCACCACCGGCAGCCATGTGACACCGACCTCAGGTCGCGGTCAGCCACCCGCGCGTGAGTTAGTTCCCGAGGTTGAAGTCGTCGGCCGTGGGGGAGGAGTTGACGTGCTGCGCGATCCAGTCTGTGACGGTAGCGACTGCCTCGTCGATCGGAATACCATTGATCTGACTGCCGTCGCGAAATCGAAAGGACACAGCGCCGGCCTCGACGTCCTTGGCCCCGGCCAGTAGCATGAATGGGACCTTCTGTTTGGTGTGGTTGCGGATCTTCTTCTGCATCCGCTCGTCGGACCCATCGACGTCGACGCGGATCCCCTTGGCGCGCAGCTTTTTCGCCACCCGATGGAGGTGCTCGACATGCTCGTCAGCGATCGGGATACCGACCACTTGCACCGGGGCGAGCCACGCCGGGAATGCCCCGGCGTAGTGCTCGGTGAGAATGCCGAAGAACCGCTCGATCGAGCCGAACAGCGCCCGGTGGATCATAACCGGTCGCTGCCGCGAGCCGTCAGCTGCGGTGTATTCCAATTCGAATCGCTCGGGCAGGTTGAGATCGAGTTGGATGGTCGACATCTGCCAGTTGCGGCCCAGCGCGTCCCTGGCCTGCACCGAGATCTTGGGACCGTAGAACGCTGCCCCTCCCGGGTCGAGCACCAGGTCCAGCCCGCTGGCCTCGGTGGCCCGGCGCAAGGTCTCGGTGGCCTCGGCCCAGACCTCGTCGGTGCCGATGTACTTCTCGTCATCCCGGGTGGACAGCTCGAGGTAGAAGTCGTCCAGGCCGTAGTCACGCAGCAGGCCGAGCACGAACGACAGCAGCGACTGCAGCTCCGCCTGTACCTGCTCCTTAGCGCAGTAGATGTGTGCGTCGTCCTGGGTCATACCCCGGACCCGGGTCAGGCCATGCACGACGCCGGATTTCTCGTAGCGATATACCGTGCCGAACTCGAACAGTCGCAGCGGCAGCTCGCGATAGGATCTCCCGCGCGACCTGTAGATCAGGTTGTGGAACGGGCAGTTCATCGGCCTCAGGTAGTAGTCCTGGCCGGGCTTGCGCACTGTGCCGTCGGAGTTGAGTTCGGCGTCCAGGTGCATACCGGGAAACATTCCTTCGGCATACCAGTCCAGATGGCCGGACGTTTCGAACAGATGGGACTTGGTGATGTGCGGGGTATAGACGAACTCGTAGCCCGCCTCCTCGTGACGGCGCCGTGAGTAGTCCTCCAGCTCACGCCGGATGATCCCGCCCTTGGGATGGAACACCGCAAGGCCGGAGCCGATCTCATCCGGAAAGCTGAACAGATCCAGCTCGGTGCCGAGGCGGCGGTGGTCACGGCGCTCGGCTTCGGCGAGCATCTCCAGGTAGTGGTCGAGCGCTTCCTGCGACTCCCACGCCGTGCCGTAGATGCGTTGCAGTTGGGGGTTGCGCTCGTTGCCCCGCCAGTACGCCGCCGCAACACGGGTCAGTGCGAAGGCAGGGATGTGTTTGGTCGTCGGCACATGCGGGCCCCGACACAGATCGCTCCACATCCGCTCCCCGCTGCGCGGGTCGAGGTTGTCGTAGATGGTCAACTCGCCGCCGCCGACTTCCATCACTTCGGAGGTGTCCACGTCGGACTTGAGAGTGATCAGTTCCAACTTGTAGGGCTCGGACGCCAGCTCCTGCCGGGCGTCCTGCACCGGTTCCACGACTCTGCGGGAGAACCGCTGAGACTGCTTGATGATTTGCCTCATGCGCTTGTCCAGCGCCTGCAGATCTTCGGGGGTGAACGGCCGGGCGACATCGAAGTCGTAGTAGAAGCCGTCTTTCACCGGCGGCCCGATGCCGAGCTTGGCGTCCGGAAACTGGTCCTGCACAGCTTGGGCCAGCACGTGGGCACAGGAATGCCGGATGACGCTGCGGCCCGCGTCGGAGCTGGCTGCGATCGGTTGCACCGCCGTGTCGGCCTCCGGCGCCCAGGCCAGGTCAAGCAACCCGCCCTCGGCGTCCCGAACGACCAACACGGCGTCGGCGCCCTTGCCGGGCAAGCCCGCGTCCCGCACCGCCTGGCCGGCGGTGGTCCCGGCCGGCACCAGCACGCTTGCGGCGGGCTCGGCGGGCACAGGACTGGGCTGGGACACAGCGGCTCCTCAGTGGTCAGGGATGGGGTTCGGCCACTGATGCTATCCCGTCGGATCTGGCCCTCTCGCCTCAGTTACCTGCCCGCGCAGGCGAATCCAGTCGTCAAGTTCACGCGGTGACCCGACGTGCCGCACCCTGCAGATCCGGAAGTGCTCACCTGCCACCCGGGGGCGGCGTTGCGGCCCAGCAGTTCCTGCACCGGGCGATCTCTTCTGATCGCTCACTCCGGATTGAGGTGACGTCGCGCTATTGGTCTGTCTGAGGGTCGAACCGGGCTGGCTGCTGGTGGGTGGGGCGGCTGCGTTCTCGGTAACGTCGTCGACGCAGCGGCGACGCCGCGGGAATGCCGGTGCGGGACACCGGGCCGGTTCACTACCGTGGCTCATGTGATCGCGGCTTGGCTCGACGAGCAGGACATCGGGCTGTCGGTCGACGAGTTCACCGGGCGGCCGCCGCGGTGCATCGTGCTCATCCCACGGGCCCTGCAACCGCACGCCGAGAAGGTCGACGAGCGCGTCTACACCTTCGTCGGGCCCTCGCTGGACGCCCGGCCGCACCAAGGCGATTGGCCGAAGCCCGGCCGTCCGCTGCTGCTGGTCTCGCTCGGCTCGGCCTACACCGACGCGCCGCAGTTCTACCGGGACTGCTTCGCCGCGTTCGGTGACCTCGACTGGCAGGTTGTGATGTCGATCGGCCGCCACGTCGATCGGTCGACGTTGCGCCCGGTGCCGCCCAACGTGGAGCTGCACGAGTGGGTACCGCAGCTCGCGGTGCTCGGGCGGGCGTCGGTATTCATCACGCACGCCGGCATGGGCGGCTGTTCGGAGGGGCTCTACCAGGGGGTTCCGATGGTGGCCGTGCCACAGGCCATCGACCAGTTCAGCAACGCTTCGATACTCGAACGGCTGGGCGTCGGGGTGCAGCTACCGATGCAGCAGGCGACGCCCGAGGCACTGCGCGACGCGGTCGTGCGGCTGGCCGGGTCGCCGGAGGTGGCGGCCCGCTGCGCCGCGCTACGCGACGAGCTTCGCACCGCCGGGGGCGCGGCCCGGGCTGCCGACATCATCGAATCCGCGCTGCGTTCCCCGTGACACGGAGCCTTGCTCGGCCGCGGACCTGCCGTCATTGTGACGAGCATGAGTACGTCGATGCTCCCGGCTGAGGGTGAGCACCTCACGACCGGTTGGGAGCCGGACCTCGCGGTCGACGACACCCTCGTGCGGCAGGCCGTGCTCGTGCACGCCTCCTGGCCGGTGCAGGTCGCGAGCGGTGCCGGACGACCGTGGCGATCCGGCCCGCAGTGGGCCGGAGGCTGGATCGGCGATCGTGGAGCGCTCACCAACCCGGTCGTCCTGCTGCAGCCATTGACCCGACCCGAAGAAACCCTGGGTGACATCGGTGCCCTTTTCCCACCGCACGTGCCCTACCTGCTGATCAGCCCGTGGCCCACACCGGACCTGCAGCCCTACGGACTCGCCCTGCTCGGGCATCCGCCGCTGATGGTGCGCTTTCCCAGCCCGCGGCCAGCCTCGTCCGGCCCGGGAGTCGAAGTTCGCGAGGTCCGGGACGCGGGCGAGCTAGCGCTCGCCGAACGGGTCCTCGTCGATGGCTACCCGATGCCGGAGTTGACGCCGCTGCGGCCGGGCGACCTGCTCGGCCCGACGCTGCTGCAGCCGGCTACTCGGGTATGGCTCGCGTGGCTGGAGGGCGAACCGGTCGCGGTGGCGGCGGCTCACCAGCACGCCGGGGCAACGCTCGTCGAGTACGTCGCCACGCTTGCGTCGGCGCGGGGCCGCGGTGCGGGCGCTGCGGTCACCTGGGCCGCCACCCTCGCCGACCCCGCGGCGCCGGCGGTGCTCATCGCCAGCGACGACGGCCGGTCGGTGTACGAACGAATGGGTTACGTCGCCATCCAACGGTGGACTGTCTGGCTCCGCCCGCAGCGGTAGGCGGGAGTGGGCACCGAGAGGCTGTTCACATGACTGCGGAAACCAACGGGGCGAACCACAACATCCGGCCGGGCTGAAAGCGGAGGATGCGGGATTTGAACCCGCGAGGGCTTTAACACCCAACACGATTTCCAATCGTGCGCCATAGGCCACTAGGCGAATCCTCCGCTCGGCAGGTTACCGTCAGTGCCGTCCACCAGCCAAGGCGGCAGGTAGAGGGCACCTCGTCGGGGGCTGTCGTGCGCTCGGCGGGGTAGCCCCTACACTGGGTCGCGGACCCCGCGTGGCGTCCATCTTGCGAACTCCCCCAGGGCCGGAAGGCAGCAAGGGTCAGCAGGCTCTGGCGGGTGCGCGGGGTCCCCTCATCTGTCACCTGACTGTGCTGGCCATCACCCGGCCAACGCCGACGCCTTGGCCGCCCGGTCGTGAAATCCGACGTCAGAGGCTCTGACCATCTAGGGTAGGGATATAGCCGACAGCGGCGCACCGAGCACGCTTACGGCCCGATGGTGGAAGGCGGACCGTCACGTGAACCAGGATGGTGCGGAGGTCCAGGGCGGCGAGGATGCTGCGCGGCAGGAGTTGTCGGAGCTGCGCGAGCGGATGGCCGTGATCAAGGAAGAAGCCGCAGTCGAGGTGGATCGTAAGTGGGTGTCACCGTGGCGGACGCCAGCCGTGTTCGATCTCAAGGTCAAAACTCGGCTGACGGGTAACCAGGAGTATCGGTCGTTGCAAGGCCGCGTCAAAGAGGCCGAGGATACTCTTTCCGCGGAGCCGGACGCGGCCACGGGGGCTGGCTCGGCTAGGTAGGTTGTCTGTCAGGTCAACCCTCCTGAACTGCTGCGAAGCCGTGTCCAGGCGGGCGTTCTCCGTTGAACCGATCATCTAGGGTAGGTCCGCGGATAGCGAGGCACGGAGCAGGCTCAACCTCGATGGTGGAAGGCGGACCGTCACGTGAACCAGGATGGCGCGGAGGTCCAGGGCGGCGTGGATGCTGCCCGGCAGCAGCTGGCGGAGATGCGCGAGCGGATGGCCGTGATCAAGGAGGAGGCTGTCGCCGAGGTGGACCAAAAGTGGGGATCACCGTTCCGGACCCAGGATCTGTTCGATCTCAAGGTCAAAGCGAGGCTGTCGGGTAACGAGGAGTACCGGTCGCTGCAGCGCCGGGTCCAGGAGGCCGAAGCTGCGCTGGCAGCGGAGTCGGACACCGCCCCGTAGGCCGGCTCGGCGAGATAGTTGCCTTCCCCAATCCTCCAGGGCTGAATGCGGCCGAGTCGAGGAGGCAGCCCGATGCGGCTCAAGGACACCGCGCGCGGGCACGTCGCCAGCACCGTCGCGAAGGTGGCGTCGGTGCAGGCCCTGACTCCCCGGATGACCCGGGTCCGGCTGCTCGACGAGAGCATGCGTGGCTTGGGCGCCATTCCCGGGCAGACGCTGAAGATTTATGTCCCGGACCCGGCCAGCGGGAGCCCGGTGTCGCGCGACTACACAGTGCGCGACTTCAACGCTGCGCAACCGTGCCTGGACATCGATTTCGTGCTGCACGGTGCAGGACCAGCAGCCAGCTGGGCACAGCGGGTGCGGCCGGGCGAGACCCTGGAGTTCATCGGCCCCAGCGGTCGCTACCGGCCTGATCTCAGCTCCGACTGGCACCTGTTCGCCGGGGACGAGACCGCCCTGCCGGCGATCCAGGCTTACGTCGGGATGCTGCCGGCGGACGCCCGTGCGTTTCTCTACCTGGAGGTTCCTGACGCCTCCGAACAGCAGCCGATCACAGGATCGGCCCGTGTGACGGTGTGCTGGCTGCACCGTGGAAACCGTGCACCAGGCACGAGCACGGTGCTCGAGGACACCCTGCGCGCCGAGCGACTGCTGCCTGGGCAGGGCCGGATCTGGATCGCCGGGCACACCCCAACGGTGCGACGGATCCGGGCGCACCTGCTCAACGAGCGCGGCGTCGATCGGCGCACGTTGTATGTCAAAGGCTACTGGGATCGCCGAGAGCGGTAACAGCGTGCTACCATCAATCGATGGATCGATCGATCGATGGATAGTGGAGCGGGGGTGCTGGCTATGTCCGGAACGGAACGCAGGATCAGCGCGACCGAGGCCCGGGTGCGCTTCGGCGAGCTACTCGACGGCGTGACAGCCCGCCATGACGTCGTTTTCGTTGAGCGAGCGGGCAAGGAGGTGGCCGTGGTGGTGTCTGTCGAAGACTGGGAGGCGGCCTGCGCCGGCCGGTCCGGCAAGTGGGCGCGGGCCAACGCAATGCTCACCGAGTTGCACGAGCTGCTGCGGGCCGAGGGCGCGATCGAGCGGCTGAAGGACTTCGACGTGGAGGAGGCCATTCGTGCCGGACGGGACGACCGTGACGAGGAGCGTTACGGCCGGGTGCGTTGACGCGGGCCTGGTCGTCCGGATCCTCGATGCGGATCCGGTGGTTCTACCTGTGTGGGAGCGGCTTGTTCAATTGGACGGCGACTTGATCGCGCCAAGGTTACTGCACTACGAGGTCGCCAACGCCTTGTACCAGCAGCATCGTGCCGGCCGGGTCAGCGCGGAACTCGCAGCGCTGCAGCTTGATCGGTGTCTTCGCTTGCCCATCGAGCTGCACGGCGACGCGCGCCTGCACTCCAGGGCGCTGGAGCTTGCCTGCGAGCACCAGCTGCCGGCGACGTACGACGCGCACTATGTCGCCCTCGCTGAGCGCTTCCGGGTTCCGCTGTGGACCTGCGACCGCCGGCTCGCCAAAGAGATGGGCGAGGGACCACCGGAGGTGCACCTCGTGCCGTGAGGACCGTCCGACCGGCCCGGTAGCCTCGCCGAGTGGCACTGGCCCTCTACCGCAAGTACCGCCCGGCGACGTTCGCTGAGGTGGTCGGCCAGGAGCACGTCACCGAACCGCTGCGTACCGCGCTGGCGGCCGGGCGGATCAACCACGCCTACCTGTTCTCCGGCCCGCGCGGCTGCGGGAAAACGTCCAGTGCGCGCATCCTGGCCCGCTCGCTGAACTGCGCACAAGGCCCCACGCCGGACCCGTGTGGGGTCTGCCCGTCCTGCGTCGCGCTGGCGCCCGAGGGGCCCGGGTCCATCGACGTCGTCGAGCTCGACGCAGCCAGCCACGGCGGTGTGGACGATGCCCGCGACCTGCGGGATCGCGCGTTCTACGCGCCCGCCGAGTCCAGGTACCGGGTGTTCATCATCGACGAGGCACATATGGTGACCACGCAGGGTTTCAACGCCTTGCTCAAGATCGTGGAGGAACCTCCGGAGCACCTCGTTTTCGTCTTCGCCACCACCGAGCCGGAGAAGGTGCTGGCGACTATCCGTTCCCGTACCCACCACTACCCGTTCCGGCTGCTGCCGCCGAGCACCATGCGCGGGCTGCTGGAGCAGGTGTGCGCCGACGAAGGGGTGCGGATCGAGCCCGCGGTTTACCCGCTGGTGATCCGCGCCGGTGGCGGCTCCGCTCGGGACTCGCTGTCCGTGCTGGACCAGCTGCTCGCCGGGGCAGGTGACGAGGGCATCACCTATCGGCGGGCAGTGGCGCTGCTCGGAGTCACCGACGTCGCGCTGATTGATGACATGGTCGCAGCACTTGCCACCCAGGACGGGGCTACGGTGTTCGCCACCATCGATCGGCTGGTCGAGGCGGGACACGATCCCCGGCGTTTCGCTTCCGACCTTCTGCAGCGCTTCCGCGATCTGGTGCTGCTGCGGGTCGCCCCGGAACCGGCCCATCAGGGTCTGGTCGATGCGCCCGAGGATCAGCTCGCGACGATGACCGCCCAGGCCGAAGCCCTGGGCGCGGGCAGCCTCACCCGGTTCGCCGAGATCGCGCACAACGGGCTCACGGAGATGCGCGGGGCCACCGCCCCTCGGTTGCTACTGGAACTGCTGTGCGCCCGGATGCTGCTGCCGGCCGTCGCCGAGGGGGAGGGCGCGGTACTGCACCGGCTGGAGCGGCTGGAGCGACGGCTCACCATCGCCTCGCCCTCGCCCTCGCCCGACGCCGGCACGGGGCAGTCACCGGGCCCAGCCGACGTGGTCGCCCCCATGCCGGCCCCGCCGGCGGGGCGTCCGGAACCGCCGAGCCGGCCTGTCCGTCCCGCCGACCCACCGGTTGCCCAGGCACCGGTCGCCTCCGAGGCGCAGCGGGACGCCGCACCGGACCAGCTCGATGCGGCCGCGGTGCGACGGGTGTGGCCGGCCCTGCTGGACGCGGTGCGCGAGCAGAGCCGGACTACCCAGGTCCTGCTCAGCAACGCCACCGCGAGCGCGGTGCAGGGCTCCACCCTCGTTCTGACTCTGCCTAACGCCCCGCTGGCCCGCCGGCTGGGTGACGAGCGCAACGTCGAGCTGATCAAGGCAGCGCTGCGCGCCGTGCTGGGCGTTGACTGGCAGGTGCGCTGCGAGCACGCCGACAGCGACGCCGGCTCCTGCGGCGCCCAGCAGCAGTCCCCACCAACGACTCAGCGGACCCGCCCACCGCAACGCTCGGTGGAGCGTCCGGCCAGCCGACGTCCGGCGGCTCCGCCGCCCCCCGATGACGGGATCCCTCCGCCTCCGGAGCCCCCGGATCCCGAGGACGTCTCACCTCAGGCCCCGGTGGATGACGACGAGGCGATGCTCGCCGAGGCCGCCGGCATGAGCCGGGAGCACTCCAGCCGTCGGGACCCCGAGGAGGTCGCGCTGGCGTTGCTCGCCGAGCAGCTCGGCGCCCGCCGCATCGACGAGAAGTAAGGCGGCCTTCGCGAGGCGCCCCGTGAGTGGGCGATTCGGGTTATGGCTCGCATCGCCACTCACGGGGCGCGTCAGCGCCACCACGGGCGCAGCGGCACGTGGGAGTTGCCGGTGCTGTCGGGGCGAACCGCCAGCACTTGGTGTAGTTCGAGGTTGTTGCGCTCGAAGGACAATCGAGAGGCGCCCATGTACAGGCCCCATACGCGCGCGGTGGCCTCGCCGACCTCGGCCACGCACTCGTCCCAGTGCGTGGCGAGGTTGGCGCACCACGCTTTGAGAGTCAGCGGGTAGTGCTCCCGCAGGCTCTCTACGTGCCGTAGCTCGAAGCCGGCGTTCTGCGCCTCTGTGATGATCTTGCCTGCGCCGGCCAGCTCCCCGTCGGGAAACACGTAGCGGTCGGTGAACGGGTCGGTCTGGGCTCGGGCCCGGGGATCCGGGTGGGTGATGCAGTGGTTGAGCAGCCGCCCCCCGGGGCGCAGCTTGTTCAGCAACAACCCGAAGTAGGACGGGTAGGAGTGCACCCCGACGTGTTCGGTGAGCCCGATCGAGGTCACCGCGTCGTAGTCGCGGCCGGGGGCATCCCGGTAGTCCAGGTGCCGCACTTCAGCGAGATCGGCCAGGCCCTCCCGGGCGATGGCCTGTTGCGCCCAGTGCGCCTGCTCCGCGGACAGCGTGATCCCCAGCGCCCGGACGCCGCGGCGAGCGGCGTAGCGCACCATGCCACCCCACCCGCAGCCGACGTCGAGTATCCGCATCCCGGCCTGCAGCCCCAGCTTGTCGGCGATCAGTTCGAGCTTGCGCTCCTGGGCCTGTTCCAGGCTCGCCTCCGGATGCTCGAAGACAGCGCACGTGTAGATCATGGACGGGCCGAGCACCATCTCGTAGAAGCGGTTCGAGACGTCGTAATGGTGGTGCACCGCCTCGGAGGCGCGGTGCCGGGAATGGGCCAGCCCTTCAACGACTCGGCGCCATCGAGGCCGCGACTCCTGCGGAGGCGGCGGCACCGGCCGCAGCAACTCCCAGCCCAGCGAGCGGGTGATCAACGCCAGTTCCGCCACTGTCGGGCGTCGGAAGCGCAGTTCGTGTGCCATCAGCCGCATTGCCTCGTACGGGTCGCCGGGATGTACTCCGGAAGCGCGCAGGTCACCCGCGATGTAAGCCCGCGCCATGCCGAGGTCGCCCGGTGCGGTGAATAGGTAGGTGGCGCCGCGCGAGGTGGCCAGATGCACACTGATCTCGGAGTCAGGCGGACCGGTGGCGCTGCCGTCGTAGGCGGTGAACCGGACCGGGAACCGGCCATCGGTGAGCAGCTCCACAATCCCCGCCAGCGATAGCGTCCCGTGGGGCTGCTGGGTCGTTGCCGGGCTAGGGCGCCGGAAGGTCGTCATCTGCGTCGCACCGCCTTCGCGTAGAGGTCCAGGAGTCGCCGGTCCGGGTCGTAGCGTTCCTTGAGCGCCGCGTAGTGCTCGCCGCTGTATCTGGCGTTGAACTCCGCCTGCGAATAGAAGGAATCCGAGTACAGCGACTTGTGGCCGCCCACCGCGTCCACCTGGCGTTCGATGGCCCGGTTGGTGTCGCTGCCGGATCCGCCGGGAGCGATCGGCACGGCCGACCAGAAGCCGACATTGACGTAGTCGCGGCCGGGTTCCAGGGGATACAGCGGCCACTTGCGCTCACCACGCAGTCGTAGTGGGCACAGCCAGACCGGCTTGATACCCACGTGCCCGACGAACCAGCGCAGGAACTCCGCGGTGCGCTCGACGGGGATCTCGACGTCCTGGATCACGCGTTCCTGGCGTGGGCGGCCGCGCCACACCTCGATGCGGTTGGACAGGTCCAGCCGCTGGTCCAGGGCGACCAGCTTCCAGTAGACGTCGCTGCGGCGCAGCCGGGCCGGCCAGAGCCGCCGGATCACCGGGTGCTGGACCCCGAAGGCCCCCGAACACCAGAACCAGTCGGTGTCCCAACGCCACAGGTAGTCGTGGGTGCGCAAGACGTCGCGATCGCGCTGCTGGATCGACCGGTAGTAGATCTGCTGGCCGGTGTAGTCGCTGGCCGGGCCTTCGTGGTCGGTACGCCGGCCCAACGTCAGGTAGGACTCGGTGGGGGAGAACAACACGCCGTCGAGGTAGTCGACGTTCTCGCCGTCCCACTCCCGGCTCGCCATGATCTGCGTCACCCCGGCGCACAGCTCGTCAAGTTCGTCGAACCGGACGTGGCGCAGCGCGACGTGCGAGCGCACCGGTTCCAGCTCGATGCGAAGCCGGGTGGCGTAGCCCAATGTGCCGTAGGAGTTCGGGAACCCGGTGAACAGCTCGTCGCCCGGGGTGGTGGTGACAATGTCGCCGGCGCCGGTGAGCACGTCGAGCGCCAGGACCGACTCGTGCGGCAGGCCGCTGCGGAATGACGCGGCCTCGATGCCCAGCCCGCTGACCGCACCGCCCAGGGTGATCGTCCTGAGTTGCGGGACGACCAGCGGGGTGAGACCGTGCGGCAGCGTTGCTGCGACGAGGTTTTCGTAGCTGCACATGCCCGCGACGTCGGCGGTGCGGGCGGTGGGGTCGACGTGCAGCACCCCGGTCAGACCCGAGACGTCCAGGCCCGGGCTGCCGGTTGCGGCACGGGACCGGAACAGGTTCGACGTTCGCTTGGCCAGCCGCACCGGCGATCCCGCTGGGATCGCCCGGTAACTGGCGCGCAGCCGCTGCACCGCATCGCGATGGCTGCGCTCCGCCCCCGTGAGCTGCACGCCCAATACGCTACGGCTAAACATGGCTTGACCGCACCGGTTTCTCCCGCGCAGACGTGGCTACCCTGTGGCATCACTACTCTGGGCCACGCGGGCCGTGTGCTTTGCCCCAGCGGGCCCGGACTCGACGAGAGGAGCTGCGGTGCAACCCGGTGGAGCGCCCGATATGAACATGATTCTGCAGCAGGCTCAGCAGATGCAGCAGCAGCTGATGAGCGCACAGGCAGAACTTGCTGAGGCCGAGGTCACCGGACAGGCCGGTGGTGACCTGGTCTTGGTCACGCTGGCCGGCTCCGGCGAGGTCCTCAGCGTGACCATCGATCCCAAGGTGGTCGACCCCGACGACGTGGAAACCCTGCAGGATCTCATCGTGGGGGCAATGGCCGACGCCCACAGCGCCTTGCAGGACCTCACCCAGCAGAAGATGGGTCCGCTGGCCAGCGCGCTCGGCGGGCCCGGTGGGGGTCTCGGACTGCCCGGCGTGTGATGCCCGCCGACGCACTCCGTCCCGCGGAGGCGGCGTGATGCCCGCCGACGCACTCCGTCCCGCGGAGGCGGCGTGATGTACGAGGGCGTCGTCCAGGACCTCATCGACGAGTTGGGGCGGCTGCCCGGCGTCGGACCCAAGAGCGCCCAACGGATGGCCTTCTACCTGCTTGCCGCCGACCCGGCTGACGTGACCCGGCTGCAGCAGGCGCTGCAGCGGGTCAAGGACGGCGTGGTCTTCTGCGCCGTCTGCGGCACGGTCTCGGAGAAGGAGACCTGCCGGATCTGCGCTGACCCGCGCCGCGATCCGACGGTGGTCTGTGTGGTCGAGGAACCCAAGGACGTGCTTGCCGTGGAGCGCACTCGTGAGTTCACCGGCCGCTACCACGTGCTGGGTGGAGCGCTCGATCCGCTGTCCGGCGTCGGCCCCGACCAACTGCGGATCCGGGAGCTGCTCACCCGGATCGGTGCCGACGAGATCACCGAGGTGATCATCGCGACCGACCCGAACACCGAGGGCGAGGCCACCGCCACCTATCTGGCGCGGATGTTGCGGGACTTCCCCCGCCTGACGGTGACCCGGCTCGCCTCCGGCCTGCCGATGGGCGGTGACCTGGAGTTCGCCGACGAGCTCACCCTCGGTCGTGCACTGTCCGGCCGCCGCGCCGTCTGAACTACGCAATCTTGTATCCCACACATGGATGCTTGTGGCGCTCGGGGAGGTCAGCGAGCACCGACAAGCATCCATGTGGCCCCCATGGCACTCAGTCGTCGGGTCGTTCGAGCACGATCGTCGATGCGTAGTACCAGTCCTGTTCGGACAGTGGACGTGCGCAGCGCGGGCACTCGCTTCGCTGGCGGCGGGCGGTGCGAACCGCCGACCACTCCTCATTCAGCCTGCGACGCTCCTCGGCCTGCCGGCGAAGCTTGGGCTGTAAGGCCTGGACGGTCCAGGACGCTCCGAGCAGCAGCCCCAGGCAAACGAGCACTATCCCGCCCAGTACCTGAATGGTCACCGTGCTCTGCGGTGTGTCCCGCCACGACGTTTCGCTCCCTGGTCACGGCGCAGCGGCCGTGCCCCGGGGAAGCGTGTCGCGCTCCGGTGAGATTTTGACATGATCGCTGTCCCTTCCTCATCGGTGATGCGAGTGCCTGCGGTGCGAGCCGGGGGTCGCCCGGGTCGCGAAGTCGGCCGCCTGATGTTGCGGGTGCCGCGGCTTGTGCTTCTCAGCTAGATGTAGCCTGCATGAAGCAAGGCCCTCATGCAATTGCATGAGGGATTCTCTTGGTGCGATTCACCGAAGAGGAGTAGCGTGTCGGCTTTGGGTCCTGTGGGCGGTTGGGCATCCTGCTTAACGGGAGATGACGGCAGGAGGTGGAGTCCCGCGATGTCCCCGGTACGTGGTCCGGTGGTGCCGCGACGCAGGCTCGGCGCCGAGCTCCGTGCGCTGCGCGACCAGGCCGGACTCACCATCGAAGACGTAGCTAAGGAGCTTGAGTGCTCGGTCTCCAAGGTCAGCAGGCTCGAGACGGGCCAGGGCATCCCCAAGAGCCGCGACGTGCGCGATCTGCTCAACCGCTACGGGGTTACTGACCAGGCTCACCGGGAGCGGTTGATGCGCTGGGTCCGGGACGGTCAGCGCCAGGGTTGGTGGGACGACTTCTCCGACGTGCTGGCTCCGGATCCAGAGGACCCGCTCTTGCCAGACAACTTCAGCCGGTACGTCGCGTTGGAGCAGGACGCCAGCGAGGTGTGCGCCTTCGAGACGACCGTCGTGCCCGGCCTGCTGCAAACCGAGGACTACGCCCGTGCCCTCCTGAACACACTGTCCACCGCTGACGAGGACGCCACCGACCGTCACGTCAAGCTCCGGATGCGACGGCAACGACGGCTCTACACCGACGAGGACCCGCTGCTCGTCCACATGGTAATCGACGAAGCGGTGCTGTACCGCTCGGTCGGCGGTAAACAGGTGATGCGCGGGCAGCTGAAACGGCTGCTCGACGACGCGCAGCGGCCAAACATCACCGTCCAGGTGCTCCCGTTCAGCATCGGAGCGCACCGCGCTGTGGACGGCTCCTTCGTGGTGCTAGCGTTCCCCGATTCCGACGATAACGATCTTGTGTACATCGAGGGTCATCTGGGTGACCTCTACCTGGAGAAGGAGCGCGATGTGCAGGTCTACGAGCAGATGTTTGACGTGCTGGTTGACACGTGTATGAGTTCTGAACAGTCCGCCCGGCTCGTCACCAGAATCCTGGAAGGTAACAACAACTAAGAGGAAGGAAAATCCAGTGACCGTTGCGTTCCACCCCACGCTGCTGTTCCGGACGAGCAGCCGGTGCAGCACAGGGGGATGTGTGGAGGTGGCGCCCCTGCCCAATGGCGGCGCCGTAGTGCGGGACAGTAAGGACCGCACTCGTGGGGCTCTTACGTTCGATGGGCAGGAATGGGCCGACTTCTTGTCGGGCGTGAAGAACGGCGAGTTCGACTTCTGAGAACTGCTGGCTGGGCCAAAGCTCGACCTCGAGACCTTGGCCCGGTGCCGCGGCGGCGCCGCTGCGTTGCATGCGCCGCCGCGCGTCTTGGCCTGATCCGGCTATCGCACTCGACGGGCCCGCAGTGCCCATCTACGCCGTTTCCGGACTTCACAAACAGCAGTGGCTCGATGCCGAGCATGCGGCTAAGCGTCGACGCTTGTCACTATGTCCAGCCGTAGATTCGAAGGGGAACGGCGACGTGTGCACTGTAGACGATACGGGCGCGCGGGCTGAACGACCAGATGGCGGGACTTCTGGTGACCCTAGCTCGGCGGGCGACGGCGGCGGGCAACCTGACGCACCGACAAGCCGGCCACCCCCGCACCCAACATCACGTCGGCCAGGGCTGGGCCAACCGCCGGCAGTGGCGATCTGCGATCGGCTGGCGCAGACCTTTGAGATCGTGCTCGATAGTGAGGAAAAGACTAACCGCGCCGCGCGACTGCTCAGTCTGGTGCTCTTGGCGTTGGTTGCGATCGTGGTCGGAACCGCCGTGGTCTTCGGGCTGATGGTGATCTCGGCTCCGTGGTGGGCGCTGGCGTCGGCGGGCCTTACGGCCGTAGGGGGCGGTGGGGCCCTCGTTTGGCGTAGACGGCGGCCGGCATCCGTTGAGCTCCCCGAGCCCCGGGCACCCTCGTAACGTAGATCATGTGCACAGTTAGGGTCGGCAGATGTCGGGTGCTCTGAGCCCCCGAACTCGACAGCAGAGCTGTTGGATCAAGCTCGGACAGCTCTGCTGTCGAGTTCGGGAACCGGAGGGCTGATCACACATCCGATGTTCGGCGGTTCCAGCTCGGCTAGTGCATGACGCGGTTCACTGCTGACACGACGGCGTTCAGTGAAGCCGTCACAATGGACCCGGAGACGCCCACCCCCCACAGGATCTGCTCGCTGACACTGCACTCGACGTACGCTGCGGCTGTGGCGTTGTCGCCGGCTGACATCGCGTGCTCGAAGTAATCGAGCACCCGGACGTCGAATCCCAACGCGGCCAGCGCATCCACGAAGGCCGCGATCGGGCCGTTGCCTGAGCCGGTGACCTCGTGCTCCTCGCCCTCCACCAGCACGCTGGCCTGGATCTCATCATGGCCCTCGCCGTCGTCGGACAGCCGGTGCCGCAGGACCCGCAGGGGGGTGTTCCGGTCCAGGTAGTGCTCGGCGAAGATGTCCCGGATCTGCTGCGGCGAGACCTCGCCACCCCCCGTGTCGGTGTGCTCCTGGATGACCCTGGAGAACTCGATCTGCAGCCGTCGCGGCAGGTCCAGCTGGTGTTCGGCCTTCATCACGTAGGCGACGCCACCCTTGCCGGACTGCGAGTTCACCCGGATCACAGCCTCATAGGTGCGCCCGACGTCCTTGGGGTCGATGGGCAGATACGGCACCTCCCAGCGATGCTCGTCCACCTCGACCCCGGCCCGAGCGGCGTCGGCCTGCATCGCCCGCAGTCCCTTGTTGATCGCGTCCTGGTGGCTGCCGGAGAAGGCGGTGTAGACCAGGTCGCCGCCATAGGGGTGCCGTTCGGCAACCGGCAGCTGGTTGCAGTACTCGACGGTGCGGCGGATCTCGTCGATGTCGGAGAAGTCGATCTGGGGATCGATGCCCTGGCTGAACAGGTTCATCCCGAGTGTCACCAGGCACACGTTGCCGGTGCGCTCCCCGTTGCCGAACAGGCAGCCTTCGATGCGTTGTGCGCCTGCCTGGTAGCCCAGCTCGGCGGCGGCCACCGCGGTACCACGGTCATTGTGCGGATGCAGTGAGAGGACCACTGCGCTGCGCCGTTCCAGGTTGCGGTGCATCCACTCGATGGAGTCGGCGTAGACGTTCGGGGTGGCCATCTCGACGGTGGCCGGCAGGTTCAGGATCACCGGCGCGTCCGGGGTGGGCTGCCAGACCTCGGTGACCGCGTTGCACACCTCCGCGGCGTAGCTCAGTTCAGTGCCAGTGTAGGACTCCGGCGAGTACTGGAACCGGAAATCGGTTTCGGAGTATTTTCCGGCATACTCGACGAGCATTTCGGCCGCTGAGGTGGCGATCTTCTTGATCCCCTCGCGCTCCTCCCGGAACACCACCCGCCGCTGCAGGATCGACGTCGAGTTGTAGATGTGCACGATCGCCTTGTGCGCGCCCTCCAGGGCCTCGAAGGTGCGCTCGATCAGGTCGGGCCGGCACTGCGACAGCACCTGGATGCGCACATCCTCGGGCACCACACCCTCGGTGATGATCTCGCGGACGAAGTCGAAATCGGTTTGGCTGGCCGAAGGGAACCCGACCTCGATCTCCTTGTAGCCCATCCGCACCAGCAGCTCGAACATGCGCCGCTTGCGTGGCGGGCTCATCGGGTCGATCAAGGCTTGGTTGCCGTCCCGGAGGTCCACCGCGCACCACAAGGGCGCCCGGCTAATCGTGACGTCGGGCCACGTGCGGTCCGGCAGCGACACCGGCTCCACGGTCTGAGCAAAGGGCCGGTAGCGGTGTACGGGCATCGCGCTGCCGCGCTGGAGGTTCCACGGGGCCTGGTTGACGGGAACTCCAGCGGTGAGGATCTGGATCCCGCTTGTGCCTCCTGCGGTGAACGGATTGGGTTCGGTATCGCGGGGTTCGGTATCGCGGGGTTCGATATCTTCAATATCACTGTGACCGGTATCGGCCGGTTTGGGATTCATCGTCTGCTTCGGTGCCATCTCTTGGGCCTTCCGCGTAGCCGGAAAATCCGACCGGCGGATGCGCGCGGGCGACTCCGCGACGGGGGGCCGGTCGTCGTCAGACCCCGTCGCGGCGGCGAAGCAGGAGGGCGCGTGCCACGCGGTCACGGTAGCCGGGGCCTACCCGAGGCACGCAACCACCCTCCCGGATTGTGAGATCTCCCTCGTGCCCCTCATTCACGAACCGTGGCAGACCGTGGCAGACCGTGGCAGACTTTCGGTATGGGCGGAGCTGCTCGCGACTCTTCAAGCCGTACGTCGGTCCGCAGGGGCCGCAGCAGGATCTTCGGGATCCTCGCGACCCTGATCCGGATCGTGGGCTGGCTCTTCGTCGTGATCTTGGTGGGGCATATCGCGCTGACGTTGGGCGACGCCAACCCGGACAACGAGATCACGAGGTTCGTGGCGTACTGGGCGGACCGGCTTCTGCTGGGCTTCCAAGACCTGTTCACCCCGGCCGACGAGACGGTGCGGGTACTGGTCAACTACGGCCTCGCTGCGCTCTTCTGGCTAGTGGTGAGTTCTGTGCTGGCACGGCTGGTCCGCCGTCTCGGCTGACCAGCCGGGGCCAGCTGGACCCTCCGTGGCTCGCCGTCCTGTGCCAGTTACCGGCTGTGGCAGGGCACTGAGAAGGCCTGCCCAGCAACTATTCCGGGTGAATGACTCGATGTTCACTCTTTAGGAAGACTCGATTACCATGGGTAGTAACGGGCGTTGAATGACGCTCTACCTGGTATGTTACCGACAAGTTTCACGGACTGGGTGGTAGCAGTAGGTAACCACCGATCTCGCGGTCTGTAGTGGCTGAGCAGCTCTCTTCGGGGGGTGGCTACCTGGATCGCGAGCCTCCTGCCACCGCCACGCTCTGTGCCATCTCCGCAGGTCAGCACGGGTCTAATGGTCACCGAGTGATCGTGGCGGACTGCGTTGACGACGCCGCGGAGCCGTTCGACACGCACTTCTGCGGTGCTGGAGCCCGTCTCACGGTGAAGGGGCAACTACGCTCCGTCCGCGTAAGGTGACCCCTTGCGTTCTTGGTCGACATCCTCCAAGCTGCCGCTTACCTGACGGGAGCAGCTACCCGGGGAGGCGTGCTGAGAAAGGAGGCCGTCCCAGCGGCGTCGGCCGTTGCGGCGACACTCATCTGTCTCAGCCGTGACTACCCGCCCCTGCACGCTTCCCGCTGCACGAAAAACCCTGCACAAGGAAGCGGTGGTGGAGTTGGCTAGAACGGATGCTCGAGCCAGTAGATCTGGAGGAGCTGGACTGTTCAACGTAGTCAGTGTTGTGGTCCTCGTGTTCGGAGTCCTGATCATCGGGATAGCGGCTGCGCTGCTCGCCCGAACTCTGGCGGCGGCACAGAGCATCGACAAGAAGGCGCAGACTATCTCGGGAAACGCCGGAAACATCGACACCTCGACCGATTCGGTTGTCCAGCTGAACCGGACGAATGAGGTTGCTGCCTCGATCTTGACGAGCGCGAAGCCGCTGGAAGGACAGCTCAGGACGGTCGACACCGTCGCCCGTGACATAGATGGCTTGGCGAAGTCGATCAATACGACTGCGGGAACCATCAACGGCACGGCCGGGACCATCAACGGTACTGCGGTCACGATCAACAGCACCGCGCGCGACATCAATGGCAACGCAGGGACGATCAACAGCACTGCGGGAACGATCAATGTAACGGCGGCGCAGATCCTCACGCAGACCGATTTGATCCTCGACGTTGCGCAGCGGATTGACGCCGATGCGGTGACGATCAATGAGACCATCGCCAGGACCATTGTCATCGCCCAGAACATCAAGATCGACAGTGGCAACATCCTCAACCAGGCGATCAGAGCTGAACTGACGTCCCGCTGCATCAATGCCAAGGTTCGTCTTGGCCTGATCGCCCCGCCGCAACCACCCTGCTAGGAGGATGGAAGATGACAACGCAAGAAATCACCAGGTCGTCGACCGCCCCCGGTGGGTCCAACCCGAGCAGTTCTTTCGTCCGGTGGCTGTGGATCTGGGTCACGCTCGGGATCATCGTTGTGGTGGTCGTTATCGGGTTCCTGATCGGCATCGTGCGAGCGCTCGAGTCGATCGACGTGGGGCTGTTCTCGGCGTCCAGCTCCGTGTCGGGCGCCACGGGGGATGTCACTCCGCTGCCCAACTACATCCAGACGATCAACGGCGCGCTGACCGACATCGATGTCTCCTTGAAGCCGATCCGCGGCCAGGTCGCCGATGCGACGGCGTCGCTCCAGTCGATCAAGGGTTCGCTGCAGTCTATTGACGCATCGTTGAAGGACACCTCCTCCTCGCTGGTCAACACCTCAGGGTCGCTTGTCGACACCTCGGGGACGTTGGTGGGCGCCTCCAACTCGGTGACGACCATCAACGGTTCGTTGATCGACACCTCCAATGTCCTGCTTCAGGTCCTGCGCAACGCGTCGGCCATCGAGCTCGCCCTTGAGTCGATCCAGAACGAGGACAGCCAAGGCACCGCGAGGATCTACAAGCAGGTCGACTTCGCCAACGGGATCCTGCAAGCCATTCAGGACGACACCTTCAACATCAACCTTCAGCTCAACGAGACCAACAGGCAGCTCCTGAACATCTGCACTTCGCCCGTGGTCGGTTTGCTGCCCCCGTTCAAGTGCGACCCGGCCCGTCCGTAGGAGGTGACTGATGCGACGCTTGAGTTCCAACGCCCTACCAGGGATCATGCTCGTAATTGTCATCTTCTGGGCTTTGTTTGCGGTGCTGCTCCTGACCGGTATTATCAGCACGGCTAATCGGATCGAGAGTCGAGTTGGCGTGATCAACGACTCGGTCACGCCGATCAACAGCAAGCTCGACACGGTCGCGGTCCTCACGCAGGTTCAGGACACCGCCGTGCAGATCCGGGATGCGGCCGCGCCGCTCACCGGGATCATCGGGAACGTGGTCGACTCCGCCGCCAGTATCGACAGCAGTGCCAAGCAGATCCTGCCGACGGCACAGTCGATCAACACTTCGGCGAAGTCGATCAATGCCTCGGTGCTGGAGATCAACCAGAGTGTGAGTGAGATTGCTCCTGCCCTGGAAGAGATTCTCGCCAGCGCAACTGAGATCAACGCTACGGTGAACCAGATCGGCCCGAACTTCGTCGAGGTTGTCGACCTTGTGTACGACATCAAGACCAGGATTGTTGTCGCCAGCACTCAGGTCGATGACATCATCAGGTCGGTCAACGGCATCCTGGGCGACTTCGATTCCGTCATCGTCCAGGTCGATCTGATCAACAACAATGCTCAGGGCATCGCGTCCTCTCCGCTGATCATGAACTCGGGCAATGCGGGTGTGATGAGCGAAATGATCAAGGCGAGTTCTGGGCAGGGTCCTGCTCCCCAGGCGGGACTGCCGGCGTTCGATTTGCTACCAGCGGTGCCAGCGCTAGGAATTCCTGCGCTGCCGTTGCCACAGACGGGGCAACTGCCGTTGGATCTCAGCAAGACGCTGCAGGGTTTGCCGCTCCTGTCCGATGCTGGCAACGTCCTCAGCCTGGTGGGTGCTCCACCGAAGTAGCCGCAGGAGTTCCATGTTGTACCAATCGGGGCGCCGGCCAGGTCAGGTCGGCGCCCCGATTGTCGTCTGTCGTCGTTGACTGCGTGGTGTTCGGCGGATCGGTTTCCAGCCGAAACCCTGCGGTCAGCAGCCTGTCATGTGCGTGCGGCGTCATGGCTTCGTGACCTCTGGAGTCGTGCACAGTGAGCTGGTTGTGTCACTGTCCGGGATCCGTTCCGCGACGCTGGACGACTGTGTTGACCTGACCGCCGAGCTGGACGCCCGCGGGGTGCCCGCCTCCCTGCTGGTGGTGCCCCGCCGTCCTGGCGGCGCCACCACGCTGCACTGGATCCGGGAACGCAGCACGCGAGGGGATGCCGTGTTGGTGCACGGCTACGATCACACGCTGGACCCTCTCGGGTGCTGGGGATCGCACACCGTTGCCAGGCTGGGTCGCCGCGCAGAATTCGCGAACCTGCCCGCGCATGAGGCTGGGCTGCGTCTGCGGGCCGCGACCATCCTGCTGGAGCACATGGAGCTGCGGACCGATGCCTTTGTTCCGCCTCGGTGGCTGGCTTCGGCTGGGACCCTGCGGGCGCTGCGGCATGCGGGCTACCGGGTATGTGCCGACGCCACCGCGGTGCACGACCTGGCGTCAGACCGGGCGCACCGTGGCCGCTTGCTGGGGTTCGGGGTTCTCGGGCTGGCGCCCGGCCAGCGGGCCGAACCGTGGTGGTGCCGGGCGTTCGTACTTGGCACGGCCCGTATCGCCCGTCGCGGTGGCCTGGTGCGCATCGCGGTGGACGGGACGGATTTGACCCGCAGTGCGCGACGGTCAGCTCTGCTCGACGCGGTCGATATGGCGCTGCATCACCACGCCCGCCCCAGTACATACCGAGCCGTCACCGGACAGCCCGCGCTGGCCGCCTGATCTGCTCAGAGCTTGAACGCCTCACCGCGTGGTGCAAGGTGGACCTCAGTGCCGACCGGGGCGAGCTCGCGGAACAGCCCGTAATGCTTCTCCGGCTTGGCCAGGATGGCCTGGTGGATCGGCACAGCCAGTCCGGGGTCGACCGCACGGAGGTAGTCCACCGCCTCGGAGACCTTGAGCCAAGGTGCGGCGGTGGGCAGCAGCAGCACGTCGACGTCACGTCCGACCAGGGTGAACGAGTCCCCGGGGTGCAGGATGGTCCCGGTGCCACCGTCGAGGAGGTAGCCGTTGTTCGGGATCACCGGGATGTCCGGATGGATCACACCGTGGTCACCCCCGATCACGTCGATCGTGGCACCGGCCACCTCCAGGTGCTCCCCAGGACTCACCACCTGGTGCCCAATGCCCGCGTCCGCCAGCAGTTCCGCAGAGCCGATGTCGACGATCAGCTGCGCCGCCGGGTTCGCCGCCAGCAGGGCGGTGAGCCGGTCGAGGTCGAGGTGGTCGGGATGCTGGTGAGTCACCAGGATCGCATCGAGCCCGGTGAGTTCCTCGAAACCGGTGGAGTAGACGCCGGGGTCCAGCAGTAGCCGAGCCGCTCCGATCTCAGCCAGCACGCAGGACTGCCCCAAGTGGACGATCTGCACGGTTGGTCACCTCCTGCGGAGTCAATTGTCAGCCTGCCACGCCACGAGGAGCTCGGCCTCCTCGGCCGACGTCAATCCGGTACCCCCGCGCACCGGTAATCTCGGCGGCGTGGCACGAGTCGTGGTCGACGTGGTCCTCAAACCAGAGATCCTTGACCCGCAGGGTCAGGCGATCGCACGCGCTCTGCCCCGGCTGGGCTTCCACGGGGTGCGCGATGTGCGGCAGGGCAAGCACTTCGAGCTGGACGTGGCAGACACCATGGGCGATGCCGACCTGCACCGGATGGCGGGCGAACTGCTCGCCAACCCCGTGATCGAAGACTGGACGGTACGGCGACTGTGACCTCGAGGATCGGTGTGATCACGTTCCCCGGCACCCTCGACGACGTCGACGCCGCCCGCGCAGTGCGCCGGGCCGGGGCCGAGCCGGTGGCGCTCTGGCACGCCGATGATGATCTGCGTGGGGTGGACGCGATCGTGGTGCCCGGTGGCTTCTCCTACGGCGACTACCTGCGCGCCGGCGCGATCGCCGCGCACCAGCCGGTACTGCGGGCTGTCGTCGAAGCGGCTGGCCGCGGCATGCCGGTCCTGGGCATCTGCAACGGTTTCCAGATCCTGTGCGAGGCGGGCCTGTTGCCCGGCGCGCTGGTACGCAACGTCGGGTTGCACTTCGTCTGCCGTGATCAGCGGCTGCGGGTGGAGAGCAACGTGACGGCCTGGACAGGCCGGTATCCGCCGGACGCCGAGATCCTGGTGCCGCTGAAGTCCATTGAGGGTCGCTATGTGGCCGGTGCGTCGACGCTGGCCGAGCTTGAGGGCGACGGCCGGGTGGTGTTCCGCTATCTCGGTGGGTCCCCGAACGGTGCGATGCACGACATCGCCGGGATCGCCTCGGCGGACGGTCGGGTAGTCGGGTTGATGCCGCATCCCGAGCACGCGATCGATCTGCTCACCGGACCGTCCACTGACGGGCTAGACCTGTTCCGCTCGGCGTGTGCGTAGCGACCGGGGTCGCGATTCGCTTCGAAATACGGGTGTGACCGACCCGCTCTGCTGTCGCCGAGTTCGACACCAGGGC
>JBOHGH010000021.1:0-48193 GCA_050699975.1 Pseudonocardiaceae bacterium | reverse complement strand
TACGCGACCATCACGGACAGTCACGCAGCCAACGAAACCATCACCCCCTCGTCAACCCGCCACGCCGGGTCCACACGATTCCACACGAACTTGATCACCAAACCCACTTGATACAGCGAGGAACCCAACCAAAGCCCGTTCCATGCCCGGGGATCTCGTGGGCTTTCCGGCCGGGGACAGAGGGGGCGTGATGAAGGCGATCCTGTTCTCTCTGCTCGGTACTGTGGCGTTGCCGTTGGCGTTAAATGAGTTCACGGAGTGGTGTCCGCTTCTTGCAGAACGTCTGGCCCGCTGGTCAGCACGGCGGCTAGGCGATGCCGAGGCTTCTGCGCGCTACGAGGAGGAGTACGTCGGGAACCTCGCTGAAGTACCTGGCAAGGTGTCCAAGCTGGTGGCCGCTTTCGGATATGCGGCGAATATTCCCAGAATGCGGTGGACACTACGCGCTGGGCGCCGGGCTGGGCCTACTGAGATTACTGAGCGGTCGGCGCAGGGCACCCCTTCCGGGTTTATTGCGCTTTACTGAGCATGATCATCCGGAGAATGGTGGACACAGACCGCGGCGGGTGAGGTCGGTCATCAGGGCTCGACCTCCAGAAAGGATCCAAGATGCCGTCCGGTTCGCTCATGTCTCGCGCTCCGTCATGTGAGCTTGCCCACCCGGCGCTGAGCTGGAGCAACTGGAACATTCCCGGCCCGGTGCACTGCGACACCGGAATGGGAGCGCAACGATGACCGTACAGTGGACCGAACTGGTCGTCTTCACGGTGCTGCTCGCATTCGTCACGGTGCTCGGCTTCGTCGCCGTGCGGTGGCGGCCTGGAACCACGCGGGACCACCTGGACGAATGGGGGCTCGGCGGCCGCAAGTTCGGCTCGTGGAGAACTTGGTTTCTTCTCGGTGGGGATATCTACACAGCCTATACTTTCGTCGCAGTCCCGGCGTTGGTGTTCGGGGCCGGTGCGCTGGGCCTGTACGCGCTACCCTATACACTGATCATCTACCCGATTGTATTCATGCCGTTGCTGCGGATGTGGTCGGTATCCCGGGTGCATGGATACGTGACCTCGGCAGACCTTGTTCAGGGGCGCTACGGGTCGACCACGCTCGCGCTGGTGGTGGCACTCACTGGAATCGTCGCGACCATGCCCTACATCGCCGTACAGCTGACCGGGCTCGAAGCGGTCATGCGAACGATGGGGCTCAACGGCACCGGCATCGTCGGCCACCTGCCACTGATCGTTGCGTTCGTCCTCTCCGCCGCCTACACCTACCGGTCTGGTTTGCGCGCTCCTGCGCTGATCGCGTTCGTCAAGTGCTCGCTGATCTACCTGGTGATCGTGGTGGCAGTGGTGTACCTGCCGCTCAAGCTGGGTGGCTGGGGCCACATCTTCGACGCCGCGGATGCGACGTTCGACGCCACCCCATCACCCGACGATGGCATCCTGCCAGGTACCAACAACCGGCTGCAGTACGCGACACTGGCCCTCGGCTCGGCGCTGGCGCTGTTCCTCTACCCGCATGTGCTGACCGGTGGGCTGGCCGCCGACAGTCGTAATGTGATCAAGCGCAACATGGTGGCGCTGCCCGCGTACTCGCTACTGCTCGGGCTACTCGCGCTGCTCGGATACATAGCGATCGCCGCGGGATCCACACCCATCGTCAACGAGGCCACCGGCAAGCCGGACAACAACACGATCATCCCGGTGCTCTTTGACAGCCAGTTCCCAGCCTGGTTCGCCGGCGTCGCCTTTGCTGCCATCGGGATCGGCGCGCTGGTGCCCGCGGCGATCATGTCGATTGCCGCGGCGAACCTGTGGACCCGCAACATCTACAAGCCCTACCTGAACCCGACCGCCGACGACCGAGCCCAGGCCCAGCAGGCCAAACTCGCCTCGTTGGTAGTGAAGTTCGGTGCGGTCGCCTTCATCGTCTTCATCGACCCCCAGTACACCATCTACCTGCATCTGATCGGCGGCGTCCTCATCCTGCAGACTCTGCCTGCAGTGGCGATCTCGCTGTACACCCGCTGGTTTCACCGCTGGGGCCTGCTCGCCGGATGGGCGACCGGACTGGCGTTGGGCCTGTCGATGCTCTACACCAACCCCACCACCGGCACTGCGAATCTCGGCGGTGTGGCGCTAGAGCTCGGCACACTGTCGATCCTGGGCTGGGAGCCCTTCGCCGGTTCGTCGGTCCAGACCTACGTTGGGCCCGTCGCGCTGGTCGGCAACCTCGTGGTCGCCGCGCTGGTCACCGTCATACTGCGGCAGAAGCAGGTGTTCAACGGCAACGACGAGACCGACGCGCAGGACTACCACGCTGACAAGGGCTCCCCCCGCCTCAAGCCGGTAGCCGGCGCCTCATTCCGCGTTCAGCGGATCAGACGTCGTAGTAGAGGGCGAACTCGAAGGGGTGGGGGCGCAGGCGCAGCGGGTCGATCTCGTTCTCGCGCTTGAGCGCGATCCAGGTCTCGATCAGGTCCGGGGTGAAGACCCCACCTTCAAGCAGGTAGTCGTGGTCGGCCTCAAGGCGGTCGATCACCGCGTCCAGGCTTGCCGGCACCTGCGTGACGTCCTTGGCCTCCTCGGGCGGCAGCTCGTAGAGGTCCTTGTCGATCGGCGCGGCCGGCTCGTAAGCATTCTTGATCCCGTCCAGCCCGGCCATCATCATCGCGGAGAAAGACAGGTAGGGATTGCCCGAGGCATCGGGGCACCGGAACTCGATGCGCTTGGCCTTGGGGTTGTTGCCGGTGATCGGGATCCGGATACAGGCCGACCGGTTGCGCTGCGAGTACACCAGGTTCACCGGCGCCTCGAACCCGGGCACCAGGCGGTGGTAGGAGTTCACCGTCGGGCAGGTGAACGCCAGCAGTGACGGCGCGTGGTGCAGGATGCCCCCGATGTAGTGTCGACCGGTGTCGGACAGCCCGCCATAGCCGGACTCGTCGTGGAACAGCGGTGCACCGTCCATCCACAGCGACTGGTGGGTGTGCATGCCGGAGCCGTTGTCCCCGAACAGCGGCTTGGGCATGAACGTCACGGTCCGGCCGGCCGCCCACGCGGTGTTCTTGATGATGTACTTGTAGAGCTGATGGTCGTCAGCGGCGTGTAGCAGGGTGTTGTACCTGTAGTTGATCTCTGCCTGACCTGCCGTGCCCACCTCGTGGTGCGCCTTCTCCACGGTGAAACCGCAGCCGATGAGGTTGGTGACCATCGCGTTGCGCAGGTCGGCGAAGTGGTCGGTCGGCGGCACCGGGAAGTAGCCGCTCTTGTAGTTGACCTTGTAGCCCTGGTTGCCGCCCTCCTCGTCCGCCCCGGTGTTCCACCAGCCCGCGACCGAGTCGATCTCGTGGAACGAGGCGTTCTCCGTGGTGTCGAAGCGCACCGAGTCGAAGCAGTAGAACTCGGCCTCGGGACCGAAGTACGCGGTGTCGGCGATGCCGGTCGACGCCAGGAACTCCTCGGCCTTGCGGGCCACGTTGCGCGGGTCACGGCTGTAGGGCTCCCGGGTGAACGGG
Organism: Pseudonocardiaceae bacterium; assembly: GCA_050699975.1. Taxonomy (GTDB): domain Bacteria; phylum Actinomycetota; class Actinomycetes; order Mycobacteriales; family Pseudonocardiaceae. The sequence goes on along the minus strand of JBOHGH010000021.1, from coordinate 44,673 downwards.
TCGTGCACGAAGAAGTTGATGTTCAACGTCTTCTGGACCCGGAACGGGTCGATGCGCGCCGTCGCAGCGTCGGGAAACAGCAGCATGTCGGACTCGTGGATCGACTGGAACCCGCGCACCGACGAGCCGTCGAAGGCCAGGCCATCCTCGATGACGTCCGCATCGAAGTACGCGGCCGGGACCGTGAAGTGCTGCATGACGCCCGGCAGGTCGCAGAAGCGGACGTCGATGAACTCGACGCCCTCGTCTGCGACGAAGCGCAGGACCTCATCGGAGTTGGAGAACACCGTCGTTCGCTCCTTTGGACACAGGCCGTGGACCGGCATAAACAGTCGGTTCGCTGCGGCGAACCTAAGAGTGCCGTGTTGCCCCACCGTCACCCGGATGTTTCGCCAAGGTTACGAGGCTGGTGGTGTGCGAGGCTAGCCCGGCAATCGCATACCCTACTCGGGTGAGCAGGTGGACACAGACCTGGCTATCCGGCCCTCCCGGGTCCCCGGACGACCCCGCCGCAGACACCGGCAGGCAGGACTACCCTGGTCACCGGCTGGGATTGCCCGAGTACGGACCGGGATCCGCCGCCCGCTTCGGGCCACGGATCCTGGCCATTATGATCGACTGGCTGCCGTGCGCCGTAGCCGCCCAGCTCCTCACCAGCAATCCGGCGTTCTCGGCGTTGGCACTGTTCGCAGCCATGACCGCGCTCTCGATCGGTATCGCGGGCCGCACCCCCGGTCATGCTGTGGCGGGCCTGCGGGTAGCTCTCCTGGACGGGCGTCGGGCCGGTTTCGGCGCCGGAGTGATCCGCACCATGCTGCTGTGTCTGGTCATCCCGCCGGTGGTGTACGACGACGACGGCCGTGGCCTGCACGACCGGGCCGTCGGGACCATCGTGCTGCGGACTCGCTGAGTAGCCCCCGACTCAGCGCCGTCGCACGGTCCGCTGCAGGTTGCGCAGCTTGGCGCCCTGCGGCATCGGGCCCTTGGGCATCGCGGCCGCCCGGGTAGCGAGGATGGCCAGCTTGCCCTCCAGCACGTCGATCTGCGCCGCATTGATGTTGCGCGGCAATTTGCTGAGGTGCCGGGGCAGTTTGGCCAGCGGGACTTCGCCCTCGCCGTTGCCGACCGTCACGTCATAGATCGGAGTTTCCCCGATCAGCCGGGATACCCGCTTCTTCTCCTGCGCCAGCAGCGGCTTGAGACGATGTGCGGCTCCCTCGGCGACCAGCACGACCCCGGGCCGCCCGATGACCCGGTGCACGGCGTCCAGTTGCGTGGTGCCCGCGACGGCCGGTGTCACCTTCCACCGGCCGCGCAGGTTGTCCAGCATCCAGGCTGCGGCGCCGGGCTGGCCTTCGGCCTTGGCGAAGACAGTGCGCTGCACCCGCCGCCCGAAGATCATTATTGCCGCGAGCACACCGAGCGTGATGCCCATCGGCAGGGAGAACCACAGTTGGTCAATCAGGAAGCCCACCCCGAAGCCAACCGCGGTGGTGACGAGGAACGCGCCGATCATCAACGGCAACAGGGCCTTGTCCTCGCGGCGCTGGACCTTGAAGGCCTCGAAGATCTGCGCCCGGCGCTGCTTCGACGCGGCGCGGCGTTCCCGCTTGGCGGCCTTCGCCGCTTCCTTGTCCTTGGTTTTCCCGAGGGCTTTCGTGGGAGCTTTCGAAGAGGGCTTGGCGGCCATGCCCCCAGGATACGGCGCAACGGGTTGCGGATGAACAGCCGACTATCGTCGTTTAGCGACGGGTCAGCAGGCTGGACGCCTCCTGCGCGGCCGGGCCGGCTGCGGCCAGGTGCTCGAGGTGCTCGAGGTGCTCGGGTACCCGATCGCCCCGGTGCGCGACAGCCTGGGTGTAAAGCCGGCCGGCCCGGTAGGACGATCGGACCAGCGGCCCGGCCATCACCCCGGCGAAACCCATCCGCTCGCCGGTGCGGGCATGCTCGACGAACTCCTCGGGCGTGACCCACCGCCGCACCGGATGGTGCCGCGCCGACGGGCGCAGGTACTGAGTGATGGTGAGGATCTCGCACCCGGCGGCATGCAGATCGGCCATCGCGGCGGTGACCTCCTCGGGCTCCTCACCCAGGCCCAGAATGAGGTTGGACTTGGTGACCAACCCCGCGTCACGGGCTGCCCGCAGCACGTCCAGCGAGCGCTCGTAGCGAAACGCCGGTCGGATCCGCTTGAAGATCCGTGGCACCGTCTCCAGGTTGTGTGCCAGCACCTCGGGTGCGGCGCCGAACACCTCGTCGATCAGCTCGGGGCGGGCATTGAAGTCCGGGATGAGTAGTTCCACACCGGTACCGGGGTTGAGCGTGTGGATCTGCCGGACGGTCTCGGCATAGAGCCAGCCGCCGCCGTCGGGGAGGTCATCACGCGCCACCCCGGTGACCGTGGAGTAGCGCAGCCCCATCGCCTGCACCGACTCGGCGACCCGCCGTGGCTCGTCGCGGTCCAGCTCGGCGGGGCGGCCGGTGTCGATCTGGCAGAAATCGCAGCGGCGGGTGCACTGGTCGCCGCCGATGAGGAAGGTGGCCTCCCGGTCCTCCCAGCACTCGTAGATGTTGGGACAACCGGCTGCCTCGCAGACCGTGTGCAGCCCCTCGCGCCGGACAAGCCCCTTGAGCTCGCGAAACGACGGCCCCATCGTGGCCCGGGTCCGGATCCAGGGCGGCTTACGCTCGATCGGGGTCCGGCTGTTGCGGACCTCCAGACGCAACAGCTTGCGGCCGCCGGCATCAGGTCCGGTGGGACCAGGTGTTGGGGGTGCGACGCTCACGGGTGCGAGCCTACGCGGGCCGAGCCTACTCAGGATGGGGCCGCACTCCGGTGAGCTCGGCGGTGCGTTCCCAGAGCAGCCCCGCGATGCGCTCATCTCGGGCGGCAGCGCTCGCTGACGCCCGGCCCGGGGTTCCACGGGTCTCGCCGAGGCTGGTCGGACCGTAGAACTCCCCTCCGCGCACCTCGGGCGCGGTGGCGGCATAAAGCTGCGGCAACGCGCCCCTGATGACGCCTTGGGCGACCAGCTTGTAGCCCCACCGCACGAGGTGGGAGAGTGGCCCAGCCCGGTACATCCGGGCGGTGTTGGGAGCCAGTTCGGTGTCGGTGAGGCCGGGGTGGGTCGCGACCGCAACCAGGTCCCGCCCGGCGCCCCGGGCCCGCCGGTCCAGTTCGAAGGTGAACAGCAGGTTCGCCAGTTTCGACGCGCTGTAGGCCGCGGCCGGGTTGTACCGCCGCTTCTCGAAGCTCAGGTCGTCCGGATCGAGCCCGCCGCCGCGGTGCGCGAGGCTGGACACCGTGACCACCCGCGCTCCGGGGCCAAGGGCGGGCCCGAGGAGCCAGGTCAACGCCGCATGCCCGAGGTGGTTGGTGCCGATCTGCAACTCGAAGCCGTCGACAGTGCGCCGCGCCGGGGTCGCCATCACGCCGCCGTTGTTCACCAGCACGTCCAGCCGGTCCCCGGTGATCGAGCGCACCTCATCGGCGGCCTTGCGAACCGAGCTGAGGTCAGCCAGGTCGAGCTGGATCAGCGTGGCGTCCGCCCCGCCGGAAACCGACCGCACCCGGTCCAACGCGGCCCGTCCGCGTTGGGTGTCGCGGCAGGCCAGCAGCACCGTCGCACCGCGCTCGGCAAGCGCGGTGGCGGTCTGCAGGCCCAGACCCGAATTGGCTCCGGTGACGAGCACCGTGCGGCCGGTCTGATCGGGGATGTCGGCTGCGCTCCATCGGCCATGCCGGGCCACCTAAGACCCTGCAATCGCCGGGTCCAGGTGCAGCTGCAGACCCGAAGGCTCGACCGCAGGGGAGCGGCGGATCTCGTCGGAGCTCACCGGCAGCACGCCGTCCAGAGCATCGAGAACGGCGCGGCGCACCGCCGGCTGCACCTGCCCCACGGGAACCGGTCGGCCCAGCTCGGCGGTCAGCGACGTCACGCCGGCATCGGTGATGCCGCACGGCACGATCCGATCGAAGGCGGCCAGGTCAGGCTGGCAGTTCAGGGCGAACCCGTGCATGGTCACCCCCCGGCTGATCCGGACCCCGATCGCCGCGATCTTGCGGTCCGGACGGCCGGTGGCCGGGTCCGCCGCCAGCCATACCCCCGACCGTCCCGAGATCCTCCCGGCGCGCAGGCCCAGCCCGGTGCAGACAGCGATCAGCGCCTGCTCCAGGCGCCGCACGTAGTCGATGACGTCGGTCGGCTGGGCGAGCCCCACCAGCGGGTAGCCGACGAGTTGGCCGGGACCGTGCCAGGTGATCTTCCCGCCGCGGTCGACATCGATCACCGGCGTGCCGTCGTCGGGTCGCTCGGCGGGTGTGGTCCGCCGGCCCGCGGTGTACACCGAGGGGTGCTCCAGCAACAGCAGCACGTCGCGCCCGATGCCCTCGGCGCGGGCGGTGGCCAGCTCACGTTGCAGGTCCCAGGCCCGGGTGTAGTCGATGGTGCCGAGGTGGCGGACATGCACGGGAGTCGTATCGGCCCGGCATGAAACGGTGTCGACGGTCACGGGCGCGACATTACGCCGTCACCAGGGTCACGCCGAGTTCGGCGAGCACCGCCCGGGCGGCCCGCCTACCGCTGGTCAACGCACCCTGGATCGACGGGGTGTCCCGGTGGTCGCCCGCAACGAACAGGCCGTCTCCCAGCGCTGTGTCGCGGCACAGCCGGTCGGGGGTCGGCGGGGTGAACGAGCACAGCGCCTGCGGGACCACGGCGGTGCCCAGATGCTTCCAGCTCGCCGGGTTGGTCCGGTAGACGGCGCCGGCCAGCCGCCGCACGACGGGCTCGCGGGGCGCGCCGGCGCCCGGGGTGCCCAGTACCGTCGAGCAGACCAGGTGCCGGTGATCGGGGGAGTAGGACGGCGCTACCGCGGTGAGCACGCTGGTGTTGATCAGCGCGCTGCCGGTCCCGTCGAGGTGGATCAGCCGCAGCCGGCTGGGCGGTTGCTCGGACACGTGGTAGTAGGTCGTGAGTCCCCGCATCAGCGGCACGTCGAGCCCGGGCAGCAGGGTCCGTGCCATCGGGGGATCGGTGGCCACCACCACCGCCCGCGCGGTGATCTCACGATCGGCAGTGCGGACCCGGCCGGGCGCGACACCGAGCACCGTCTGCCCGCACTGGACGGTCCCTGGGGCCAGCCGCGCCGCGATCTGGGTAGGCAGCGCGGCCATCCCGCGCGAGGGCAGCGTGGAAGTTCCCCGGGCCAGACTTCGCCACACCAGGGTGAAGAACCGTGCTGAGGTCTGCAGGTCCCGGTCCCCGAAGATCCCGGCCAAGAACGGGCGCAGGAATTCTTCGGTCGCCGGGCCGTCCAGCCCTGCGGCGGACAGCTCGGCGGCGGCACTGCGCTCGGCCCCGGTGAGCAGCGAGCCGACGTCGCCCAGTGCCGCTCTGGCGGACAGTCGCAGCACCGCGAGCTTGGCAGCCGGTGCCAGCAGCCCGTCGAAGACCGTGCGCCAGGCCTGGGTTGGGGCCCGGCGCGGATCGACCAGGCGGTGCAGCACCCCGTCGGTACCGCGTATCGCGACACCAGGGACGAATGCCCGTAGATCCAGCGCGTGCAGGTCCAGCTCGCGGCGCAACGCGGGGTAGCTGGTGTTGAGCACTTGGAAGCCGCGGTCGAGGAGAAAGCCGTCCACGGTGTCGGTGGCCACCCGGCCGCCCACCACCGGCCCGGCCTCCAACACGGTGACCTGTAGTCCAGCCCGCTGCAGGTGGCGGGCGACGGTCAGCCCGGCCAGCCCAGCCCCCACCACGACGGCGTCGGTATCCATCGGCTACGCCATCGCCGCGGTCAGCGCCGCCGACAGGGTCGGGTGCTGGAATGGGTAGGCGTGTTTGAGCAGTACCCCGGGCACCGCCCGCGGCCCGGTCAGCACCATCTCGTCGACAAGTTCGGCGCCGCGGACCAGACGCAGCGCGAAGCCAGGCACCACCAGCAGCGTCGGGCGGTGCATCGCCTCACCCATCGCCCGGGTGAACTCGGCGTTGGTCACCGGTTCCGGACCGGCGAGGTTGACCGGACCCGATATCGCATCGTGTTCAAGGGCGAAGCAGATGGCGCCCACCTCATCGTCGAGCGAGATCCACGGCATGTACTGCCGCCCGCTGCCGAGACGACCGCCAAGCCCGAGCGCGAACAGCGGTTTGAGCTGGCCCATCAACCCACCAGACGGGGAGATCACCGGAGCGGTCCGCACCCGCACCACCCGCGCCCCGGCCCGCTCCGCGGCCGCCGTGGCCGCCTCCCAGTCACGACAGATCTCGGCCAGGAACCCGGATCCCAACGGCGCGCGCTCGTCGACCTCGCGGTCTCCGGTGTCGCCGTAGTAGTTCACCCCAGAGGCATTCACCAGCACCGGAACCCGGTGCTCGGCCACTGCCGCGGCGAGCACCTCGGTGGGGCCGATCCGGCTGTCCCTGATGGCTTGCTTACGCTCCCCGGACCAGCGTCCGGCGGCCAGCGGCGAGCCGCACAGATTCACCACCGCGTCGGTGCCGTCCAGGGTGCCGGTGTCCATCGTCGCCGCTGACGGGTCCCAGGCCCGCTCGTCCGGGGCGCCTGGCCGCCTTCGCACCAGCCGGAGCACCTCATGGCCGGCCTGACGAAGTTGCGACACCAACGCCGTACCGATCAGACCCGAGGCCCCCGCGATCGCGACGCGCATGGGGAGATCTTCTCGGTTCAGCGCCGACCGCGCGACCCCGGGTGAGGGCAACCGCAATCCGGCTCCGAATGGCGCTCCTGGCGAGTGCAGAACCGCAATCCGGCTCCGAATGGCGCCCCGGAACGGGACCCCACTCTATAGCCCGAGGTCGGGCTCGAACGCGGCGTCGGTGAGGCGCTGTTTGACGGTGTTGAGGAAGCGGGCGGCGTCGGCGCCGTCCACCAGCCGGTGGTCGTAGGACAGCGCCAGATAGGTGATCGAGCGGACCGCGATGGTGTCGCCGTCCTCGCCGGTCAGCACCACCGGTCGCTTGACCACGCTGCCGGTGCCGAGGATCCCGACCTGCGGTTGCAGGATGATCGGGGTGTCGAACAGCGCTCCCCGCGAGCCGGTGTTGCTGATCGTGAACGTACCGCCGCTCATCTCGTCCGGGGTGATCTTGTTCGCCCTGGTCCGCTCGGCGAGGTCGGCAATGCGGCGGGCTAGGCCGGCGATGTTGAGATCGCCCGCATCGTGGATCACCGGCACCAGCAGGCCACGCTCGGAGTCCACGGCGATGCCGAGGTGCTCCGCACCGTGGTAGGTGATCTCGCCCTGCTCGGTGTCGATCGAGGCGTTCACCTTCGGATGCTGCTTGAGCGCCTCGACGGTGGCCAGGGCGAAGAATGGCAGGAACGACAGCTTGACGCCTTCCCGGGCCTCGAAATCTCGCTTGGCGCGATCGCGCAGCCGCGCGAGACGGGTGACGTCGGCCTCCACCACGGTGGTGAGCTGCGCGGAGATCTGTAGCGACTCCACCATCCGCTTGGCGATAACGCTGCGCATCCGGGACATCTTCGCGGTGGTCCCGCGCAACTCTGCGGCTGTCGCCGCCGGTTGCGCCGAGTGCCGCGCCGGGCCGGCCTGCGGGGCCTGCTGCGGCGCGGGAGCCGATGGCCGCTCAGTCTCAGGCGAGGGCTCCGGTTCGGGCTCGGGCGCTTCCACAGCAGCGAGAACATCCTGCTTGCGGATCCGGCCACCGACCCCAGTGCCCTGCACGCCCGACAGGTCGATGCCGTGTTCGGCCGCGAGCTTGCGCACCAGGGGTGTCACATACGGTGCGCCGGACTCGGTGGCATCGGATGCCGGAGCGGGCCGCTTCGGAGGCTGCGGCTCGGCGGATCGAGTCTCGGCGGATCGAGTCTCGGCGGATCGGGTCTCGGACTGGTCGGGCTGATCCGGCGGCGCCGCTGGCGACGCACCGGCATCACCGACCATGGCCAGCTTTGCTCCGACCTCGGCGGTCTCGTCCTGGGCTACGACGATCTCCAGCAGGGCGCCTGCTACCGGGGACGGAATCTCGGTGTCGACCTTGTCAGTGGACACTTCGAGCAGCGGCTCGTCCACTGCGACGGTGTCACCGACCTGCTTGAGCCACCGGGTCACGGTCCCCTCAGTGACGCTCTCTCCCAGCGCTGGCATCGTCACAGGTGTCCCGGAGCCCGCAGCAGGAGGCGGGGTCCGCGGGGCGGTCGGCTGCTGCGGTGGCTCCACCCGCTCGGTGTGATCGGGCCCGGTGTGATCGGGCCCGGTGTGATTGCGCCCGGTTCGATCGGTGGAGTCTCCGATCACGGCGAGCTCCGCGCCGACCTGGACGGTCTCGTCCTCGGGCACGACGATCCGCTGCAGCACGCCGGCCGCTGGGGAGGGGATCTCGGTGTCGACCTTGTCGGTGGACACCTCGACCAAGGGTTCGTCCACCTCGACGGTGTCCCCCTCGTGTTTGAGCCAGCGCGTCACCGTTCCCTCGGTGACACTCTCGCCGAGCGCGGGCATCTCCACCGAGTAGGCCATCTGTTGCCTCGACTCCTCGTCGTCTTTGAGGTCTTCTTGCGTCGTTCTTGGGCGGTGTGCGCCCGATCAGCCGTGCGCGTGCAGCGGCTTGCCGGCCAGAGCGAGATGCGCCTCGCCGAGGGCCTCGTTCTGCGTCGGGTGCGCATGGACCAGAGCAGCGACGTCCTCCGGGTATGCCTCCCAGTTGACGATCAGCTGCGCCTCGCCGACCAGTTCGCCGATGCGGGCGCCGACCATGTGCACGCCGAGTACCGGACCATCCTTGGCGCGCACCAGCTTGATCGCGCCCCTGGCCTGCAGGATCTGGCTGCGGCCGTTGCCGGCCAAGTCATAGGTGAGCGTCTCGACCTCGCGGTAGCGGTCCCTGGCCTGCGCCTCGGTGAGACCAACCGAGGCCACCTGCGGCTCGCAGTAGGTCACCCGCGGGATGCCGTCCTCGTCGATCGGGGTCGGGTTGCGTCCCGCGATGTCCTCGGCGAGGAAGATGCCCTGGGCGAACCCGCGGTGCGCGAGCTGCAGCCCTGGCACGATGTCTCCCAGCGCATACACTCCCGGAAGGTTCGTGCGCAGCCGGTCGTCGGTGAGCACGAAACCGCGTTCCATCCGCACGCCGGCCTCGGCGTACCCGGCCTCAGCGGTGTTCGGGCCGCGTCCCACGGCGACCAGTAGCAGGTCTGCCTCGAACTGCTCACCAGACTCCAGGTTCACCGTGACGGCGGAGTCGGACTGGCTGGCCCCGGTGAACTTCACTCCGGTCTTGAACGTGATGCCACGCCGCCGGAAGGCTCGCTCCAGTTGCTTGGAGCAGAAGTCGTCCTCGGAGGGGACGAGCCGGGGCAGTGCCTCGACGATGATCACCTCGGCGCCGAAGGAGCGCCACACGCTGGCGAACTCGACTCCGATCACACCACCGCCGAGCACCACGACGCGTTCGGGCAGGTGGTCCAGGTTCAGCGCCTGATCGCTGGTGATGACGCGGCCGCCGATCTCCAGATCGGGCAGGGTTCGGGCGTAGGAGCCGGTCGCCAGCACGACGTTGCGCCCGGTGTAGCGCCGCCCCTCGACGTCGACGGTGTTCGGGGCGACCAAACTGCCGCTGCCCTCGACATAGGTGATCCCGCGGGAGGACACCAACCCCTGCAGGCCTTTGAACATCTTGGCGACGACGCCATCCTTGTACTTGTTCACCCCACCCATGTCGATGCCCTCAAGCGCGGTCTTCACGCCGAATTGATGACCGTCACGAGCGGCGTCGGCCACCTCGGCAGCATGCAGCAGCGCCTTGGTCGGGATGCAGCCACGATGCAAGCAGGTGCCACCCAGCTTGTCCTTCTCCACCAGGACGACGGACAGACCCAGCTGCGCGGCACGCAGTGCGCAGGCGTAGCCGCCGGAGCCGCCGCCGAGGATCACCAAGTCGGCAGAGGTATCGGTCACTGAGAAGCTCCTCAAGCAGACGTCGGTAACGTGGCAAGCGAGCGCCACAGCCATCTTGTCACCACGCCCGGAGCTCCGGCGATGTGGGCGAGGCAGCTAACAGCGGGAGCAAACGGACTGGCTGGGCCGTTGTGCTGGCAGGATCGCCGGGAGGCCCGGCGGTGCGAGGAGGTGCCGACGTGGGCGTGTTCGATCGACTCCTGGGTCGGGCGCGGCCGGGCACCAGGCGCGCGGCGGCCAGCGCGGATGTCGACCACCTTGAGCAGTGGGCAGCGTCACACCGCGGAGTGGAGGCCTACGTCGAGCCACGCACGACGGTCACCGACACCACCGTGGTGCTCGTCGCGCACGACGGCGAGTGGACCCGGCGCAGGGTCGAAGGCGACGAGGGCGCCCGACAGCTGGGTAAGCGGCTGAAGATCCCGATCTACGACGTCGCCCAGATGGGCTACCCGCAACGGATGCGGGACTACACGGCCCGCCAGCGCCTCCTGCACGAGCGCGAGCAGGGCCAGTAGTTCAGGTTCAGCCCCGTTCGGCGATATCGGCGAGAACGGCGGCCAGAGTGCGTACTGGCACACCGGTGCCGCCCTTGCCGGTATAGCCCCACGGCGAGCCGCTGTTGTAGGCCGGTCCGGCGACGTCCAGATGGGCCCAGGGTGTGCCGTCGGCGACGAACTCGGACAGGAACGTCCCGGCGATGAGCATGCCGCCCCAGCGATGGCTGGCCACGTTGGCGATGTCGGCGAGCTTGGAGTCCAGCTCGGACCGCAGGTGGTCGGGCAGCGGCATGGCCCAGCCGTTCTCCCCGACCTGTTGCGAGATTGCGGTGACCCGGTCCCGGAACTCCGGAGTGCCCATGATTCCCGGCGTGCGGTTGCCCAGCGCGACTATCTGCGCGCCGGTGAGCGTGGCGGTGTCGATGAGGTAGTCCGGGGAATCCTGCGCCGCACGGACCAGTGCGTCGGCGAGGACCAGGCGACCCTCGGCGTCGGTGTTGAGGACCTCGACGGTCCTGCCGCCGTACATCGTCAGGACGTCCCCGGGCCGGTAGGCGGTGCCCGAGGGCATGTTCTCGGCCATCGGAACGGTGGCGATCACCTCCACCTGTAGCTCCAGCCGAGCAGCGAGCACCGCGGTGACGACAACGGCGGCCGCGCCGGCCATGTCCATGGTCATCTCTTCCATCTTCGCCGCCGGCTTGATCGAAATTCCGCCGGTATCGAAGGTGATCCCCTTACCGACCAGGGCGACCTTCGCCCTCGGCGCCGCCGGGACGTAATGCAGCCGGACCAGCCGCGGCGGGCGGGACGAGCCGCCACCGACGCCCAGGATGCCGCCGTAACCCTCGCGCCGCAGCGCCTTCTCGCCCAGCACCTCGGTTCGCAGCCCGGCCTGCTCGGCCAGCGCCACCGCACGCTCGGCGAACGACGCCGGGTAGAGGTCGTTGGGCGGTGTGTTCACCAGGTCACGTGCGGCCGCGACCGCCTCGGCGGTAGAGGTGGCCCGGGTCAGTTCCCGCCGCGCGCCGGCCGCGCGGGCCGAGGGCACCGACAGATCCATCCGGCCCAGCGGCCCGTCCCCTTTTTGGGACCGGTACGCGGTGAAGGTATAGGCGCCCAGCGCGGCGCCCTCAGCGGCGGCGGCCAAATCGATCCGCGACAACGTGGTGACCGCACGGGAGGTGCCGGACAGTGCCCGGGCAGCCGCCCCAGCGGCTCGACGCACCTGCTCGCCGGTGGGTTGGTCGTCGACCGCACCGAGACCAGTGGCGATCAGCAGCGGCGCGCCGATGGCTCCGCGGGTGGGTACCTTGATCACCTCGTCGGCCTTGCCTCGGGCGCCCAGCACAGCCAGCAGGTCGGCGAGCCCGCCATCGAACGCCGCGTCAACCTCCTCGCCACCCGGGGCGAGCAGAGGACCCCCTTCGCCGGACACCGTGCCCACCACGACGGCATCAACCGTCGCGGTGGTCACCGAGGCATCGGTGAGGCGCAGCGTCGGGGTCACGGTGATCTCCTCGCTGATCTGGCCGGATAGTGTCGGAGGCTACTACGCGGTAGCGTTCCAGAACCGTGAGTACACCCCTGCGCCGCGGCCCCCTGCACGCCTTCCACGTCGAGACCGGCGCCACCCTCGGGCCGTTCGGCGGCTGGGAGATGCCCATTCACTACACCGGCGTCGTCGCTGAGCACACCGCGGTGCGGGAGGCGGTCGGCATGTTCGACGTCACCCATCTGGGCAAGGTCAGCGTGACCGGTCCGGCGGCCGCCGAGTTCGTCAACTCTTGCCTCACCGCCGACCTCGACAAGATCGGCCCGGGACAGGCTCAGTACACACTGTGCTGCGCCGAGGACGGCGGTGTGGTGGACGACTTGATCACCTACCTGGTCGGCGCCGACGAGGTCTTCTGCGTGCCGAATGCGGCGAACACCGGGGAGGTCGGTCAGCGGTTGTCCGCTGCGGCGCCCCCGGGGGTGCGGGTGACCGACCTGCACGACGAGTACGCCGTGCTCGCCGTGCAGGGCCCGCGATCGGCCGAGGTACTCGCCGCGGTCGGGCTGGCTGGTGGCATGAACTTCGAAGACATGGACTACATGGCCTTCACCGACACCGATCACGACGGCGTACCGGTGCGGGTGGGTCGCAGCGGCTACACCGGCGAGCGTGGCTACGAGTTGCTGCCGCCGTGGGAGCACGCGCCCGCACTATGGGAGGCGCTGCTGCGCGCCATCGGCCCGCTCGGTGGCCGGGTGTGTGGACTCGGTGCCCGGGACACCCTGCGCACCGAGATGGGCTACCCGCTGCACGGCCAGGACCTTGGGCCGGGAGTCACTCCCGTGCAGGGCGGCGCCTCCTGGGCGGTCGGCTGGGACAAGCCGGCCTTCTGGGGTCGCGCCGCGCTGGTCGCCGAGCGCGAGCGGGGCCCATCCCGGCGGTTACGCGGGCTGCGGGCCATCGGGCGCGGGGTCCCACGGCCGCACATGGCGGTGCGGTCCCCGGCGGGTGCGACGCTGGGAGAGATCACTTCGGGCACCTTCTCCCCGACTTTGCGCACCGGCATCGCGCTGGCGCTGCTCGATACCGCGGTGCGGCTGGAGGACACCGTCGAGGTGGACGTCCGTGGCCGGGCGCTGCCCTGCGAGGTCGTCAAACCCCCCTTCGTGGCCTCTCATGTGCGCTGACGGTCCGGATACTCACGTCAGTCAAGATCGTCGCGGTACGGGATGGGCGCCGGGGGAGGGGAGCACCTGGTAGACGGTGGGTTGTGGGTGGGCGTGATGGGCGGCGGCGGCCAGCACGGCGTGGGTTACCGCGGTGGTGGCAGTGCGCTGGATCAGGGCCAGTGCCGAGCCACCGAAGCCGCCCCCGGTCATTCGGGCACCCAGCGCGCCGGCGGCGCGAGCGGCGTCCACCACGCAATCCAGTTCTGGGCTGGATACCTCCAGGTCGTCGCGTAGGGAGGTGTGCGAGGCGTTCAGCAGCGGCCCGATGTCGTGGACCCGGCCTGACTCCAGTAACACCACGACGTTTCGCACCCTGGCGATCTCGGTCACCACGTGCCGGGCTCGCCTTCGCAACAGGGGATCGGTCAGGCCGTCCACCCGCTCCCGGGGGATCCCCCGCAGGCTGGGCACACCCAGCTCGGCCGCGGCCTGCTCGGCGCTGCGCCGACGTGCGGCGTACTGACCATCGACGATCCGATGCGGTGCGCGAGTGTCGATCACCAGCAGGTCCAGGCCAGCCGCGACCAGATCGAGCGGCACCTGCCGCACCGTCTGGTCCCGGCAATCCAGCAGCACGGCGTGCCCTGCGGTGCAGCACAGCGAGGCGACCTGGTCCAGCACACCAGTCGGCGCGCCGACGACCTCGTTCTCGGCGCGGTGGCACGCCGCCGCAAGCATCACCCGGCCAGTGCTGGTCGCGGCCAGTCCAAGCCCGGAAAGCGCATCCACCGCCAGCGCGACGGCGCATTCCAGCGCGGCGGAGGAGGCCAGCCCGGCCCCGGGCGGCACCGATTCACCGACGAGCAGGTCAAGCCCGTCGACCGGATGACCCAGCGCCCACATCACGCCCGCTGGGTACGCCGCCCAGCCCGGTGGGTGACCGGGACCCACCTCATCGAGGCAGCCGTCCCAGGGTTGGGCCGCGCGGAACAGCGACCGCAGCCGCAGCCGGCCGTCGCCCCGACTCGCGGCCGCCACGACCGTCCGCTGCGGCAGCGCCAGTGGCAAGCACAGCCCGCCGGCGTAGTCGACGTGCTCGCCGATCAGGTTCAGCCGGCCCGGCGCGGCCCACAGACCGTCGGGATCCCGGCCGAACTCGGCCCGAAAGGCGGCCCGCAACGCGGTACTCATGCCAGCTCCCGCAGCCGGTGCGCGATCCGCTCGGGGGTGGTGTCGTTGAGCCAGGCTCCTACCCCGGACTCGGAGCCGGCGAGGTATTTGAGCTTCCCGGCGGCGCGGCGCACGGAGAACAGCTGCAGGTGCAGCCGGGTGAGGTCTCGCCCCGGGCCTACCGGGGCCTGGTGCCATCCCGCGACATACGGCACTGGTCCTGGATCGCCCTGGTCGGCGAAGAAGGTGTCCACCCGCCGCACCAACGCGGGGTACAGCCTGGCGAGCTCGGCGCGCTCGGTGCTGTCCAAGGCTGCGAAGTCGGGCACCGCCCGGTGTGGCACCAGATGCACCTCCACCGGCCACCGCGCGGCGGCGGGCACATAGGCGGTCCATACCGCGCCCCGCTGCACTATCCGCGTCCCGGCGCGCAGTTCGGCGGCGAGTACGTCCGACAGCAGATCAGAGCCCGAACTGTCGCGATGCGCCGCCGCCCGGGCCAGCAGCCGCTCGGTGCGCGGCGGCACGAACGGGTAGGCGTAGATCTGGCCGTGCGGGTGGTGCAGGGTCACCCCGGTCTCCGCGCCCCGGTTCTCGAAGCAGAACACCTGCCGGACGCCGTCCACTCCCGACAGCGCCGTGGTGCGGTCGGCCCACGCCTCGATCACCGTGTTCACCCGGCTCGGGCCGAGCTCGGCCCATGAGGATTCGTGCTCGCTGGTGAAGCAAATCACCTCGCACCGGCCCGTCGCCGGCTGCTGCGGCCACAGCGGATCGCCGTCCACCGCGGCCGGTACCGGCCGGGCCGTGATGTCGAGCTGGGGTCGCAGGCAGGGAAATCGGTTGTCGAACACCACCACGTCGTAGTCCCGGGCCGGGATCTCGGTCATCGTGCCGTCCTGGCTGGGGCACAGCGGGCATTCTTCCGCCGCGGGCAGGTGAGCCCGGTCCATCCGGTGCGGGGCGAGGATGACCCACTCTCCCGTGAGCACGTCCAGGCGCATCGTGGGCTGAGCCTGGCACGGGGACAGGTCGCGGTGATCGGCCAGGGCGCGGGTGGCCGCGCCTGAGAGGTAGGGCTCGCGGTCGTCGTAGTAGGTCAGCGCGCGGCCGTCGGCCAGCCGGGTGCGGGTGATCCGTACGAAGCGTCGCTGCTCAGGCACACGGTCAGCATGGCGCACGGGTAAAGTAGTGGGACGTCCTACCATTTTTGCGTGCGACGGGATACCGTGCTGGATATGAGTGCCGCGCCACCATTCACCCGCCTGCCGCACCCAACTCCGACGACGCCGCAGCGGCGGGCGGAGATCCTGGCCGCGCCAGGCTTCGGGCGTTACTTCACCGACCACATGGTGGAGATCAGCTGGACCGACGGGGTCGGCTGGCACGATCCCGAGATCGGCCCGTACCGGCAGCTCGTCATGGATCCGGCTGCGATGGTGCTGCACTACGGGCAGGCGGTATTCGAGGGCCTCAAGGCCTACCGGCAACCGGACGGCACGGTGGCCTCCTTCCGGCCGCTGGCCAACGCCGCCCGGTTCCGTTCCTCGGCCCGCCGGATGGCGATGCCGGAGTTGCCCGATGAGCTCTTTCTCGGCTCGCTGCGGGAACTGGTCCGCGCCGATATCGACTGGGTGCCCGCCCCCGGCGAGGAATCCTTGTATCTGCGGCCGCTCATGTTCGCCACCGAGGCAGGGCTCGGCGTCCGCCCCGCGGCGACCTATCGGTACCTGGTCATCGCCTCCCCGGCCGGCCCGTACTTCCGTGGTGGGCTCAAACCGGTCAGCGTGTGGTTGTCCGCCGAATACGTCCGGGCCGCTCCCGGCGGTACCGGGGCTGCCAAGTTCGCCGGCAACTATGCCGCCTCGCTGGTCGCCCAGCAGCAAGCCGCTGACAAGAACTGCGACCAGGTCGTCTGGCTGGACGCGGTCGAGCGGCGCTGGGTGGAGGAGATGGGCGGGATGAACCTCTACTTCGTCTTCGGGGAGGGACAGGATGCCAGGCTGGTGACCCCAGAGCTCACCGGCACCCTGCTGCCCGGTATCACCCGCGACTCCCTGCTCACGCTGGCCCAGGACCACAGGATGGGCGTCGAGGAGCGACGGATCTCCACCGAGGAGTGGGAGAAGGGCGTGCAGACTGGGGACATCTCGGAGGTCTTCGCCTGCGGCACCGCCGCGGTGATCACCCCGGTCGGACGGGTCGTGTACTCCGGCGGTGAATTCACCATCGGCAGCGGCGGCGCCGGCCCAGTCACGACCCAGTTGCGCGCGGCCCTCACCGCGATCCAGCGCGGCGCCGCGCCCGACTCGCACCGCTGGATGATCCCCCTCACCTGACCCAGCCGGGGAACTCGCTCAGCCCACCGCGCACACCGCGAGGACCACGGTGGTGGTCAGTTCGCTGGCGGCGCCTAGGACGTCGCCGGTTACGCCGCCGAAGCGGCGCTGAGTGTGCGCTGAGAGCGCCACTACCACCAGGGCGGCCAGGGCCACCGCCAGCGGGCCCTGCCAGGCCCGTCCGGGTACTGCCATCAGCCCGCCTGCGAGCAGGGCTGCCGACCAGGCGGCCGGAACAGCGGGCGGCTGGCTGCCGGCCACCAGCACACCCAACCCTGCTGGCCGGGCCGGTGGCACCCCCCTCCGGGCGCACCAGCTGAAGGCGACCCGCCCTGAGGTGACCGCCAGCAACACGGCGACGAGCCGGTCGGTCTCAGCCAGCGCCCCCAACGCGGCCGCCTGCGCCGTCAACACCAGCACCAGCGCGACCACTCCGAACGGCCCGGTTGACCCGTCCCGCATCACCGCCAGCGCCCGTTGCGGCCCGCCGTAGCAACCCAGCCCGTCGGCGGTGTCGGCGAGCCCGTCCAGGTGCATCCCTCGGGTCAGCCCGGCCAGCGTCGCCACCACGACCAGCCCAACCAGCAGTGGTGGGGTGCCCACCACGGACAGCGCTGCCAGCACCCCGACAGCCACCACGCCCAGCCCGGCACCGACCAGGGGAGCCCAGTACAGCGCCCGCCGCGCGACCGTCCGGTCCACCTCGAGGGGGCCGGCAACCGGCAGCACGGTCAACCAGGACACTGCCAGCCGCAACCCGCGGCTCACCCCGTGGGCACTGGATCACCTGCGGGCCCAGAGACGCCCGCGTCATCGAAGGTGGCCATCTCGGCGAGCACCCGGACGGCCGCCTGCACCAGTGGCAGCGCCGCCACCGCTGCGGAGCCCTCGCCCAGCCGCATCCCCAGATCCAGGATGGGATCCAACTCCAGATGCTCCAGCGCCAGGGTGTGCGCGGGCTCCACGGAGCGGTGCCCGGCCACCCACCACTGCCGCGCTCCGGGCGCGAGTTCCTCGGCGAGCATCGCCGCTGCCCCGACGACCACGCCGTCGAGGATGACCGGGGTATGCCGGACCGCGGCCTGGGCCAGGAAGGCGGCCATTGCCGCGATGTCGGCGCCACCTGCCGTGCGCAGCAGCGCGACGGGGTCCCCGACGACTGGTCGAGCCCGGCGCAGCGCGTCCCGGATCGCTGCCGCCTTGCGCATCCAGCCGGCATCGTCGATCCCGGTTCCACGGCCGACCACCGCCACCGGCTCCGCCCCGGTGAGCGCCGCTACCAGCACGGCAGCGGGGGTGGTGTTGCCGATCCCCATATCGCCGACGATCAGCAGGTCAGCGCCGCGGTCCACCTCCTCGTCAGCGATCGCCACCCCGGCGGCCAAGGCCTGGGCCACCTCAGCGTCGGACAGCGCGTCCTCCCAGTCGATCACGCCGCTACTGCGGCGAACCTTGTGCCGGGTGACCGGCGGCGACGCTTCGGCGCTCGACTCGGCGGGCTCACCGTCCACGGCCATGTCGACCACCCGGACCGCAGCCCCAGCCAGGGCGGCGAGCACGTTCACCGCCGCCCCCCCACCCAGGAAGTTGCTCACCATCTGCCGGGTGACCTCGCTGGGATAGGCGGACACTCCGCGCGCAGCGACGCCGTGGTCCCCTGCGAACACCACCACCTGGGGTTGGGAAAACGGGCGTGGTGGGCAGACCCCTTGACAGGCGGCCGCCCAGACACCCAGCTCCTCCAACCGGCCCAAGGAACCGGCCGGTTTGATCAGCTGCTGATGGCGGGCCACCGCCTCCCGGTGCGCCTGCTGATCGGGTGGCGTGATGCTGGGGAACTCCACGCGGCGCTCCTGTAGTGCTCGGTCTTGATGCCTCGACCCTGCGAGCAGGTCTCGGTCGTGATGCCTCGACCCTGACTGCATCCTGCCCGCCGGGGCGCCGGGCACTCCAGCGTGGCGCAGCCGCACCGGCAGCCCTGCCACCAGCAGCAGCACCTCGTCGCAGATCGAAGCAAGTTCGGCGTTCAGCACGCCGAGCTCGTCGCAGAACAGCCGCCCGGCGCGGGTCGCAGGCACGACGCCAAGCCCGACCTCCGCGCTGACCAGCACCAGCCGGGCCGGGCAGGCCGCCACCGCCGAGACTAGCTCCGCGCACCGTGCCCGGCAGATCGCCACCGTCTCCGGCCCGCCCTCCCAGGCTCCCGCGTCGTCCAGCTCTGCAGTCAGCCAGGTGGCCACATCATCGACCAGCACCGGGACCGGTCCCGCGGCGCGCAGTGCAGCGGGCAGGTCGGACGGCTCAACGGTGCGCCAGCCCGGTGGCCTGCGGGCCACGTGCACGGCGATCCGCGCCTCCCAGTCCGGGTCATCGAAGCGGCGCCGGGCGGTCGCCAGGTAGTCCACCCGCGCCTCGCCCAGTAAGGCCTCCGCGTGCGCGGACTTTCCTGAGCGCGCACCACCGAGCACCAGCGTCCGCACCTGATCTCCTCGCTTCCGCCAGCGACGCTACCGTCATGCGATGACCCTCCGGTGGCGCTATCAGAACCCCGACGGCGGCCAGGCGCCCGGTCCGGACATCACCTTCGACGATCAGTCCGACGCCGAGGAATGGCTCGGCCGGGAGTGGCCGGGTTTGCTCGACAGCGGTGTGGCGGCGGTCACCCTGCTCGACGGCGAAGACGAGGTGTACGGCCCGATGAGCCTGCGCCCGTAGCGAGCAGAGTGAGCAGGCCTGCTTGCTATGGGATCGGGTCGCCACGACCGACGCGAGGCTTGGGCACCCGCAATCGACGCAGCTGGGTCGCCCTGGTCATTGCATAGAACCCCAGACCTATGCCGGTCCCCGGTGCATCGGGGAACCGTTCGCGGACCCGGCGATTGACGATCCGGCCGAGCAAAACCCCCTCGACGATCATCGTGACAAGCATCGCCATCGACGCCAGCGACACGTACTGCTGTACGACAGGTGATGGGACCAGGATCACCACGATCACCAGCAACGCCAGTGGCATGAACAGGCCGGAGATGTTGCGCCGGGAGTCCACCAGGTCCCGGACATAGGCCTTCACCGGGCCACGATCGCGGGGCAGCAGGTATTTCTCGTCCCCGGCCATCATCCGCTCACGGCGAGCCGCCGAGGCGTTACGGCGCTCCTCCTTGGACCCGCGCATCCGGCGTAGCGCTTCCCGCTGGGTGCGCGGTGGGGGCGGGGCCGGGCCCCGCTTGCGACCCTCGGCTTCTCGGCGGCTTGGGGTGGGCCGGCCCTTGCCGGCGGTACGGGCCCGGTGTGTGGCGTCGTCGACTTCGGGCGCCACCTCCCCCTCCGGCTCCTCGGGATCGGTGGCTCCCGGGCCGGTCTTGCCGCGCAGGAACCTCACAATGACCAGACTAGGACAACGCGCAGCAGGCGTAACGTCGGCAGCTGTGCGCGTGTTGATCGCCCCGGACTGTTTCGGCGGGACTCTGAGCGCTGCGCAGGTGGCCGAAGCCGTCGAAAGGGGATGGCGGCGGGCCGCTCCCGGCGATGAGCTGAGGTTGCGACCGCTGGCTGATGGAGGCCCGGGCTTCGTGGATGTGCTGCACAACGCGTTGGGCGGAATCATGCACAGCGCCCGGGTCACCGGCCCGGCGGGTGAGCCGGTGGCGGCTCACTGGCTGCAGCACGAGACGACCGGTTATCTGGAGGCCGCGCAGGCGTGTGGCCTGCACCTGGTGCCTTCATGGCAGCGCGACGCGACGACAGCGACCAGCCGCGGGGTGGGGGAGCTGCTCGCCGCAGTGCGAGACGCCGGCCTGCGCACCGCGGTGGTGGGCCTGGGCGGTTCCGCCAGCTCCGACGGTGGGGCCGGAGCGCTCGCGGCGCTCGGCGCGGTCGCCGTGGACACCGCAGGCCAGCCACTGCCGCCCGGCGGCGGCGCACTCGTCCTATGCGCGCGGCTCGACGGCCGGGCGGCGGTGGATGGCCTGCGGCTGGTCGCTGCCGCGGACGTGACCAACCCGCTGCTGGGCCGGTACGGTGCCGCCGAGGTGTTCGGACCGCAGAAGGGGGCCGGGCCTGAGCAGGTTCGGGAACTAGAAGCGGCACTGACCCGCTGGGCCGACGTGCTGGAGCAGGCGACCGGCCGGGCGGTCCGGGAGCTGCCGTCAGGCGGCGCAGCCGGAGGCCTCGGCGCGGCGCTGCTCGGGCTCGGCGCCGAGCGGGTCTCCGGCGTGCAGCTGGTCGCCGAACGCAGCAGGCTGGACGATGCGCTGGACCACGCCGAGCTGGTGGTCACCGGTGAGGGCAGCTTCGACTGGCAGTCGCTGCGCGGCAAGCTCGTCACCGCGCTCGCCGAGGGTGCGGCCCGACGCGGGCTGCCCTGCATCGTCCTGGCTGGGCAAGTGTCGGTCGGGCGGCGGGAGGCGGCTGCGGTCGGGATAGCCGCCGCGTACGCCGCGGCGGAGCTGGCCGGCTCGGTGCAGGCCGCACTGGCCGACCCAGCGGGTACCCTGGAAGCGGTGGCCGAGCACGCCGCCCGTCAGTGGGGCGGCCGCTGAGCCGGCTCTCTAGGGTGGTGCAGCTGTCACTATGGATGCAGCGTGACCATGGAGGCTGTGTCTCTGTGCAGACTGTGCCACCATGGAGACACGGGAATCACCCGTCGGTCGCGGGCGTTTCTGTGATGCAGATAGCCCGTCCGTGCCGAGCGCCGATCCCCCAGGGAGAGCCATGACCGTCGAGAACATCGCCGACACCGAGGTAGCCACCCACGGGGTCGAGCTCACCGATGCCGCCGCCATCAAGGCGAAGGCATTGCTCGACCAGGAGGGCCGGACCGACATGCATCTGCGCATCGCCGTGCAGCCGGGGGGCTGTGCAGGACTGCGTTACCAGCTGTTCTTCGATGAGCGCACGCTCGACGGCGACGCCAAGCGGGACTACAACGGCCTCGCCGTGGTGGTCGACCGGATGAGTACCCCCTACCTGCAGGGCGCGGTGATCGATTTCGTGGACACCATCGAGAAGCAGGGCTTCACCATCGACAACCCCAACGCAGGCGGCTCCTGCGCCTGTGGAGACTCCTTCAACTGACCCCCCGTCCCCGGCGTGTCGGGCCCTGGTGCCCGGCATGTCGGGCTCTGGTGCCCGGCATGCCGTGCCCTGGTGCTCGGGGCCTGCTACACCCGCACGGGGTACTGCGGTTCGGGCACCTTGGGGACGATCCGCTGTTCGACGAAGATCCCGTGCCAGAGCATGAAGACCAGCACCGCCCAGATTCTCCTGCTGTGATCTCGTGAGCCTGCGCGGTGCTCGTCGAGCATCCGGTGCACTGCCCCGCGGTCCAGGAACTCGGCGGTACCAGAGTCGTTGACAATTCCGCGAGCCCAGTCGTGCAGCTCTGCCCGCAGCCAGGGCCGGATCGGCACCGGGAAACCCAGTTTGCGCCGGTTCAGCACGTGCGCGGGCACGATGTCGCGCAATGCCCGGCGCAGAGCGTGCTTGGTGGTCTCGCGAGTGATCTTCTCCTCGAGCGGGACAGTGCAGGCCACCCGGAACACCTCCGGATCGAGAAAGGGCACCCGCAGCTCCAGCGAGTTGGCCATGGTCATCTTGTCCGCCTTGACCAAGATGTCGCCACGCAGCCAGGTGAACAGGTCCACGTGCTGCATGCGGGTCACCGGATCCCAGCCGGTCGAGGCGGCGTAGGCCGCCGCGGTGACGTCGGTGTGCGAGATTGTCGGGTCGTATCCGCGCAGCACGCCGCGCAGCTGGTCATCCCGGAAGATCCGGGCGTTGCCGTAGTAGCGCTGTTCCAGCGTCAGTGAGCCGCGACGCAGCAGGTCCTTGCCGCGCACCCCGTCTGGGATGCAAGTGGAGATCCGGCCCAGCGTTCGGCGCAACGCACCGGGGACTCTCTCGAAAGCGGCCAGCGAAAGCGGCTCCCGGTAGATGGTGTACCCGCCGAACAGCTCGTCTGCGCCCTCTCCGGATAACACCACCTTGACGTGCTCCCTGGCCTCCCTGGCGATGAACCACAGCGGCACCAGAGCGGGGTCGGCCACCGGGTCGTCGAGATACCACACGATCAGCGGCAGCGCCTCGGCCAGCTCGATGGCTGAGACAGTGCGGATCACGTGCCGGACATCGATCGCGGCCGCCGACTCCGCGGCCACGTCCACCTCGGAGTAGCCCTCCCGCTCGAAGCCAGTGGTGAAGGTGATCAGATCCGGATTGTGCTCCCTGGCCAGCGCGGCGATGGCGGTGGAATCGATCCCGCCGGACAGGAAGGCGCCGACGGTGACGTCGGCCCGCATGTGCTTGGCGACCGAGTCCCGCATCGCCGTGGTGATCTCGTCGTGCAGGGCGCACGCCTGCGCTTCGGAGCGGACTCGACGCGGCCGGAAATCGGGATGGAAATAGCGGTTGGCGATCAGCTCGCCGCCGGGGGAGACGGTGAAGGAGGTGCCGGACTCGATCCGGGCGATCCCCGTGTGCAGGGACGCCGGTTCGGGCACGTACTGCAGGCTCAGGTAGTGCTGCAACGCTCGGTGGTCCACCTCCAGAGACGCGCCGGACACACCCAGCGAGGGCGCCAGCTCGAGCAGGCTCTTCTTCTCGCTGGCGAAAGCGACTCCGCCCGGCCCGGCACAGCTGAACAGCGGCTTGATACCGAAGGGGTCCCGGGCACCGAAGGCCACCCGCAGCTGGCTGTCCCAGATCATGAATGCGAACATCCCCCGCAGCCGCTGCACGGCAGCGGGCCCGAAATGGTGGTAGGCCGCAACGACGACTTCAGTATCGCCCTCAGTGACGAAATTCACGGCGCAGGGCTCACGCCGCAATTCCTCGCGGAGCTCGACGTAGTTGTAGATCTCCCCGTTGAACAGGATCGTGTAGCGCTCCGGTGCATCCGGCGGGCCCCATCGCAGAGGTTGGTGGGAGTGCTCGAGGTCGATGATGGACAACCGGTTGAATCCGAGCACCACGTCAGCGTCGTGCCAGGTCCCGGTCTCGTCGGGTCCGCGATGCCGCTGGCAGCGCAGGGCCGCGCTCACGTCCGCCACCCGTTGCGCCGCGTCCTGCTGCGCCGTCAGGAGTCCCAGCAACCCGCACACGTGCTCGCCCTCTCATCGGTGGCCGACCCTCGGTCTGGGACGCTCACAGCGGCCCAGTATGACGACCGTCGCGCGAGACCTCGCGATCCCGGGGGAGTTCCGGCCATGGCGCTGGTTTAGGCTCCAGTTAACTGAGCTGATGGCCGCACGGGGTGATGGGCACGGGCGACGGGGAGGAACCAGGCGTGATCGGTGTGGTCCGTTCTCGCGCGGTTCGGCTGCTGAAGGTGGCCGGACTGGTCGGGACGGTCGCCATCCTGTCCACCGGGTGCTCGGTGCACGATGTGTTCGCGTTCGGCTGGCCGGAGGGGGTCACCCCGCAGGCCGAGACGATGCGTGCGCTGTGGATCTGGGCGACGGTGGCGGCGCTGGTGGTCGGGGCGATCGTCGCGGGGCTGCTCATGTGGTCGGTCACCTTTCACCGCAAACGGTCCGACGAGATGCCTCGGCAGTTCCAGTACAACCTTCCGCTCGAGATCGTCTACACGGTCATCCCGTTCGTGATTGTGGCGGTGCTTTTTTACTTCACCGCGACAGCGCAGAACTTCGTCAACGCCAAGGTCGATAACCCCGACCTGCGGGTGAGAGTGGTCGGCTTCCAATGGAACTGGGAGTTCCAGTACCTGCAGGACAGGCCGGGCACCGACGGCATCTATCAGGTCCGGCGGGCAGCGGGAGGTTCACCGCTGTCCACGGTCGGCTCGCCCAGCACCGTCCCGATCCTGGTGGTTCCTACCGATCGGGTGGTGGAGTACCAGATCATGTCGACCGACGTACTGCACGCGTTCTACATACCGGAATTCCTCTTCAAGCGTGACGTCTTCCCGCGGCCGGAGAAGAACAGCACCGACAACGTGTTCCAGACCACGGTGGAGCGCCCGGGTGCGTTCGTCGGTCGCTGCGCCGAGCTGTGCGGTACCTATCACGCGACGATGAACTTCGAGCTCCGGGCCTTGCCGGGGGACTTGTTCGACCGTTACCTGGTCCTCCGGGCCCAGACAAATCCGCAGACTGCCCGGCCGTACACAGCTGGCGAAGCACTCGCGCGGCTGAACTGCGGCGAGCTGTGCGCGCCCGAGGCAGTGACCACCTCCCCGTTTGACACCGACCGCACCGCCCGGGAGATCCGCCAGACCGGCGGGGGCCACTAGCCTTTCCCATAATAGGCTGGAGTATCGGCCGGTCCCTTCGCCCATGTTCGAGAAGCGAGGCAGCACCATGAAGGTCGAGGCGCGGATCTTCGAGATCAACACCGCCTTCTTCTTCCTGTGCGCAGTGGTGTACGGCCTGTGGTCGGCTGGCGAGCCGGTCGGTACCGTAGGGTTGATCCTGACCGGCGGGCTGACCCTCATCATCGGCACGTACTTCCGCTTCGTCTCCCGGCGGGTCCGGATGCGCCCGGAGGACAACGTCGACGCCGAGATCTCTGACGGCGCTGGCGAGCTCGGCTTCTTCTCACCCGGCAGTTACTGGCCAGTCGCGATGGCGGTGGCAGCGAGCGTGGTCGGGTTCGCGCTGGCTTTCAATCAGTGGTGGCTGGTCACGGTCGGCATCGCGGTGGTCCTGGGCACGGTGGCCGGGCTGGTCTTCGAGTACCACACCGGCCCCAAGGCGGAATGACCAGCTGCCCGTGCGCCCGCCGTCAGTTGTGGCGGGACCTCGCCTGGCCGCCTGAACTGACTAGTCGTTGGGCTGCTGGGGCCGACCCGCCAACTTTCGGCCCGCGTCGTCGGTACCGACACCGTTTCCGGTAGCGGACTCGTGGCGAGCCTTCTCCAGTGCTCTCGTCTGCTCCGAAGGATCCGGTCGAAACAGGGATCCGGGCACTGGGGCACCGGCCGAGCCGAGCTGGTTCATCCGCTTGGGCACCGTCGCACCCTGGTACTCCAGGGGGATGGGGTGGCCGTGCGGATCGACGCCGCCAAGGGGTTGGTGCACCTCGATGAACTCACCGTGCGGCAGGCGCTTGATGATGCCGGTCTCGATGCCGTGTTCGAGGACTGCGCGGTCGGCACGCTGCAACCCAAGGCATATCCGGTACGTGACGTAGTAGGAGATCGGTGGCAACAACAGCAGCCCGATACGCCCGGCCCAGGTGGTCGCGTTCAACGAGATATCGAAGACGTATGCGATGACGTCATTACCGCCTGAGAGCAGCAGCACGAACATGAACGAAATCGCCATCATCCCGAGGCCCGCCCGCACCGGGACGTCCCGTGGCCGCTGCAGGAGGTTGTGGGTGGCGTTGTCCTTGGTCAGTTTGCGCTCGATGGCGGGGTACATCGCCGCGAGGGTGAACATGATGGCGGGAAGCACCATCGTCGGCCAGAACGACGCGGGAATCAGGTAGTCGCCCAGGTAGAGCTCCCAGGCAGGCCACAGCCGGGTCGAGCCGTCGAGCCAGCCGACGTACCAGTCGGGCTGGGATGCCGCCGAGACCTGGGCCGCGTTGTACGGGCCGAAGTTCCACACCGGGTTGATCTGGAACAACCCCGCCATGATGCAGATCACACCGATGTTCACCATGGCGAAGCCGCCGGCCTTCACCGCAAAGATCGGCAGGATCCGTATCCCGACCACGTTGTGCTCGGTGCGACCGGGGCCGGGGAACTGGGTGTGCTTCTGGTACCAGACCAGCCCGAGGTGCACCGCGATGAGCGCGAACAGGATGCCCGGGATGACCAGCACGTGAAGGATGAAGAACCGGGGGATGATCAATGTGCCGGGGAACTCGCCGCCGAAGACCGCCCAGTGCAGCCAGGTACCGATCACAGGTGGCGACATGGTGATCGCCGAGATGATCCGGAGTCCGGTTCCCGAGAGCAGGTCGTCGGGCAGTGAGTAGCCGGTGAGGCCCTCGAACCCGGCCAGGAACGCGATGAGGACGCCGATCATCCAGTTCGTCTCCCGCGGCTTGCGGAAGGCGCCGGTGAAGAAGGTGCGGAACATGTGCGCGACGATGGCCGCCACGAACAGCAGCGCTGCCCAATGGTGCACCTGCCGGATGAACAGGCCACCACGGACGTCGAAGGAGAGCTCCAGGGTCGACGCGTACGCCCGGGACATCTCGACCCCGCGGAGGTTCTGGTAGACCCCGTCGTAGGTGACCTCCGCCATGGAGGGGTCGAAGAACAGGGTCAGGTAAGTACCGGATAGCAACAGCACGATGAAGGTGTTCAGCGCGATCTCCCCGAGCATGAACGACCAGTGCGTCGGGAAGACCTTGTTGATCTGCCTGCGCATGCCGGCAGCCAGGTGGAACCGCTGGTCGAGCTCGTCGGCTGTCTTACCAGCCCTGGCAGTCAGGCCCGACGACTTGCTCGGCGTCGTCATCGCGCTCACGACCTCCGCTCCCAGAATGCCGGTCCTACAGGTTCGATGAAGTCACCCGTGGCATAGAAGTATCCCTCATCATTGACATCGATGCGCAGCTGAGGCAAGGCTCTGGTGGCCGGGCCGAAGATCGGCTTGGCGTATTCCAGCATGTCGAACTGCGACTGGTGGCACGGACACAACAGCCGAGCGGTCTGTGCCTCGTACAGCGAGGCGGGGCAACCCAGGTGGGTGCAGATCTTTGAGTACGCGTAGAAGTCGCCGTAATGGAAGCCGACCTGGCCCTCGCGCTGGATCACCTGCGCCGCCTGCTCCGGCCGCAACCGGATGAGCATCACGGGGCTGTCGGACGCGCGCAGCGCCTTGTGCGCCTCCTCCTCCGACCAGGAACGCTTGTACGGGAAGACCGTCGCGATGCTGCCGGTGGCAAGGTCCTCGGGGCGGGCCAGAGTGATCTCGTGGTCCGCGTAGCGCAGGTACACCGGCTCACCGTCGTCCGAGCGCCAGGGCGTGACCCACAGCGCGGCGTTGGCACCACCCTGCCAAGGATTTCGCACCAGGCCACCCAAGGCGAGTACTCCCACTCCGACACCGAGGACGCCGGCGCCCGCCCCAGCCGCTCGCTTGATCAGGGACCGCCGCCCGATGTTGCTGCGGGTACCGGTGTCGGTCAGGATCGCCGTCGTGGTCACGCGGTCCACCTCGGCGGAACCGCCCATGTGACGTTGCTGCACCGCGGTCTCGTGTGGGAGCAGGCGCTTGGCGTAGAGGATCGTCCCGGCACCGATGGCGTACACCGACACCCCGAGCAAGAGCCCGATGATCGGGGTGTAGAGCTGGTAGAGCAGGTGCTGGCTGCCCGGACTGCCGGGTGGAACGTACTCCCAGGGCCAGAACAGAAAAGCCGCCAGGAAACCCAACCCAGCTAGCGCCGCAATGGTGAACCATCGCGCGACCTTGCGCTCGGTGCGCTTCTCGGCACGGGTGCCCGGCACCGGGAACGGATCCTCCTGGTGCACGACGGTCACCCCGTCGGCGGCCAAGCCCATCCGGACCAGTTCTTCGCGGCTCAACGTGGACAGGTCAGCGTCACTCGGGGGACGTCGCGGCTCGGCCGGCCCCCCGCCAGGTCCATCGTGGCCGCTCATGCCTTGGACCCGATCCACAACGTGACGGCGACCAGCGCCACGATCCCGACGATCCAGGCGATCAGACCCTCCGAGATCGGCCCGTAACCGCCGAGGGAGTAGCCACCCGGGTTGTTACGGTTCTCGGTGACCGACTCGATGTAGGCGATGATGTCGCGCTTCTCCTCCGGGGTGATCTGCCGGTCGGAGAACTGAGGCATGCTCTGCGGACCGGTGATCATCGAAGTGTAGATCTGCTGCGGGCTGACGTCCTTAATCGTGGGCGCGAACTTGCCGGAAGACAGTGCGATGCCACGTCCGGTGAACTGGTGGCAGGACGCACAGTTGAGTCGGAACATCTCGCCACCACGAGCCGGGTCACCGCCGGCGAGACTGCCTGTCGGCACCGTCGGGCCGCCGCCGTTGGCCTGCACGAAAGCGCCCAGCGCGTCGATCTCCTCCGGGGTGAACTTGACCGGCTTCTCGGGGTTCTGCGCCTCCTGGCGCGCCGCGGGCATCCGCCCGGTGGAGACCTGGAAGAACACCGCGGCCTCCCCGGTGCCGATCAGGCTGGGCCCGCGGTCGGGCACTCCCTGCAGGTTAGAGCCGTGGCAGCTGATGCATGCGTTGTTGTAGAGCTGCTCGCCCTGGCGCACCAGCGCCGGATCGTCCTGGGCGTGCGCGGTCTGCGGCTGCGGGGCCAATACCGTGTAGAGCCCGCCGGCAGACAGCAGCGCCATGGTGAGTACCAGCATTCCGGACACCCGACGGCACAACCGGCTGCGGCCCCCTCGCCTCGACCGGGCGGGCTTCGATCCTCCGGTGGGGCTCGGTCGGCCGTCGGATTTTGCGGTGGTCATCGGTCTCGGCTACCCCTGCTGTCTTGTTCGGCTCGGTGCTTGTGCTAGGGCAAGAAGTAGATAGTGGCGAATAGGCCGATCCACACCACGTCGACGAAGTGCCAGTAATAAGATACGACGATCGCGGCGGTGGCTTGTGCGGGAGTGAACTTGCTCAGCTTGGTCCGGACGATGAGGAAGATGAATGCGATCAAACCCCCGGTCACGTGCAGGCCGTGGAACCCGGTAGTGAGGTAGAACACGGTGCCGTAGGCCCCTGAGGGGATCGTGACACCCTCGTGGATCAGGTTGCGGTACTCGTTGGCCTGCCCGAGCACGAACAACGTGCCCATGATCAGCGTGATCGTGTACCAGAGCCGCAACCCGAATACATCGCCCTGTTCGGCCTTGAACACACCCCACTGGCAGGTGAACGACGAGGACACCAGAATGATCGTGACCACCAGTGCATAGGGAACGTCGAGATGGATCGGCTCGCCGGTGGACTCGAGGATCGGCGGCCACGGACCGTCGTTTTGCGCCTTCACCGTGAAGAACATCGCGAACAGACCGGCGAAGAACATCAGCTCGCTGGACAGCCACACGATAGTGCCCACGCTGACCATGTTGGGCCGGTTCAGCGAGTGCACCCGTTGGCTGATGGAGGGCGCTGCCAGGCTGGACGAGGGGGTCACACCAAGCATTATGACCAAGGGCGCCTGTGTCAGCCGGGCCGGGGCAGGGTGATGCCCGCCACGAGTGACGATCCCGGACCGGCGGATACCCGCAACCCGGCGCGGGGCGCCAGGCATTAGCACACACTGGCACGGTGCACAGTCACGCTGCACCATCCCACACCGCCTGGTTGATTGTCCGGATATCATCCGTGCCACCGCCCGCACGGTGACCGATCCGGTCCGGTCACCTCAAGCCTGCGGCCACCGGGGACCACCGACATTGAGGACCTCGACCACCAGATGAACGCTCCGAGCGACGCCACCACTGTTCTGGTTTTCAGCCACCGGCCGCAGGTGCGCGAGGCCATCGTCAACGCGGTCGGGCGGCGTCCTGCGGCGGATATCGGCCGGCTGGACTACGTCGAGGTGGGGACGATCGCCGAGGTGCTGGCGGAAGTCGACGCGGGCGGAGTGGACCTGGCGATCCTCGACGGCGAGGCCCAGCCCACCGG
This sequence comes from Pseudonocardiaceae bacterium, assembly GCA_050699975.1. Lineage (GTDB taxonomy): Bacteria > Actinomycetota > Actinomycetes > Mycobacteriales > Pseudonocardiaceae. The sequence goes on along the minus strand of JBOHGH010000021.1, from coordinate 14,469 downwards.
AGGGATGGGGCTTTCCCGGCAGCTCAAGAACGAGATTGCGAACTGTCCGCCGGTGATCGTCTCGGTGCAGCGCAGAGACGACCGCTGGCTGGCCGTCTGGTCGCAGGCGGACGCGGTGATCGTGCACCCGTTGGATCCTCTGGTCGCCGCCGAAACCGTGGCCGAGGTGCTTCGCTCACACCGGCTACCAGTGGCGAACGGCTGAGGTCGCGCAAACATGGTCACGACTCCCGATACCCGCAGCTGGCCTGTCCTGCTCACTCAGTTGATCTCCGGGACAGACCTGGATGCCGACGACACTGGATGGGCGATGGACCAGGTGATGACCGGTGCTGCGACGCCCGCCCAGATGGCCGCGTTCGTGGTGGCGCTGCGGGTCAAGGGCGAGACCCCGGCGGAGATCGCCGGGCTCGCCGGCGGCATGCTTACGCACGCCCGCCGGGTGCACGTCCCCGTACGAGCGGTCGACGTGGTCGGCACTGGGGGCGACCAAGCGCACACCGTCAACATCTCCACGATGACCGCGCTGGTGACAGCCGCAGCCGGCGCACCGGTCGTCAAGCACGGCAACCGCGCAGCGTCCTCGAAGTGCGGCACTGCGGACGTGCTCGAGGCACTCGGTGTGGCGATCGACCTCGGCCCGGAGCAGGTGGTGCAGTGCGTGGCCGAGGTGGGAATCGGGTTCTGCTTCGCACCGCTGTTTCACCCGGCGATGCGGCACGCGGCCGGGGTACGGCGTGAGATCGGGGTACCCACTGCGTTCAACTTCCTTGGTCCACTGACCAACCCGGCGCAGCCGGACGCCGGACTAGTCGGCTGCGCGGACCTGCGGATGGCCCCGGTGATGGCCCAGGTGCTCGCCGACCGAGGTGTCAGCGCGCTGCTGGTCCGTGGCGACGACGGGCTCGACGAGATCACCACCACGACCACCACCTCGGTATGGCTGATCAACGGCGGCACGGTGCAGCGTGACCAGTTGGACCCGGCGGCACTGGGCGTGCCAGCCGCCCGTCGAGAAGACCTGCGCGGCGGGGACGCGGCGACCAATGCCGATGTGGTGCGGCGTCTGCTCGCCGGCGATCCGGGTCCGGTGCGGGATGCCGTACTACTCAACGCTGCCGCCGCGCTTGCCACCCACCGTGGTCTCACGGGTGATCTCGTCGGTGATCTCATGGGGACGGCACAGCGCGCAGCCGAGGCTATCGACTCCGGCGCTGCGGCCGAGCTGCTGGAGCGCTGGGCAAGGCTGACCGCGCAACTGTCCGCGACCGCGACTCTGCGCTGACCCAACGTGACGGAACGCGCTCGCGGTGGCCGTGATCGCTCATCAGGGTGACATGGATACACCGTACGAGTGAAGATCCGCGCCCATATTTCCGGGGACCCGTTACGCCAATTGCGGGATGATCTCTCGCGCGATCGATCAGGCACCAGACACTGACGTCCCGAGAACAGGAGAAAGCCCCGGGTGGTGTCCCATCGTCTGAACCGCGCCGCTCGCGGTGTGGTGGCTGGCGTTCTCGTCGCTGCCGCTGCGCTGAGTGTGCCCGCAGGCCCCGCGGGGGCCGATCCAGCTCCCGCACCCGCGCCCGACCCAGCCAAGACTGCTGCTGAGGTCCGCGAGTTGAGCCGCCAGGCCGAGATGATCACCGAGCAGTGGCACCTGGCCACGGACCGTCTCTTGGCCCGTCGGGCCGATGCGGACCGCGCTCGTAGCGATGCGGCGGCAGCAACGGTGACCGCCGATCAGGCCCGCTCGGCTCAAAGTGCGTTCCGCGCTCAGGTCGACCTCTTGACCAGTGCCACGTTCGAGGGTGCCCGGATCAGCAGCCTGGCGGCGATGCTGATCAGCGACTCGCCCCAGCAATTCATGGAGCAGATGTCCGCGCTGGACGTGCTCGCGGTGAGCAACAGAGAAGCGATGGACAAGCTCTCGGCTGCCGTCGCCCAGACCGAGCAGGCAGAACTCGCCACCACTGACGCCGAGACCCGGGCAGCCGTCGCTGAGCTGGACGCCGAACGAATAGCTGGCGACGTGGCCAACGCCCGGCTCGAGATGGGGCGTCAGATCGATCTGGTGCAGGTTCGCCTCGGCAGGCTCACCGCTGACGAGTTCGCCCGCTATGCGTCGGAGGGATTCACCGACTTCCCGCTCGACATAGCGGGCGACGGGGTCGGAATCAGGGCCCTGCGGGCGGCGCTGACCAGGCAGGGAGCACCCTATATCTGGGGCGCCGAGGGGCCGGTCACCTTCGACTGCTCGGGTCTGATGATGTGGGCCTACCGGCAGGCCGGGGTAAACCTGCCGAGGGGCAGTTGGGACCAGGCCAAAGTCGGGACCGCCGTATTCTCGGGACTGCTACCGGGCGACCTCATCGCGCTGTACTCCCCAGTGAGTCACATCGGTATGTACGTGGGGAACGGGCTTTACCTTCACGCGCCGCAGAGCGGCGACGTGGTCAAAGTCGCCAGGGTTCCGTGGCATGACGTCACGGCAATCCGGCGGGTCGGATGATCTCCCTCGTCGGCTGGGCCGGATCCACCGGGTAGCAGTGCGCGGCACTCGTTCTCCCGAAACTGTCAGGGTGACCTACTAGCGTCCGCCCTGACGAGATCACGAGTGAGACGGGAGCCCGACATGATCGTGGATTGCGACCGATGCGAGGTGCGCGGCAACGCCTGCCAGGACTGCGTCATCACCGTGCTGCTCGGGGCGCCGCCGGGGGGCGTGGAGCTGGATGGTGCAGAACGAAGGGCACTGGACACCCTCGCCGAGGCAGGCATGGTCCCCCGGCTGCAATTGGTGGATCGTGGCGAACGTCACGACGGGATGCAGGCCGGGACTGGCGCCCACGTGCGCACGGGCGCTGAGCGGTCGGCAACTGGCGGTGAGCGGTCCTCACGGTACGTGTGCTGATCGGGTGGGCCGAACATTTCGAGGGGGTGCATGACGTCGACCGTGCCCGGCGGTCGTCTCGCCCCATTGCGGGTGGGCCGGTAGTGGACAGTGCAGGTCACCTTTCGTAACCTTGCCGCGACCTTGCGGTAACTGCTTCCCACACTGGGCGGCAACGCAGGTCGCTGCCGAATCGGCTTCGTCGAGGAGCTGAACCGGGAACCTTCTCCCAGGGTGAAATCCGGGTGGGCGCTTCACGCTCACCCGGAGGGCACGTATCCACTCCAGCCCGAACCCGTTCAACCCGGTAGGCGGTCCGAGGGAAGAGGAGACAGACGCGACGTGTCGTGGCACCGGCTGAAGCGCAGCTCCCCGGCAGCGATCAGTGCCGCAGCCATTGCTGTCCTGGCGGTCTTGATTCCCGCCCCGGCCACGGCCGACCCAGCACTGCCTGAAGACGCCCCGGCCGCCGCGCAACGGCTGGCCGAGCTGAACCGGCAGGCTGAGGTGCTCACCGAGCGGTGGCACTACGCCCGCGACCAGTTGAATGCCCGCCGGGCCGCCCTGGAGCGGGCCAGGGCTGAGGTCGCCGCCGCTGCCGCCTCGGGGGAACGCGCCAAGGCGGTCGAGGATCAGTACCGCGGGCAGGTCGATCGGCTGACCAACGCATCCTTCCAGGGTGCGCGGCTCAACGGGTTGACTGCAATGCTGGTCAGTGACTCACGCGAGGACTTCCTGGACCAGATGTCGGCGCTGGACGTGCTTGCGGTGGACAGCAAGCAGGCTCTGGACCGCCTTGCCGGTGCGGTCGCACAGGCTCAGCAGGCCGAGCAGTCGGCCGCCGACGCAGCCGCGCGGGCCGGCCAGGCCGAGCACGATGCGGCACGGCTCGACGGCGATCTGACCCGCTCCCGCGCCGAGATGGGCCGTCAGATTCAGGTGGTCGAGCAGCGCCTCACGGCGCTCAGCAGCCAGGAGCGAGCCGCCTACACCTCTGGCGGTATCACCGACTTCCCGGTCAACCTGGTCGGCACCGGTACCGCAGTCCAAGCGGCACGCGCCGCGCTGAGCAGGCAAGGCTCGTCGTACGTCTGGGGTGCCGAAGGCCCGATCACGTTCGACTGCTCGGGGCTGGTGAAGTGGGCCTTCGAGCAGGCTGGTGTGTCGGGCATGCCGCACTCATCCCAGGCGCAGGCGCGAATGGGGAGCAGCGTCAGCCAGTCGCAGCTGCGGCCAGGCGATCTCATCGCGCTGTACTCCCCGATCAGCCACATCGGCATCTACGTCGGTGACGGTTTCTACGTGAATGCGCCGCAACCCGGCGACGTGGTGAAGGTCGTCGAGGTGCCCTGGGGCCAGGTCACCGCGATGAGTCGGATCGCCTGAGGGGCAACCGGCCCCACGCAGGTGCTGGCTGCAACCCTCCGGAATGGTCACGGTTACCCTCTGGCGGTGCCGCGGATCCTGCTGGTGAGCAATGACTTCCCGCCCCGGGCCGGCGGCATCCAGGCCTATCTGCACGAGCTGACTATGGCGCTGCCCGCGGGGGAGGTTGCCGTCTACGCTCCGGACTGGCCGGGAGCGGATGCTTTCGACGCGCAGCAGCCCTTCCCTGTCGTCCGGCATCCCGGAACTCTCATGCTTCCCACGCCGCCGGTACTGCGGCGGGCCGCTGGGCTGCTGCGGGAGCTGCGCTATGAGACCGTGTGGTTCGGCGCGGCCGCCCCGCTCGCACTGCTAGGCCCAGCATTGCGCCGCGCAGGAGTACGACGGGTGGTGGCCAGCAGCCACGGGCACGAGGTGGGCTGGTCGATGCTGCCCGCCGGCCGGATGGCACTGCGCCGGATCGGAACGGATGCCGACGTGGTCACCGCAGTGAGCCAGTACACCCGCCGCCGCGTCGCCTCCGCGTTCGGCCCGCAGGCGGCACTTGAACTACTCCCGCCCGGAGTGGACTGCGCGGCGTTTCACCCGGATCCCGTCGCACGAGCAGAGATCCGGCGACGTCATCGGCTGGGGGAGGCTCCAGTAGTGCTGTGCGTGTCCCGGCTGGTGGCCCGAAAGGGGCAGGACACGCTGGTGAAGGCGTTGCCCGCGATCCGGCGTCAGGTGCCAGGGGCCACCCTGCTGCTCGTCGGGGGCGGGCCCCGGCGGGCCGAGTTGCACCGGCTGGCCGAGTCGTGTGGCGTCGCAGATGCCGTGGTGTGTACGGGACCGGTGCCGTGGTCTGAGCTGCCGGCGCACTACGCGGCGGGCGACGTCTTCGCGATGCCCTGCCGGACCCGTGGTCGGGGACTGGACGTCGAGGGCTTCGGTCTGGTGTATCTCGAAGCCGCGGCGACCGGCCTGCCCGTCGTCGCCGGTGATGCCGGTGGGGCGCGGGAGACCGTCCGCGCTGGGGACACCGGTGATCTGGTGAACGGTCGTGACGTAGCGGCAGTGGCCCGGACCGTCGCAACGCTGCTTGCCGATCCCGAGCGGGCGGCGGCGATGGGCCGGCGCGGGCGACACTGGATGCTCCAGGAATGGAGCTGGGGGCGCCGGGCGCAGCGGCTGAGCGACTTGCTGTTAAGCGCTCACGAGTAGAGGGTGTCGATGTCGGCGGCGAAGTCCTTGGCCACCACGGCGCGCTTGAGCTTGAGGGTCGGGGTGAGCTGACCACCGTCCTCGGTGAAATCAACGGGCAGGATCCGGAATTTGCGGATCGTCTCGGCCTTCGAGACGGTCTTGTTGGCGGCGTCCACTGCGCCTTGCACCTCGGCGCGCAGGTCCTCATCATCGATCAGGTCGGTGGCGGAGACGCCAGCCGACTTCCCATGCTCGGCACCCCAGGCCGGTAGGGCCTCGGCGTCGAGGGTTATCAGGGCGGCAACGAACGGCTGCTTGTCACCCACCACCATGCACTGGCTGATCAGTCGGTGAGCGCGGATCCGGTCCTCCAGCGCGGCAGGGGAGACGTTCTTGCCGGCCGCTGTGACGATGAGCTCCTTCTTGCGGCCGGTGATCCGAAGGAAGCCGTCGATATCCAGCTCCCCGAGGTCGCCGGTGTGAAACCAGCCGTCCATGACCGCTTCCTTGGTGGCCTGCTCGTTGTGCCAGTACCGGCGCAACAAACCCGGGCTCTTGATCAACACCTCGCCGTCGTCGTCGATCTTGATCGTCACACCGGGCAATGGTGGACCCACGGTACCGATCTTGAGGTTCTTCTCGGTGTTCACCGTGGCCGGCGCGCTGGTCTCGGTCAGCCCGTAGCCCTCCAGCACCGTCACCCCGATACCGCGGAAGAAATGCCCGAGCCGCTCGCCCAGCGGGGCGCCTCCGGAGACCGCCGCGACGCACCGACCGCCGAGCACCGCCCGCAGTTTTGAATAGACCAGGTGGTCGAACAATGCGTGCTTGGCCCGCAGGACCAGCCCGGCCCCACCCGCGTCCCGGGCGCGGCTCCACTCGACGGCGGTGGCGTCGGCGGCGTCGAAGATGAAGCCCTTGCCGTCGGCATGCGCTTTGTGCTTTGCCGAGTTGTAGACCTTCTCGAACACACGAGGCACTGCCAGTACGAACGTCGGCCGGAACTCGGCCAGCTCGGCGGCCAGGTTCTGCACATCCGGGGTGTGCCCGAGGGTGATCCGCGCGTACACACAACAGCACTGGACGATTCGGGCGAGCACATGCGCCAAGGGGATGAACAGCAGCACCGAGTTGGCCGGCTGCATCAGGCCAGGAAACTCCCCGACCGCAGACCGGGTCACGGCGAGCAGGTTGCGGTGGGTGATCTCGCAGCCCTTGGGTCGCCCGGTGGTACCCGAGGTGTAGATCAACGTCGCGAGGTCCTCGGCACCCACCTCGGCGGCGCGCTGTCGCACGGCGTCGTCGCTGATCTCGACGCCCAGCGCAGTGACCTCGTCGATCGCCGCGCCCGGACGTCCAGCATCCGGCGCCGGCTCGATCTGCCAGACCAGAGCCGGCTCGCCCAGACGATCAACAAGACCGTGGACTATCGCGCAGTGCGCGGAGGTCTCGACGAAGATCGCCTTGGCGCCTGAATCCGAAAGGATCCACTCCACCTGTTCCGGGGAGGACGTCTCGTAGATCGGCACCGTCGATCCGCCGGCGGCCCAGATCGCGTAGTCCAGCAGGGTCCACTCGTAGCGGGTCTTGGATAGCAGCGCGACCCGATCCCCGCGCTCGATCCCCGATGCGATGAGGCCCTTGGCCACCGCCGTGACCTGTTTCGCGAAATCCCTTGCTGTGACGTCAACCCAGCCGCCGTCGGCCCGGCGGCGAAAGCTGACACTGCTGGCGAACCGCTCGGCGTTGGCCCACACCGCATCGGTAAGGTTTTCCTCGTCAGCCACCACTGTGGTGGCCGGGACCGTGAATTCCCGCACCGGTACCTCCGCAGCTCGCGCCGTTCCACCGCTGCCCGGCCAGGCCTCGGCCGGGCAGCGGTGGAGTATCGAACGTATCGCGACCAGCGTTTCGTCCAACAGCCCGGCGGTGCCTGAACGTGCTCGGCTCGGTGTTCGGGCCTGCCGCAGTCCACCGGTGTGCGCAGCTTCGTTGCGGTGGTGCGCCCGGCTAAGCGTTCGCGTTCTTGCGCGAGCTGTGGTGACCACTCCCTGCGACGAACTGCCCGGTAGCCTGCCCGGCATGGCCGACCAGTCAACCCAGTCCATTGTGATCAACGCCGATCCTGAGGCGATCATGGGCGTGATCGCCGACTTCGCCGCTTACCCGCAGTGGGTATTGGCAGTGAGAAAGGCTGAGGTGATCGTGCCCGGTGTGGGTGATCGCGCCGAGCGGGTACGCTTCTCGCTGGACGCGGGCATCGTCAAAGACGAGTACGTGCTCGATTACACCTGGTCGGGCGACGGGCTGATGGTGAGCTGGGAACTGGTCAAGGGCCAGATGCAGAAGGCTCAGCATGGCTCCTACGTTCTGCAACCTGCTGGCGGTGCGACCAACGTGACGTACAGTCTCACGGTTGACCTGACGATCCCCATGATCGGGATGATCAAGCGGAAGGCCGAGCGGGTCATCATGGACACTGCTCTGAAGGAACTCAAGCGCCGCGTGGAGGTCTGAGGGCAGGGGTGAGCGGCTACAGCCGCGCCCCATCGTCCCAGCCCTCCGTTGGCGGGCCGGAACGCAGCCCGATCACCAGCCAGCCGATCCCTGCGGTCAGCACCAACAGGCCCAGCGGTGTCGCCACGCCCGCGCCCAAGCCCAGCAGGTTCGGTCCTACCAGCAACAGCACCCCGACTGCGAGCAGCGCCACACCGCCCACCGTCCGCGCCCGGGGTACCGGCAGCGGTGGTGGCTCTGGTGGCTCGAAATGATCCTCCTCAGCGGGCCGGCGGGGCACCTCCGGCGCGGGCTGCAAACCTGCGACGATGGCGGCAAACGCGGTGTCAGTGTCCTTCGAGTCCTTTGCGTCCTTCGAGCTGCTGTGCCGGGCCGGACCTTCACGGTCCGGCTCCTCGTGATCGGGGAAGGTCAACTCCGACACCACTCTCGGACTCGGCCAGGGATCGCTGCCGGGGTGACGTTACCGCGCCGACGCGGGAGGCGCGTGCGTACCTACCGGATCGAACCATGTCCGCCGGACCTGCGTACCAAGGTAGGCGCGGGGTCGTTGTGCCCCCGATACCGTGCTCCGTAGGCTGGCAGATGCTGCGGCCCGTGAGGGCGAGGGAAGGATCGGTAGGCGGTGTTCTACTGGCTGCTCAAACACCTGCTACTCGGGCCTTTGATGCGTCTGGCGTGCCATCCGCAGGTCTCTGGCGCCGAGCATCTCCCGAAGCGCGGCGGCGCCATTCTGGCCAGCAACCATCTCGCCGTGGCCGACTCGTTCTTCCTACCCTTGGTAGTCCGCCGCCGGGTGACGTTCCTGGCCAAGCGGGAGTACTTCACCACGCCGGGGCTGCGGGGGTGGTTCAAACGGCAGTTCTTCAGCGCCACCGGCCAGGTGCCGATCGACCGGTCCAGCGCTTCGGCCGCGCAGGCTGCCCTGGACACCGGAGTGCGGCTGCTGGCTGCAGGCAACCTGCTCGGCATCTACCCGGAAGGCACCCGGTCCCCGGACGGCCGGTTGTACAAGGGCAAGACCGGCGTCGCCCGGATGGCGCTGCAGGCAGGCGTCCCGGTGATCCCGGTCGCCATGGTGGGCACCGACAAGGTCAGCCCCATGGGCACCAAGATGTGGCGGCCGCATCCGGTGGAAGTGCGCTTCGGTGCGCCGCTGGACTTCTCCCGCTACGCGGGCCTGGCCGGTGACCGGTTCGTCGAACGATCGATGGTCGACGAAATCATGTACTCCTTGATGGACCTCTCCGGCCAGGAGTACGTGGACCGGTACGCGTCGTCGGTCAAGCAGCGCGAGCCGCCACCGCGGCTGGCTCTCAAGGCGTCCTGACCAGCTCCGGCGTTGGGTACTGCGTAGGCTGGCCGGTCGTGCGGTTCTTCTACGACTGCGAGTTCATCGAAGACGGTGTCACCATCGAGCTCATCTCCATCGGGGTGGTCGACGAACAGGGCCGGGAGTACTACGCGATATCCACCGAGTTCGATCCCGCGCGGGCCGGCGACTGGGTCCGATCGCATGTGTTACCCAAGCTGCCGCCGCCATCCGACCCGGCGTGGCGCAGCCGAGCGGCCATCCGCGACACGCTGCTGGAGTTTCTCACCGCGTCCGGCGAGCGAGTGGAGCTGTGGGCCTGGTTCGCCGCCTACGACCACGTCGCTCTCGCCCAGCTATGGGGGCCGATGCCGGCGCTGCCCCGAGCACTACCTCGGTTCACCCGGGACCTGAGGCAGCGCTGGGAGGACGCCGGCAAGCCGCCATTGCCCCCGCCGCCCAGCGACGCTCACGACGCAGTGGCCGACGCCCGGCACAACCTCACCAGGTGGCGGGTGATCGAGGAGCACCGCCCGGCGCGGCAGGGTCACCCCCGATGACCTGCCGTGTTGCTGCACCGATCCCGTCGTGCCACTCTCACGCCGTCAAGCAGGGACGAGTGAAAGGCGAAATCGATATGCGCATCGGCGTGCTCACGGGGGGTGGGGACTGCCCGGGACTCAATGCGGTGATCCGGGCAGTGGTCCGCAAGGGTATCGAGGTGTACGGGCACGAGATCATCGGATTCCGGGACGGCTGGCGGGGCCCGATGGAGGGGCTGATTCAGCCGCTCGGTCTGGCCGACGTGGAGCACATCCTTCCCCTCGGCGGCACCATCCTGCGCACCTCGCGTACCAACCCGTACCGCAACGGCGGCGCGGAGCAAGTCAAGCGGACTCTGGCCGAGCACGGTGTGGACGCCCTGATCGCGATCGGCGGTGAGGACACTCTCGGGGTAGCTCGCCGGCTGGGCGAGGACGGGGTTTTCGTGGTCGGCGTGCCGAAGACCATCGACAACGACTTGGGTGCCACCGACTACACCTTCGGTTTCGACACCGCGGTGCACATCGCGACCGAGGCGATCGACCGGTTGCGGACCACTGCGGAGTCGCACCACCGGGCGGCGGTCGTGGAGGTGATGGGCCGCAATGCGGGCTGGATAGCACTGCACTCCGGGATGGCCGGCGGGGCGAACGCCATCCTGATGCCGGAATGGCCGTTCTCCGTGGATCGGGTGTGCAAGTGGGTCATCCGGTGCCTCGAGCGGGAATCCGCCGCGATCGTCGTGGTGGCCGAGGGCGCGGTGCCTGAGGGAGGCGCGGAGCTCGTCGCCGCCGCGGAGATCGACGCGTTCGGCCACAAGCGCCTCGGCGGCGTCGGAATCTGGCTGGCCGACGAGATCGCCCGACGCACCAGTGCCGAGTCTCGTGCCGTGGTTCTGGGGCACATCCAGCGTGGGGGTACCCCCACTGCCTACGACCGCGTGCTGGCTACCCGATTCGGCGTTCATGCCGTCGACGCGGTGCATGAGGGCGACCGCGGCGTCATGGTGGCGTTGCGCGGCACCGACATCGTCCGGGTGAAGCTGGCCGAGGCCACCGCGGCCATCAAGACGGTGCCGCCGCAGCGCCATGTCGAGGCCGAGGTCTTCTTCGGTTGATAGGTCCCGCTGGACTGACCCGGTGGCTCACCCCATACCCTCGACCATCGTGAACTGGACCGTGGATGTTCCGGTCGACACGCTCCCGGAGCTGCCGCCGCTGCCTGCCGATCTCCGCACCAGGCTCGACGCTGCGCTGGCTCTGCCTGCCGCGCAGCAGCCGAGCTGGCCCGACCCGGAAGCGGTGCGCAGCGTACGTACCGTGCTGGAAAGCGTCCCGCCGATCACCGTGCCGCCTGAGGTGGACCAGTTGCGGGATCAGCTCGGGGCGGTCGCCCGCGGAGAGGCTTTCCTGCTGCAGGGCGGCGACTGCGCCGAGACCTTTGTCGACAACACCGAGCCGCACCTGCGGGCCAGCATCCGCACACTGCTGCAGATGGCGGTGGTGCTCACCTACGGATCGAGCATGCCGGTGGTGAAGGTGGGGCGGGTGGCCGGGCAGTACGCCAAGCCGAGGTCCGCGCCGATCGACGTGTTCGGCCTGGCGTCCTACCGCGGTGACATGATCAACTCGCTGGTCGCCACCCCCGAGGCGCGGGAGCACGATCCGTCGCGGATGATCCGGGCTTACGCCAACGCCGCGGCGGCGATGAACCTGGTGCGCGCGCTGACCTTGGCCGGCATGGCGGACCTGCACAAGGTGCACGACTGGAACAAGGACTTCGTGCGGCGATCGCCAGCCGGAGCGCGATACGAGGCCTTGGCCGGCGAGATCGACCGGGGCCTGCGCTTCATGTCGGCGTGCGGAGTGAACGACTCATCGCTGCACTCCACCGAGATCTACGCCAGTCACGAGGCGTTGGTGCTCGACTACGAGCGGGCCATGCTCCGCCTGGTCCGCACCGCCGAGATGCCCAAGCTCTACGACCTGTCTGCGCACTTCCTCTGGGTGGGGGAGCGAACCCGCGCGCTCGACGGAGCACACATTGCCTTCGCTGAATTGCTGGCCAATCCCATCGGAATCAAACTGGGTCCGAGCACCACACCGGACCAGGCTGTGGAATACGTCGAGCGGCTTGATCCGCACGGCGTCCCGGGCCGGCTCACCCTGATCTCCCGGATGGGGGCGCAGCGGGTCCGCGATGTGCTGCCGGGGATCGTGCAGAAGGTCACCGCCGCTGGGCATCAGGTGATCTGGCAGTGCGACCCGATGCATGGCAACACCATCGAGTCCTCCACCGGGTACAAGACCAGGCATTTCGACTGGGTGGTCGACGAGGTGCAAGGTTTCTTCGAGGTTCACCATGCGCTGGGCACCTATCCCGGTGGAATCCACGTGGAGCTCACCGGGGAAGACGTCACCGAGTGCCTCGGCGGCGCCCAGGACATCTCGGATGCTGACCTGTCAGGGCGCTATGAAACCGCGTGCGATCCGCGGCTGAACACCCAGCAGGCGCTAGAGCTCGCGTTCCTGGTCGCCGAGATGCTTCGCACGTGAGCGGCAATTAAAGCCGTGACGCCGCCACGCCAGCGCTCGGGCAGTTCCGACCGCTGCTCCTCAGCCTGATCCGCATCTGAAGATCAGCCCGCAAATTTTCACCGAACGGAGCCGGTCGGCGGAGATGTCCGCCCCGAAAGGGTGAACGTTTCGATCCTGTTGGTTCCACCGTAACCGGTGCTTATGGGGCCGGGCACCCGGTGGCCTAAGGCTTGCCACCGTCGGTCGCTCGGTGCGCTCGGCACGAGCGAGCCCGGGAGGAGAACCGATGAGTTCGAGCCTTCGACGTTGCGCCTCGAGTTTGGCGGCTGCGGCGACCGCGGTCCTCGCAGTGGCCGCATGCGGGCAGAGCGCCGATACCGGCGCCGGCGCGGCAGGTACCGAGCGCGGCACCCTCGTGTTCGCCGCCGTGCCGTCCGAGCAGTCCACCACGCTCCAGCAGGACTATGCGGCGGTGATCGCCATGCTGGAGAAGGAGACCGGTATGAAGATCGAGTTCCAGAACGCCACCGCCTACGCGGCTGTCATCGAGGGCATGCGCGCCGGGCAGATCGACATCGCCCAGTACGGCCCGTTCTCCTACGTGCTGGCCAAGAACCAGTCCGCTGGGATCACCCCGGTCGCGGCGGCGGTGGAGGAGATGGGCGGTGAGCCTGGTTACCAGTCCTACGGCATCACCGCCGCCGGATCGGACATCACCGACCTGGCCGGGTTCGCCGGCCGCAAGGTCTGCTTCGTGGACCCGAACTCCACCTCCGGTTACCTCTACCCGACGGCCGGGCTCATCGAGGCGGGTGTGGATCCGGTGAACGGCCTGACTCCGACCTTCGCCGGCGGCCACGACGCCTCGGCGCTGGCGGTGGCCAGTGGCCAGTGCGACGCCGGTTTCGCCTACGACGAGATCGTCGACGTCAAGCTCATCGAGACTGGGCAGCTCCAGAACGGCCAGCTCAGGACCGTCTGGAAGTCCGAGACGATCGCGGGCTCACCCATGGCGGTATCCGGTGATCTCGACCCGCAGATCCGGCAGAAGATCGCAGAGGCGCTGGCGCAGAAGGCGAACGTCGACTACCTCGCCGCGAACGGGTTCTGCCCCAGCGTCGAGGACTGCAAGGTTGGCGAGGAGGGCGGCTGGGGATACGTGCCGGTCGACGACAGGTTCTACGACGGGGTGCGCAAGGTCTGCGACGTCACCAAGGCCGAGTCCTGCACCAGCCTCGGCTGACGGCCGCGACACCAGGAGGACCGTCCCATGACGATCGGCGCCTTCCCCGAGACCGTGATCGAGCTGGACGGTGTCAGCAAGCGCTTCACCCCCGACGTCCTCGCCCTGGACGACGTGTCCCTTACCGTCCGAGCGGGGGAGGTCGCGGTGCTGCTTGGCCTGTCCGGGTCCGGGAAGTCGACGCTGCTGCGGCACCTCAACGGACTGCACCGGCCCACGGCAGGACGCGTGCGGGTGCTCGGCACCGACGTCGCGACGGCCGGCGGGCCGGCGCAGCGGCGGCTGCGCAGCCGCATCGGCTTCGTCTTCCAGCAGTTCCACCTCGTGGGCAGCCTGACGGTGCTGGAGAACGTGTGCACGGGCGTGCTCGGCACGCTGCGCGGTCCGCGCATCGGCCTGTTCTGCTACCCCAGGAGGGTGCGCACCGCAGCGCTGGAACAGCTGGACCGGGTCGGGCTTGCCGACCAGAGGTTCCAGCGGTCCGACACCCTGTCGGGTGGCCAGCAGCAGCGGGTGGCCGTCGCGCGGGCGCTGATGCAGCGCCCGGAGATCCTGCTCGCCGACGAGCCGGTGGCCTCGCTCGACCCGGAGTCCTCGGCGCAGGTGATGCAGCTGATCTCCGACATCAGCCGCGAGGACCGGCTCACCGTGCTGTGCAGCCTGCACCAGGTGGAGGTGGCACTGTCCTTCGGCGAGCGGCTGATCGGCCTGCGTTCCGGGCGGGTGGTGCTCGACCAGAGGATCGGTGCGACCGACCGGGACGATGTCATGTCCGTCTACTCTCGGGTGGGGGGCGCGACGGCCGCCACGCTCGCGGGCACGGGCTGACCCCGGGCGGTGCCGACCCTTAGCC
>JBOHGH010000020.1:0-48282 GCA_050699975.1 Pseudonocardiaceae bacterium | reverse complement strand
GCGACATTCCGCCCACGGCCAACGTCGCTGCTGTCGAGTTCACGACGTGCAGGACCACTAGGTCGCTAGCGCGATCACGGCGAAGGACTCGCCGTCCAGCAGCACGCTGTCCTGCGCGGTGGTGACGTGTCCGGAGGAGAGCAGAACCTCGGTGGGCTGGCCCTCCAGCGCCACGGTGGCCGGCTGCGCGCCCAGATTCACCACCACCCGCAGCGCACCACGGTGTAGCACCAGCGTGCGGGCGTCGACGTTCACGTCAACGGTCAGCCGGTCCAGCCGAGGGTCAGACAGCTCCGGACGGCCCTTGCGTAGCGCGATCAGCTCCCGGTAGAGGTGCAGCAGAGCCGCGTGGGGCACGCTGCCGGGTTCGGACCAGTCCAGCCGGGAGCGCAAGAAGGTCTGCTCGTCGTTCGGGTCGGGCACGTCCGCATCGTCCCACCCGTGTTCAGCGAACTCCGCGTAGCGGCCGTGGCGGATCGTCTCTCGCAGCGCCGCGTCGGGCATGAACGAGAAGAACTGAAACGGGGTGGCCGCGCCCCACTCCTCACCCATGAAGATCATCGGTGTGTATGGGGAACACAGCACCAGGGCCGCGCCGCAGGCCAGCAGGCCGGGGGACAGGGTGGCCGAGATCCGGTCGCCGGTGGCGCGGTTGCCCACCTGGTCGTGGTTCTGCAGATAGGCGAGGAACTTCCAACCGGGCAGCCGGGCCGTGTCCACCGGGCGGCCGTGGCTGCGCTGCCGGAAGTGTGACCAGCGCCCGTCATGGAAGAACACGCCGCGCAGGGTGCGGGCCAGGTCTGGCAGCGCGCCGAAGTCGGCGTAGTAGCCTTTTCGCTCGCCGGTCAGCGTGGCGTGCAGGCAGTGGTGGATATCGTCGTTCCACTGCGCGGCCAGCCCGTAGCCCCCAGCGGCGCGCGGCGTGACCAGCCGCGGGTCGTTGAGGTCGGACTCGGCGATCAGCGACAGCGGCCGTCGCAGGTGGCCGGCCAGGGAGTTCACTTCGATGGTCAGCTCCTCCAGCAGGTGGGTGGCGCGGGTGTCGCGCAGGGCGTGTACGGCGTCCAACCGCAGCCCGTCGAGGTGGTAGTCGCGCAGCCACTCCCGCGCGTTGTCGATGACGTAGCGGCGCACCTCGTCGGAATGGGGTCCATCCAGATTGAGCGACGGACCCCAGATGTTGCTCCCGGCGAAGTAGGGGCCAAAGCGGTCCAGGTAGGCGCCGGACGGGCCGAGGTGGTTGTGCACCACGTCGAGGACGACGCCCAGCCCGCGGCTATGGCAGGCGTCCACGAAGCGCTTGAAGGCATCAGGCCCGCCGTAGTTCTCGGTGACCGTGTACCAGCCCACTCCGTCGTAGCCCCAGTTGCGGGGTCCGTCTACGGAGTTGACCGGCATCACCTCCACCAGATCGACGCCCAGCCCGACTAGATGGTCGAGACGCTCGATGGCGGAGTCGAAGGTGCCGCCCGGAGTGAACGTCCCGATGTGCAGCTCGTAGAGCACGCTGCCCGCCAGCGGCCGCCCGGTCCAGCCCTGATCTGTCCACTCGAAGGCGCGGTGGTCATAGACGCGCGACTCCGCGTGCACCCCGTTGGGCTGCCACCGCGATCGGGGATCGGGTAGCGGGGTGTCCTCGTCGTCCAGCCGGAATGCGTAGTCGGCACCCGATCCGGCGTCGGCGACGGTGCCGCCCCACCAGCCACCGACCGTCCGGGCCAGCTCGTGCTCGGCGCCGTCGACCACGATCCGCACCCGCTGCCGTCGGGGGGCCCACACCGAGAAGTCCATGAACCCCGATCTTGTCAGGGTCGGGTGGCATTGTCTGGCCATGACCACAGCGAGGCGGGAGTGTGGCATCAGGAGGTGGTGATCGCCCCGTTCGAGTGGCGCGGCAGCCGCCGGACCGCGCTGCAACCCGATGTGCTGGTCGCGCGGCGCGGTGACCTGCTCGCTGTGGAGGGTGGCAAGTACCTCGAAAAACCCCCTGTGCTGGCCGTTGAGGTGCTTTCGCCCAGCACCCGACGGATCGATCGGCTGTCGAAACTGTCCGCGTACGAGGAGGCCGGCGTCGCGTCGTACTGGCTGGTCGACCCGGATCCCGAGAACCCCTCGCTGCACGCGTTGGATCTGGTGGACGGTCACTACGTCGAGGTCGGGTGCCCCCCGGGTGACCGCGTATGGCAGGCGCAGCGGCCGTTCCCCGTCACCCTGATGCCCGCGGACCTCGTCGCCGGCCTGCGCCGAGACTGAACGCTGCTACGCGCCCTCCGAAGGTGGTTGAGCGCCGTCCATCGCTCCGCCAGACATGCACCTGCTGAGTGGTCAGGCTGCTACGGTGCGCCCTCGGTGCGGGCGCACCGGGGTGCTGCCCCTGCGACCCGTGACTGACTGTGGAGGAGACCAACGGGTGAGCGACAGCGTGGATGAGTTCTTCCGGCGAATGGGCATACCCCGGTACGACGAGGATCGGACGAGCCAGCGGCAGCGGGATTCCGATTCCGGTGGTCAGCAACGAGCCGAACCAACCGCAAGGACTGGGCCAAGTGTGCCGGGCGAACCCGGGTCGATATTCCATGACCTCGGGGAACTCCGCCGGGAAGCGGAAGATCTGCAGCGGCGCTTCGCGGTCGATCCGGCCGCGCTGCACCGAGGTAGCGACGGGACCGGATCGGTCACAGTTGCCGTCGACAGCGAGGGCCGGGTGACTGACGTTCACCTGGAGCGGTCCTGGCGCCACGCCGTCGGTGAGCAGGCGCTGGGAGCCGCAGTGCTTGAAGCCGTCACCGACGCGGGCATGCGGCGGCTGGCGGCGTGGGGCGCCGACGTGGCAGCCGTCGCAGCGGACGGGAGTGGGCCCCAGGGTCCACAGGACCCTGCTCCGCAAGAGAACGCGTCCCGGCCGATGATGGCTGCCGACAGCGGCCACACCCGGCAGGCCGTTCAGGAATTGGTGTCGATGTTGCAGGGTGTCGAGGCCGAACTCGACGACCTTGAGCGACGTGTCGACCGCCGGCTGGCCCAGAACGTGGTCGGAGTGAGCCCCAACCACCTCGTGAAGGTGACCGTGACCGGGGGCGGCCAGGTGACCGATGTCGGTCTTCAACCGCGGTTCCTGAAACGGACGGACGACCCAGGCATCGCAAGGGAGTTGCGCAGTGCCTTCCAGGCCGCATACGAGCGGGTCGGCACACTGGGCCTGCAGGGTCTGCTCGGTGACGGGCCACTGGCCAGGCTGCACGCCCTCGGCGAGGACCCCGCTGGGCTACTCGGCGCGCTCGGGCTCGACTCGCGAGGGGCGGGCGTGGACGGGCAGTCCCGGGTATCGGGTATCGACGATCGCAGGAGGTGACCACGGTGGGGCAACCGTTACCGCCCGACACTGGTGACAGCATCGATGTCGACCTCGAGGCGATGCGTCGCGACGCCCAGACCTGGCGCGTCGTGGCCGACCGGATGGGCGACGCCGCGGCTGCGGCAAGACAATTACCCCTCAACGGTCATGCCTTGTCGAACTTTGCTGAGATGACGGGTCTCACGGACGCTTATCGGGATGTGCAGCAATGGGCGGTGGGCCTGCTCGAAGGAGCGCACAAAAATCTCGGTTCCATGGCTGATGCCCTGACCGACACGGCCGCCACCTACCGGGACGACGACGCCACCGGCGCCGGGAGCTTCACCGAACTCACGCCGGGAGGAAAATGATGAGCGCGCTGGTCGGTGTCGGGAGTGGCGAAGACATCCAGGAACTTCTCGACAAAGCGCAACGACTCCTTGAGCGCATACACAACAAGATGCAAAGTCTCGTAGACAAGATCAATGGTATACTGCGGAGCATTCCATCTTTCCTTGTCCCGGACTTTATCGTCGACAAGATCCAAGCCGGCATACGGAAGATGAACGAAATGTTCACCAAGTTGGCCGGCAAGATCCAGGAGTTCTTCGCCTCACCTGGGTGGCCCCCGGCGCTTTTCGATGCGGGTGATCGCTGGCTCGCGCAGGTGGCGCAGCCTTCGGCGACGTCCGAGGCCGAGGTCAGCGCGGGCCGCCTGCACGTCGACGACTACTGGAAAGGGTCTGCCGCCGACGCGTACAAGGACACCTTGGGGGCGCAGCAGACCGCGTTCGCAGCCATGGCCGCACTGGCCAGGAAGGTCAAAGAGTTCCTGCACACTGCGGCGTGGGGGATCATCAAGTTCTGGGTTGCCGTCGGTCTCGCGCTTGCGGGGGTGGCCGTGGCGATCATCGCTGCGATCGTGGCCTGTGCCTCTGTGGTCGGGGCCCCTGCGGCGCCGCTTGCGGTGGTCGCCGGAATCACTGCTGCTCTGGTCACTATCACGTCGGTTGCCTGGGCGGTGTTCGTCGAGTTCCAGGGTATTAAACAGGGGGCAAGCAGTCTGCGTGAGGAGCGGCAGTTCAATACCGACTTCGACGGTGACAACTGGCCGGCTGCCACCGCTGCGGGTGAGTGGAAGGCGGACTGAGACCCCCATGTCCGGAAGCGAATCGGCCGGCCCGCTGAGTAACGCGACCGAGTATGCCGCTTTCCCGCCCGGCGCGGGACGTCAGGAGCGGGTCAGGCTGTTGCTTTTCGCCGTCCTGCTGGTCACTCCTTTGGGATGTGGTGTCCCGCTGTTGAGCCTGGTGTTGGTCGGCTACGAGCCGGCGGCACAGGACGTGCGCTCAGCGATCTCCATCGGGGCCTTGGCGATCGCGATGTTCGCCGTGCAGGTGGGGGCACTCGTGCGGGCTCGCGCTTCGATTGCGGGAGATCGGGCCCACCTACCCGGGATCGCGCGGGCAAAGCGGCTCCTGAAGCTGCTCAGCGTGGCCGCGGTGGTGCTGGCGCCATTGCTGATCGTTGCAGCGGTCACCGGTATCGGGTCGGGGATCATCGGTGCCGTCATCTTCTTCGGCCTCGGTGTCATTGGACTGCTGGGTGCGCTGCGGTTGGGGAAGATCGAAAAATTCCTGGCGGGTCAGTCGGCCAGCAGCAGGGCGACGGGGTAGCGGTCGAGCAGACCGGCCAGGGGAGCTGGACCCGACGCCGAGAAACCGGTGAATGCGTCGGTCCACGAGCCTTCGGGCAGGGGCAGCGCGGTCTCGGCCCAGCCGCCGCGGGCGGCGAGCCCGACCGGCAACCGGGTGGCGACCGCGACAACCCCGCGGCGGGCGAACCCGACGGCGTGCGGCGCGGCCACGCCGTCGGCGTGCAGCGGGCGGTAGCCGGTGAACCGCTCGGGATAGTCGCGGCGGGCGCGCAGGGTCCGTGACACGACGAGCAGCTTGGCCGCGCCTGACTCGTCCACGTCGGGCAGCCAGCCGTGGTCTATTCGCCGTAGCAGCTCGGCCCGAGCGGCGAAATCCACCGGGCGGCGGTTGTCCGGGTCCACCAGCGAGAGATCCCACAGCTCCCCGCCCTGGTAGGTGTCCGGCGTACCGGGCATCGCCAGTTGCAGCAGCACCGCGGACAGCGAGTTCGATCGGCCGGCTGGGGTGATCCGGGCCGCCACCCTGGCCACCGCGGCACGCAGCTCCGGGTTGTCCAGCGCGGCATCGGCGACGGCATGCATGGCGGTTTCGAACGCCTCGTCCGGGTCGATCCAGCTGGTGCGGGTCCGCGCCTCCCGCATCGCCTTGTCCAGGTAGGCGTGCAGCCGGTCCGGCGGCAGCGGCCACGCCCCCACCAGCGTCTGCCAGAGCAGGTGGCCCAGTGCCGGGTCGGGCACGGTGGCTCCGGTCGCGTCGGCCAGCCTGGTGAACTCCCGAACAGCGTCCGCCCACAGAGCCGGCAGCTCGGAGAGTACGGCCAGCCTGGCCCGCACGTCGCCGGAACGTTTGGTGTCATGCGTGGACAGCGTGGTCATCCCGTCCGGGGCGAGTTCCTCGCGGCGTGCCAACGCGGCGTGGAATTCGTCGACGTCGAGTCCGAAGCGGGCCGGATCCCCACCCACCTCGTTGAGCGCGATGAACCGGGCCCAGCGGTAGTAGGCGGTGTCCTCCACCGCCTTGGCCATCACCGCGCCGGAGGTCTGCTGGAACCGGACAGCGAGCTCGTCGGCCGGATCCCGCAGCCGGGGCGAGAGCGCCTCCAGCGTCGCGGCCAGCTCGGGACGCCGTTGCCGGGCGGCCGCCAGTGCCTGATCCAGATGCGCGACCCCGTCCGGCAGGTAGGACCGGTAGACCGGGAAGCAGGCCAGTATCTCGGCCAGCGCTGCAGTGACGTCCGAGCCGTCGCGGGTGTCGGCCGCCAGTGCGGCCAGGCGGCGCAGCTCCGAGCCGAGCATGCCGGTGGCCACGTCGAGCTTGCAGTCGTGCACCAGTTGCGTCCAGCTGGTCTGCACGCCGGTCAGCGCGGTGTCCAGTGCGGTGAACGCAACTTCCCCGGCTGGGTCGAGGAGGACCCCGTCGACCTCGGCGAGCGCGTCGTAGCCGGTGGTGCCCTCGACCGGCCACGAGGGGGGTAGCTCCTCGCCAGGTTCGAGGATCTTCTCCACCACGATCCAGGTGTCCGGGGCGTGCTCGCGTAGCCGGTGCAGGTAGCCCGCCGGGTCGGTGAGGCCGTCCGGGTGGTCCACCCGCAGGCCGTCGACGTCGCCCTCGGCCACCCAGCGCAGTACCTCGCGGTGGGTGGCGGCGAAGACCTCGGGGTCCTCCACGCGGACCGCGGCGAGCTCACTCACCGCGAAGAAGCGCCGGTAGCCCTGGTCGGCCCGCCAGGAGACCAGCCGGTAGTGCTGTGCCTCGTGCACCCGCTGCGGGTTGCCGACCGTGCCGGGCGCCACCGGGAAGGCGCGCTCGTGGTAGCACAGGCTGACGGACAGATCCGCCGGCGCCTCGGGGGAGTCGGCCAGGACGGGCAGCCGCAGCGGCCAGCCGGTGATGTCGAACCACCGCGCGAAGCGAGACGACGGCCCCTGCCGCAGCACATCCCACCAGGCCGGGTTGGCCTGCGGGTCGGCGACGCCGAGGTGGTTGGGCACGATGTCGACCACCAGTGCCAACCCGTGCTCGCGAACGGCCGCCACCAGCATTTGCCGGCCGGGCTCCCCGCCGAGCACGTCGGATACCCGACCGGGGTCGGCCACGTCGTAACCGTGCTGGGACCCTGGCATCGCTTGCAACAGCGGCGAGGCATACACCGCGCCGACGCCCAGCGACGCCAGGTAGGGCACCACGGCGACGGCATCGGCGAAGGTCAGACCCGGACCGAACTGCAGCCGATAGGTCGAGGCTGGAGCAGGGGTCACGCGGTGCGCTCCAGAACCACCAGCGAGCGCGCGGTGACGGTGATCTTGTCATCGCCTGCAGCGGTCACACCGCGAGTGCCCGGCAGCTCTCCGGTCGCGGTGTCCAGCACGACGGTCCACTCCTGCCCGTAGCCGTTACCGGGCAGCTGCACATCGATGTCCTCGTAGTGGACGTTGAAGCAGAGCAGGAAGGAGTTGTCGGTGACGCGCTGGCCACGGGGGTTGGGGTCAGGGATTCCCTCACCGTTGAGGAACACGGTGAGGCACTGACAGACCTTCACCTCCCAGTCCCGCTCGGTCATCTCCTCACCGGATTCGGTGAACCACGCGATGTCGCGCAGTTCGTTGCCACCACGGATCGGACGGCCGGCAAAGTACCGGCGGCGGCGGAACACCGGGTGCTCGCGGCGCGTCGCGATCAGTGCTGCGGTGAACGTGCGCAGTTCCTCGTCGGCTGAGTCCCAGTCCACCCAGGACAGTTCGTTGTCCTGGCAGTACACGTTGTTGTTGCCCTGCTGGGTGCGGCCGAGCTCGTCGCCGTGCAGCAGCATCGGAATACCCTGGGACAGCAACAGGGTGGCCAGCATGTTGCGTCGCTGCCGGGCCCGCAGGGCCAGCACCTCGGGATCGTCGGTGGGGCCCTCGACCCCGCAGTTCCAGGACCGGTTGTCGTCGGCGCCGTCCCGGCTGTCCTCGCCGTTGGCTTCGTTGTGTTTGTCGTTGTAGGAGACCAGATCGGTGAGGGTGAACCCGTCGTGCGCGGTGACGAAGTTGATCGACGCGTAGGGCTGCCTCCCGTCGTCCTGGTAAAGGTCGGACGAGCCGGTGAGCCGGAAGCCGAACTCGCCCAGTGTCCCGGGCTCGCCGCGCCAGAAGTCCCGCACCGTATCGCGATACTTACCGTTCCATTCGGTCCACAGTGGAGGGAAGTTGCCCACTTGGTAGCCGCCCGGCCCGACATCCCAGGGCTCGGCGATCAGCTTCACCTGGCTGATCACCGGGTCTTGCTGAACCAGGTCGAAGAACGTCGACAGCCGGTCCACGTCGTAGAACTCGCGGGCCAGCGTGGAGGCGAGGTCGAAACGGAAGCCGTCGACGTGCATCTCGGTTACCCAGTACCGCAGTGAATCCATAATCAGCTGAAGGGTGTGCGGGTGCCGCACATTGAGCGAGTTACCGGTGCCGGTGTAGTCCATGTAGTAGCGCGGGTCGTCCTCGACCAGGCGGTAGTAGGCCGGGTTGTCGACGCCGCGCATCGACAGCGTCGGTCCCAGGTGGTTGCCCTCGGCGGTGTGGTTGTAGACCACGTCGAGGATCACCTCGATACCCGCGGTGTGCAGCTCCCGGACCATCGCCTTGAACTGCGAGACCACCTCGTGCGCCCGCGGCCCGACGGTGCCCGCCGCGGCGTAGCCGTTGTGCGGGGCGAGGAACGCGACGGTGTTGTAACCCCAGTAGTTGGTCAGGTCGTGCTGAGCGAGGTGGTGATCGGTGATGAACTGGTGTACCGGCATCAGCTCCACTGCCGTGATACCCAGAGTGGTCAGGTAGTTGATCATCACCGGATGCGCGAGGCCGGCGTAGGTGCCGCGCATCTCCGGCGGGATCTCCGGATGGGCGATGGTCAGACCGCGCACGTGCGCCTCGTAGATCACCGTCTCGTGGTACGGGGTGCGCGGGTGCCGGTCGTCGGCCCAGTCGAAGAACGGGTTGATCACCACCGACTTCGGCGCGTGTGCGGCGGAGTCGTCGTCGTTGCGCTGGTCCGGATCGGTGAAGGGGTAACCGAACACCGCTGGGTCCCAGTCCACCGTGGAGTCTCTCGCGTGGCCGGACACCGCCTTGGCGTACGGGTCGATGAGCAGCTTGGCCGGGTTGCACCGTTGCCCGGCGGCGGGATCGTAGCGGCCGTGCACCCGGTATCCATAGTGCTGACCAGGTCCGATGCCGGGCAGGTAGCCGTGCCAGACGAACCCGTCGACCTCGGGCAACCGGACCCGGATCTCGGCCGCGGCAGCATCATCGCTGCTGCCGCTGCTGCCGCTGTCGAACAGGCACAGCTCAACCTTGTCCGCGACCTCGGAGAACAGGGTGAAGTTGGTACCTGCTCCGTCGTAGCCGGCGCCGAGCGGGTAAGCGGCGCCCGGCCACGACTGGGGGGCGGTCATCAGTCTCCTTCGCCGAGGTTCGGTCAGCTGCCGGGCATCGGATCAGCGTCACGGTAACCGAAGCGCGGGTGTCACCCACCGCGGTGGGTACCCTCGGCGATGCGCCCGTGGACCTCACCCAGCCCGATGACGGTGGCCCCAGGGCCGGGCGCGGTCGCGGTGATCGACACCTCGTCGGCGTCGCAGAGGAAGCTGCGGGTGCGGCCATCCGAGAGGGTCAGCGGCTGCGAACCGTTCCAGCTCAGTTCGAGCAGCGAGCCCCGTTGGTCCGGCGCCGCCCCGCTGACCGCGCCGGAGGCGAACAGATCACCGGTGCGCAGGCACGCGCCGTTGCTGGTCAGGTGCGCCAGCTGCTGCGCAGGCGTCCAATACATTCCGGCGAACGGCGGGCGGGAGACCAGCTGACCGTTGAGCCGCACCTCCATCGTGATGTCCAACCCCCACGGCTCGGTGCCGGTGTCGTCGAGATAGGGCAGCGGGGCAGGATCGCGCACCGGTGGCCGGATCCGCGCGGCACTCAGGGCATCCAGCGGCACGATCCACGGGGAGACCGAGGTGGCGAAGGACTTGCCGAGCAACGGCCCGAGCGGGACGTACTCCCAGGCCTGGATGTCCCGGGCGGACCAGTCGTTGATCAGGCACAGGCCGAAGACGTGGTCGGTGAAGGAGGCCAGCCCGACCGGCCGGCCCGGGACCGAGGGGGCGCCGACGACGAAGCCGACCTCCGCCTCGAGATCCAGCGCGGTCGACGGACCGAAGGTGACCGTGCCGTCCGGGAGGCGTCGCTGCCCATCCGGCCGGATCACCGGTGTCCCGGAGAGGACGACGGTGCCGGCCCGGCCGTGGTAGCCGACCGGCAGGTGCCGCCAGTTCGGCGGCAGCGGCGGCTGGCCGGGCCGCAGGAGTCGTCCGGCGTTGGTCGCATGCTGCTCGCAGGAGGAGAAGTCGACGTAGTCGGCGATGGTGAACGGCAACCGCATCGTCACGTCGGCAGCAGGTATGAGTAGCGGCGCCAGCACCTCGGCGTGCCGCTCGTCGGTCAACCAGCGGGTCAGCGCGGCCCGGATCGCGGTCCAGGTCTGGCGCCCGGCGGCCAGCAACGCGTCGAGGTTGCCACCGCGGAACAGCGCAGCGTGCTCGGGTAACAGCTCCGCACTGGCTGCGGTGAGGTCGAGGATGGCGTCGCCCACCGCCACTCCGACGTGCGGTTGCAGCCGAGTGGGGTCGGTGAAGACCCCGTAGGGCAGCGTGTGCAGGCCGAAGGGGTGGTCGGCCGCCACCCCGGTCCAACTGGTCATCCGGCTGGGCCTCGCCCCGACCAGCTCCACGGGTACGCCGGGTCCTCGCAGGCAACGCCGCCCTCACCTAGCCCCAGTGGCCGGAAGGTGTCGACCATGACCGCCAGCTCGTCGAAGGACTCGACCCCGAGGCTGCGCTCGATCGCCCCCGGCTGCGGGCCGTGGGTGTGGCCACCGGGATGCAGGGAGATCGAGCCCGGACCGATGCCGCTGCCCTTGCGCGCCTCGTAGTCGCCGCCGCAGTAGAACATGACCTCGTCGGAGTCGACGTTGCAGTGGTAGTAGGGCACCGGTACCGCCAGCGGGTGGTAGTCGACCTTGCGGGGCACGAAATTGCAGATCACGAACCCGGTTCCGGCAAAGACCTGATGCGCTGGTGGCGGCTGGTGGATGCGCCCGGTGATCGGCTCGAAGTCGGCGACGTTAAACGCGTACGGGTAGAGGCAACCGTCCCACCCCACCACGTCGAAGGGGTGCTGTGGGTAGGTGTACATCGTGCCAGTCACACCCCCCGTTCCAGCATCGGCGCCGCGGTGCTTGACCAGGACCTCCACGTCGGTACCGCCGACCAACTCGGGCCGGCCAGGACCCCGCAGGTCGCGCTCGCAGTACGGGGCGTGTTCCAGGAACTGGCCGAACCGGGACAGGTAGCGCGGTGGCGGGGTGATGTGACTGTTCGCCTCGATGCAGTACGCGCGCAGCGGTTCGTCGGGTCTGGGCACCCACCGGTGAGTGGTGGCGCGTGGCAGCACGACGTAGTCACCGGTGCCGACGTGCAGCGCACCGAACACCGTCTGCACCGTGGCCGAGCCGGACTCGACGTAGACGCACTCGTCGCCCAGGGCATTGCGGTACAGCGGCGAGGTTTCGCCTGCGACGACGTAACTGATCCGCACGTCGGCGTTGCCGAGCAGCAGCCGCCGCCCGGTCACCACGTCGTGGCGTTTCCACTCCTGGCCGCCGAAGAGTTCGTGCAGCCGCAGGTGCCGCGGTAGCAGCGGCTCGTTGGGTGCCGTGCTGTAGTCGGGCAGGGCCCACGGCCGGGCGTCGACGATCGCCGAGGGGATCTGCTCGTGATAGAGCAGCGAGGAGTCCGAGGAGAAGCCGTCGGCGCCGATGAGCTCCTCGTAGTACAGCGAGCCGTCGGGGCGCCGGTGCTGGGTGTGACGCTTGTGCGGGATCGTGCCCGCCTGCCGGTAGAAGGCCATGGCTCGCCAGGATTCTCCAGATTGCCGGTGCTACAGATTGCCGCGGCGGGCCTGCTCGCGCTCGATGGCTTCGAACAGCGCCTTGAAGTTGCCCTTGCCGAAACCCAGCGAGCCGTGCCGCTCGATGAGCTCGAAGAACACCGTCGGCCGGTCCTGCACCGGCTTGGTGAAGACCTGCAGAAGGTAGCCGTCCTCATCTCGGTCGGCGAGGATGCGCAGTTCGCGCAGCGTCTGGACCGGGACGCGGGTGTCGCCGACCCACTCGCCGAGGGTGTCGTAGTAGGACTCCGGCGTGTCCAGGAACTCCACGCCCAGGTCCCGCATCGCCGTGACGGCGCCGACGATATCGCCGGTCGCCAGCGCGATGTGCTGCACGCCCGGGCCGCCGTAGAACTCCAGGTACTCGTCGATCTGCGAGCGCTTGCGGCCGATCGCGGGCTCGTTGAGCGGGAACTTGACCCGGTGGTTACCGCTGGTGACAACCTTGGACATCAGCGCGGAGTACTCGGTGGCGATGTCGTCGCCGATGAACTCCTTCATGTTCTGAAAGCCCATGACCCGGTTGTAGAACGACACCCAGACGTCCATGCGGCCGAGTTCCACGTTGCCCACGCAGTGGTCTACGGCCTGGAACAGCCGGCGCCGGGGAGCGACCAGCGGGGGCCGTTCGACGAATCCGGGCAGGAATGGGCCACGGTAGTGGGACCGATCGACGAGGGTGTGCCGGGTGTCGCCGTAGGTCGCCAGCGCGGCCAGCCGCACCGTGCCGTGCTCGTCGGTGGCGTCGGCCGGTTCCTGCAGGACGGTGGCGCCCTGCAGGCGGGCGAACGCGACCGCCCGGTCCACGTCGGGCACCTCAATGGCGAGGTCGTTGACCCCGTCGCCGTGCGCCGCCACCCGCTGGGCCAGTGGTGTGCCAGCACGCACCGGCCCGGTCAACACGAACCGGACCCGGCCCGAGACCAGCACGTACTCCACTGCATCCCGGTAGCCCTGCTCTGGACCCCGGTAGGCCACGCAGGTCATGCTGAACGCGGTCGAGTAGAAGTGCGCGGCCTGCCGCGCGTTGCCGACGGCGAATCGCAGATGGTCCATACCGTGTACCGGAAAGGGATCCGGTCCGAGGTCGTGTGCGATGCCACCGATGAGGGTGTCGACGTCGGCCTCCGCCGACGTCCCAGTGGTGCTCATGGCGTGGACTCCTCGCGTACCGCGGTTGCGCGGCCGAGACGATGTCGTCACCCCACGATGCTAACCCCGTCCCGCAACGTCGATCTCGGTCATCGGGTGGCAATCGTGATTCCGGAGATGGCCTTCAGTTCGCTGACGAGCGCCGAGCCCACGGTCACTGGATAGTTGTCGATCGCCACCACCAGCGGCGTTTCTCTGCCCTCGTGGCGCAGAACGATGTGTACGGGCGTGTTGCCTTTGTGCGCGAGCAGCGTGCCGCGTAGTTCCGTGGCCACGTCGTGATCGAGCTTGCTGACCTCGGCGCGGAGCACGAACGCGGGTGGTGTGTCCGGATTGTGCTCGGCGTCACTGATGTCCAGTGGGACCACGTCCGACCCGAAAACCGACATCTTGTCTTCCCGCCAGTTCACCCGGCCTTTGACGGCCACCGCTGTGTCAGCCACGAGCGCGTCGTGTAGCACCGAGTAGGACTTGGCGAAAAACAGCACCTCGATCGAGGCGTCCAGATCCTCCAGCGTCACGATCGCCCACGGTTCGCCCTGTTTGTTCACCCGCCGGTCGACGGTCGTGATCATGCCGGACATCACGACCTCGCCCTCCTTAGGCGCCTCGTCGAGCACCGCCGCGATCGGTTTGAGCGCGTGCTTGCGTAAGATCCGCTCGGCCCCGTCCAGCGGATGAGCAGACACGTAGAGCCCGAGCATTTCCCTCTCGTGCATCAGCAGTTCTTTGCGCGGCCATTCCTCAGTCCGCAACGCCAGGTGAGCCAGCGGCGAGGCGTCGGGTTGCGGCGCGGTATCGCCGTAGGAACCGAACAGGTCGAACTGCCCCATCGCCTCCTGCCGTTTCAGGCCGGTCACCGCATCGACGGCCTCCTCATGCACCTGGACGAGTGACAGCCGGGTGTGACCGAAGGAGTCGAACGCGCCGGCCTTGATCAGCGATTCGATGGTGCGTTTATTGCAGCACACCAGCTCGACCTTCTCCAAGAAGTCGGTGAACGAGCTGAACCGGCCTTTCTGCTCGCGGGTGGTGATGATCGAGGACACGACGTTCGCACCGACGTTGCGGATCGCGCCAAGACCGAACCGGATGTCGCTGCCGGCGGCGGCGAAATACAGACCGGAGTCGTTGATGTCCGGTGGCAGCACCTTGATACCCATGCGGCGGCATTCCGCCAGGTAAATCGCGGACTTGTCCTTGTTGTCGCCGATCGAGGTGAGCTGGGCGGCCATGAACTCGGCCTGGTAGTTGGCCTTCAGGTAGGCCGTCCAGTACGAGACGAGCCCGTAGCCGGCGGTGTGGGATTTGTTGAACGCGTACCCGGCGAACGGGAGCATCACGTCCCACAGGGTCTGGGTGGCCTCCGGCGAGAAGCCCTTGCCGGTCATCCCGGCGCGGAATCGCTCGAACTCCTTCTCGATGATCTCCTTCTTCTTCTTGCCCATCGCCCGGCGCAGCAGGTCCGCGCTGCCCAGGCTGTAGTCGGCCAGCTGCTGGGCGATGGCCATGACCTGCTCTTGGTAGACCAGCAGGTGGTAGGTCTCCCCGAGGATCGGTTCGAGCGCGTCTTTCAGCTCAGGGTGGATTGGCTTGATTTTCTGGCGGCCGTTGGAACGTTCGGCGTAGTCGTTGTGGGCGTTGGCTGCCATCGGGCCGGGCCGGTAGAGGGCGAGCACGGCTGCGATGTCGCCGAACTTCTTGGGTTGCATCCGGCGCAGCAGGTCGCGCATGGCGCCGCCGTCGAGCTGGAACACCCCGAGTGTGTCACCGCGGCCCAGCAGTTCGTAGGTGGCCGGGTCGTCCAAGGTCAGCGTGGCCAGGTCGATGTCCACACCGTGGTTGGTGCGGACCTCCTTGAGGGTGTCGTCGATGACGGTCAGCGTGCGGAGACCGAGGAAGTCCATCTTCAGCAGGCCGACGTCTTCACACGCGGGGAAGTCCCAGCCGGTGATGACCGAGCCGTCGTCGCGCTTCCACAACGGGATCACGTCGAGCAGGGGCTGCGCGGACAGGATGACCGCGCAGGCGTGAACGCCGGCGTTGCGGGTCAGTCCTTCCAGGCCGCGGGCGGTGTCCATGATCTTTGCGACCTGCGGGTCGGACTCGACCAGCGCGCGGATCTCGGTGGCCTCGGGGTAGCGCTCGTGTTGCGGGTCGAAGATGCCGGCGAGTGGGATGTCCTTGGCAAAGACGGGTGGGGGCAGGGCCTTGGAGATGCGATCGGCGATGGAGAACCCCGGTTGGCCGTGCAGCACGCGGGCGGCGTCTTTCAGGGCGGCCTTG
This sequence comes from Pseudonocardiaceae bacterium, assembly GCA_050699975.1. GTDB lineage: Bacteria > Actinomycetota > Actinomycetes > Mycobacteriales > Pseudonocardiaceae. The sequence goes on along the minus strand of JBOHGH010000020.1, from coordinate 32,881 downwards.
GTTTTGATCGTTCCGAAGGTGATGACCTGGGCGACGTTCTCCGCGCCCCACTTGTTGACCGTGTACTCCATGACCTCGCCGCGACGACGCTCGTCGAAGTCGAGGTCGATGTCGGGTGGGCTGACTCGTTCCGGGTTGAGGAACCGCTCGAAGATCAGTGAGTGTTCGATCGGGTCGAGGTCGGTGATGTGCAGGATGTAGGCCACCAGCGACCCGGTCGCCGAACCACGGCCGGGGCCGACCGCGATCTTCTGGGACCTGGCCCATCGGACCAGGTCGCCGACCACGAGGAAGTAGCCGGGAAAGCCCATCTGGGAGATCACGCCGAGTTCGATCTCGATGCGCTCCTGGTGCTCCGGGGTGAGCCCGTCCGGGAAGCGTGACGGCGTGTACTGCTCGACTTCGCGGCGTAGCAGCAGGTCTTCGGTCTCGCCGTCGGCTAGGGGGAACCGAGGCATGCGGTTGACTTCGGCGTACACCTCGTCGTACGGCCCGACCCGTTCGGCGATCAACAGTGTGTTGTCCGCTGCGCCGGGGACTTCGGTGTCCCAGTAGGCGCGCATCTCGGCGGCTGACTTGAGGTAGTAGCCGTCGCCGTCGAACTTGAACCGGTTCGGATCGTCGAGTGTCTTGCCCGACTGCACGCATAACAACACAGCGTGTGCATCGGCCTGGTCCTGGGTGACGTAGTGGCTGTCGTTGGTGGCCAATGGCCTCAGATCGAGCACCCGGCCGATCTCCAGCAGGCCCTCACGCACGGACCGTTCGATGGGTAGACCGTGGTCCATGAGCTCGAGGAAGAAGCTGTCCGGGCCGAAGATGTCCCGGTAGTCCGATGCGGCCTGGATCGCTTCGGTGCGCTGGCCGAGCCGTAGCCGGGTCTGCACCTCTCCCGAGGGGCAGCCGGTCGTGGCGATGATTCCCTGGGCATGCTCGGCGATCAGGTCCCGGTCCATGCGGGGCTTGCGGTAGAAGCCGTCGAATGAGGCGAAGCTGGACAGCTTGAACAGGTTGCGTAGGCCTGCCGCGTCGGCCGCGAGCATCGTCATGTGCGTGTAGGCGCCACCGCCGGACACGTCGCCGCCCTCGCCGAACTCGTCGCTGCCGCGCTGGCTGGCCTGCCCCCAGAAGATCGGCTTCTTGTGGTAGCGGCTGCCCGGCGCGAGGTACGCTTCGATGCCGATGATCGGCTTGACGCCACACTTCTTCGACTGACGGAAGAACTCAGCAGACCCGTACATGTTGCCGTGGTCGGTCATCGCCACCGCAGGCATCCCCAGCCGCTCAACCTCGGCGAACAGCGGGCTGATCTTGGCCGCACCGTCGAGCATCGAGTACTCGGTGTGCACGTGCAGGTGAACAAACGAATCGGGCACAACTCTCCCCTGGGCGCGCTGCGTAACGACCTGTGCGCGGAAGGTTAGCCCCGTGGCTACGCTGACTGAGGCACCGCCACGCAGCCCGCGCTAGCTCAAGGTCGAGCGGCCCGGACGGCGGTGTCGAGTGCCTGGCGCATCGCAGCAACCGGCGCGCCGCGACCGGTCATCAGCTCCACCTGCGCGACCGCTTGATGCAGCAGCACCGCCAGACCGCTGACGATCCGGCAGCCCGCACCGAGCGCGGCTGCGGCGAGCGGGGTGGGCCACGGCGTGTAGACGACATCGAGCACCACCGGCCTGGCAGACCAGCGCTGCGGGCTTATCGCGTCGGCGGCGCCGGGCGGCAGGGTGGAGATGACGACGTCGGCCTCGGGAACGGCGCGGTCGGGTAGCCCGCCGGATATCGTCGGCCGGACCCCGAGCCGGTCCGCCGCTGCGCGGAGGTCCGCTGTTCTGGCCGGATCCCGCACGAGAACAGTCGGTGCCGCCTCCCCGAGCTCGCGCAGCGCGGCGAGCGCGGCCTGGGCGGTACCGCCGGCCCCGAGGATGACCGCTGCGCCGACCCGGTCGAGCCCCGCTTCGCGAAGTGCGGTCAGGATGCCGGCCACGTCGGTGTTCTCCGCCCGGCTGCGGCCGCCCGGCTGCCCCAGCACGAGTGTGTTCACCGCACCGACCGCGCGGGCCAGCGGGGAGACCTCGTCGGCCACGGTCAAGGCAGCCCGTTTGAGGGGCATTGTCAGCGACAGACCAGCCCACTGTGGCCCGAGCCGCTCGACGAAGGTGGGTAGCGCCGCTTCGTCGCATTCGAACGCCTCGTAGCGCCAATCGGTCAGGCCCAGCGCCGCATAGGCGGCGCGGTGTACCGCTGGTGACAATGAGTGCCGGATCGGGCAACCCAGGACCGCCGCCCGCCTACCGTGCTGCACGGCACATCCCTCGCTAGGTACAGAGTTAGTATTCGTCGTCGACACCAGTAGGGGAGAGTGACCGAGTGGACCGGCCGGGCTGGGCGTCGGGCGATGTGGATCTCGAACATCCCAGCATAGCCCGAGTGTATGACTACTACCTGGGTGGCTCGCACAACTTCGCCGTGGACCGGCGGGTGGCTCGTCGGGCGATCGAGCTGTGGCCGGAGCTGCCTCTGATCATGCAGATCAACCGGGCATTCCTGCGTCGTTCGGTGCGTTACCTGGTCCGGCAGGGCATCACCCAATTCCTGGATATCGGTTCTGGTATACCTACCGAGGGCAATGTGCACGAGGTCGCCCAGGCGGCCACACCTGAGGCGCGGGTGGTCTACGTGGACATCGACTCGGTGGCCGTCGCGCACAGCCGGGCCATCCTGAACGGGAATCCGCGTGCGGACGTCGTCCAGGCCGATCTGCGCGATGTGGCGTCGATCCTCGATGATCCGCGGGCCAAGCGGCTGATCGACCCGGCCCAGCCGCTCGGCGTGCTCATGGTGTTCATCCTGCACTTTTTCCCGGATGAGGAGGACCCGGCGGGCATCGTCGCGCGGTACCGCACGATGATGGCGCCCGGAAGCCATCTCGTCGTCTCGCACGCCGGCTACGGGGGCTCACCCGATGAGGTCGGGCCGGTCGTCGAGCACTACCGGCGCACTACCGCTCCGTTGACGATGCGCACGCCTCCGGAGATCGAGGCATTGCTCGACGGGTTTGACCTGGTGACACCTGGACTGGTGTTCATGCCGCTGTGGCGTCCGGACTCACCGGTCGACGTCGGTGACCATCCCGAGCGGTTCGGCTACGCGGTGGTAGGCCGGCGAGAATGATTTATGGCGGCGTCGACTCGCCGCCCACCATCACCGACCGCGCTGCTCGGCACCTTCCTGGCTAGCTATAGAGCTAGTATCAAGCAAACAACGGGTAAACTGCTGAGAGCGCTGGCCTCCAGCCTTGCACGGGGTGTTTCCGGTCTGTTATGGAGAGTGCCAGGGTCTGCGGTTCGCGACTGTTCGGCATCCCGTCGTCGACATCAGTGGGAGGGTGACCGAGTGGACCGGCCGGGCTGGGCGTCGGGCGATGTGGATCTCGAGCATCCTAGCGCTGCCCGAGTGTATGACTACTACCTGGGTGGCTCGCACAACTTCGCCGCGGACCGGCGGATGGCTCGTCGGGCGATCGAGCTGTGGCCGGAGCTGCCTCTGATCATGCAGGCCAACCGGGCATTCCTGCGTCGCTCGGTGCGTTACCTGGTCCGGCAGGGCATCACCCAATTCCTGGATATCGGCTCCGGCATCCCCACCGAGGGCAATGTGCACGAGGTCGCTCAGGCGGCCGCACCCGAGGTCCGGGTGGTCTACGTGGACATCGATCCAGTGGCCGTTGCGCACAGCCGGGCCATCCTGAACGGGAATCCGCGCGCGGACGTCGTCCAGGCCGATCTGCGCGATGTGGTGTCGATCCTCGATGATCCGCGGGCCAAGCGGCTGATCGACCCGGCCCAGCCGCTCGGCGTGCTCATGGTCGCGATCCTGCACTTCGTCCCCGATGCTGCGGACCCGGCGAATATCATCGCGCAGTACCGCGCGATCATGGCGCCCGGAAGCCATCTCGTCGTCTCGCACGCCAGCTACGAGGGCCGGCCCGATCAGGCCGGCTCGCACACCGATCTCTACCAGCGCACCCCGACCCCCATGACGATGCGCTCCCGCCTGCAGATCGAGGGGTTGCTCGGCGGGTTCGAGCTGGTGGACCCCGGAGTGGTGTTCCTGCCGCTGTGGCGTCCGGACTCACCGGCCGACGTCGATGACCATCCCGAGCGGTTCACCGGCTACGCGGTGGTGGGTCGGCGAGGATGACCCACACGGATCGGGAGGCGTTCGCCCGGCGTTGGGCCGAGGCGATCGTCGGCACGAGTTATGTGTCGATGGGCCGCGGCGGGCTCGCCAAACACCTGCTCGGGCTTACCCACCAGCTCGTCGATGGAGCTCTGGCCGCCGAGTTCGATCCGTCGGTCGGGCGCCGGGTCGGCGCCGAAATGGTCGCGGCACATTTCACCGGCACCGAGACGCTCAGCAAGACCCTGGCTCTGATGGCCGAGGGTTTGCCGAGTCTACTGGGTGCTGCCCCGCTCTGCGTCGACGTCGCCGGTCGAGTCGCCCAGCTGGCCGGCAGTCTGGCCGCCGGCTACGCCAATACGCTGCGCGAGCGCAGTCTGGATGAACAGGACGCGATCTATCGCGCTGGGCTGCGCGCGCGCCGGCAGGCCGAACAGGCGCTGGCGGACAGCGAGGCGAAGTTCCGCGCGATGTTCACCGAGGCGGGGATCGGGATCGGGATCGGCGAGCTGGATGGCACCATCACCGACGCCAATCCGGCGCTGCAGCGGATGTTCGGCTACACCCTCGAAGAATTCACCCGGCTCAACGTCAGTGCGATGGTCCACCCGCAGGACGCCCCCAGCGTGTGGGAAATCTACCGGGAGCTGGTCCGCGGTGAGCGGGATCACTTCCGCATGGAGAAGCGGTTCTACCGTTGCGATGGCAGCGAGATCTGCGTCGACCTGACGGTGTCGCTGGTGCGCGACGAGGCTGGAGTGCCCGCGTACCAGGTGGCGTTGCTGGAGGACGTGTCCGAACGGCATCGCCTGCAGGCCAAGTTGCAGCATCAGGCCTACCACGACCCGCTGACCGGGCTGCCCAACCGGGCGAGGGCCACCGAACGGCTGGAACAGATATTCGGCGGACCGGCGGGCCAACGCCGGGTCGGGTTGTGTTTCCTGGACCTGGACGGGTTCAAGGTGGTCAATGACAGCCTGGGCCACGATGTCGGCGATGAATTGCTGAAAGCCGTCGCATCCCGGTTGGCCCGCTGCTGCGGTTCGGGGCAGCTGCTGGCCCGGATGGGCGGTGACGAGTTTGTGATCATCATCGAGGACACCGCCGGAGAGCACGACGTGACCGCACTGGCCGAAGAGATCCTGGCCGCCATGGCCGCGCCGATCCGAGTCGGTGATCACTCGCTGACCGTCACGACGAGTATCGGTGTCATCGAGCGGCCGGTGGCCGACACCAACCCGGCGGACCTCATGCAGGCCGCCGACATCACCCTCTACCGGGCGAAAGCCGACGGTAAGGCTCGCTACGCGATGTTCGACCAGCACCGCAACGACAGGGAGGTGGCCCGTTTCACGCTGTCCGCCACGCTGCTGGCCGCGATCGACCGCGGCGAGTTCTTCATCGACTACCAGCCGCTGGTCGGGTTGACCGACGGTGCGCTGCGCGGGGTCGAGGCGCTGGTGCGCTGGCGTCACCCGACGCTGGGCGTGCTCGGGCCCGAACGGTTCATCGAGCTGGCCGAGGAGACCGGGTCGATCGTGCAGCTCGGGCACTGGGTGCTCACCCGGGCATGCGAGCAGGCCCGTCGGTGGCACGATGCTGTCGGCGAAGCCGCGCCGGTGGTCAGCGTCAACCTCGCGCCCCGGCAGCTGCATGAACCCAACCTGGTGGCCGAGGTCGCGACGGTCCTGGCGGACAACGGGCTCGACCCGTCCAACCTGCAACTCGAACTCACCGAGCAGTCCCTGATGGGCGACGAGGCAGGTCCGCTCAAAGCACTGACGAAGCTGTACCGCATGGGCGTGCGAATCGCCATCGATGACTTCGGCACCGGTTACTCCAACTTCTCCTACCTGCGCCGGCTGCCGATGCATGAGCTCAAGCTGGCCGGTTCGTTCGCCGTGAGCCTGCGGCCTCCCGACTCCGACCCCGTCGATGCGCAGATTGTGGCGACCTTGGTGAGCCTGGCGCACGCCTTGGATCTGACCGTGACCGCCGAAGGTGTGGAGACCGACGTCCAGCACGAGCGGTTCCGGGCGCTGGGGTGTGACGCCGGCCAGGGGTCGCTGTTCGGCCTCCCCGGCACTCCTGAGCAGATCGATACCTGGCTGCGGGCTGCCACCCCGCTCGGCGACCTCAGTGGTGGGGGGCGATGACTGGGTTCGACAGCGTCGACGCCGCGGCTGCGCTGCTGCGTGTCGTGGTGGGGCTCACGCTGGTGGCGCACGGGTACAACCACCTGTGGGGCCGCGGTGGGCTGGCCGGAACCGCCCGCTGGTTCGGCTCGCTGGGCCTGCGGCCGCCGAAGCTGCACGCGGTGCTGTCCGGTGCCGGAGAGCTCGTCGCCGGGGGCGCGCTGGCGATCGGGCTGCTGACCCCGCTGGCGGCGGCCTTCGTCGTCGGCACGATGGTGACCGCCGGGATCGCCGCGCACCGTCGGAACGGATTCTTCGTATTCAAGGAAGGCTATGAATACGTTCTCATGATCGGCGTGGTGTGTGCGGTGATCGGGTTGCTCGGACCGGGCACCGCCTCGGTGGACCGGTTGCTCGGCATCGACGCAGCGCTGGACGGTGCGGTGGGTTTGGCCCTCACGGTCGGGCTGGGGGTCCTTGGCGCCGCGGTGCTGCTGGCCGTCACCTGGCGACCGGCCCGCTCACGCAGCTGACGAATCCTCCGCATGGCGTGCGGACCCGCGCGGGAAGCAACCGATCGGGTGCGGAGACGTCTCGCTGATGGCCGCCGATCCTGACAAGGCGAGTCACACCGGATCGGCGAGCACACAGCGTTGACGGTCGTGCGCGCTACGTGTTCACTCACAGGGTGCGTCCCAGTGAAGGCCGCCTATCGAAAGGCCGCCCATTGAAAGGCCGCGCAGTGCAGGACGAAGGGGAGGGTTCATGGCTCGATGGGGTGTGCTGACCGGTCTGCTCGTCACCGGTCTGCTCGCTGGGGGTTCGCTGGCCGCCATGCCGGCGGCTGCGCAACCGGCACCTGTGCGGCTGTCGCCGTCGCTGGTCGGCCAGCTGGCGGCCCCGGCCACCGGCCGGATGCCGGTGATGGTGCATGGAGCGACGCTCGCCGACGCCGAGCGGGCGGTCGCTGCCACCGGGATGCAGCGGGTCACCACCTTCGGCAAGATCGGAGTGGTGACCGCGTGGGCGACCAGGCCACAGGTCGAGGCGGCGCGCACCCAACCTGGCGTGACTTACCTCGAGGGCGACCAGCTCATCACGTCGCACGCTGCCGCTGCCTCTCAGGTGGCAACTCGCGGCCTGGAAGCCCGGCAGACCCTGGTCGGCGCGAATGGCTCAGCGCTGGACGGCAGCGGCGTGAGCGTTGCGGTGATCGATTCCGGGATCGACCCCACGCACCCCGCATTCGCCGGGGGCAAGGTCGTGCGGAGCCTGAAGAGCGTGTGTCTGGACGAGGCGAGCACCGACACCAAGTGCGTCGTGCCAGTGCCCACCACTGTTGACACCGACACGCTGTCTCTCGGCGGCCACGGCACCCACGTCGCCAGCATCGCTGCCGGCCATAGCGTCACTCTCAGCGACGGCAGCACGGTGTCCGGAACGGCGCCCGAAGCCAAGATCGTCTCATTGTCCACCGGCGCGGCGGTGGCGGTCATCAGTGCCGACACGGCGTTGAACTGGGTGCTGGAGAACCACGCCAAGCCGTGCGGTGCGGGGGTGTCCGCCGCGCAATGCCCGCCGATCAAGGTAGTCAACAACTCCTATGGCTCGCCGGGTGGGGGCGAGTTCGATCTGAACTCGACCACCGTCAAGCTTCAGCGCCAGCTCGCGTCGGAGGGTGTGGTCACCGTCTGGGCCGCCGGCAATGACGGTGGAGACGGCTTGGAGAGCCTTACCAACGCGCCCGCTCAGGACCCGACGGGCGGGATCATCTCAGTGGCCTCTTACAACGACGAGGGCGCCGGAACGCGGAGCGGTCCGGTATCCGTGTTCTCCTCCCGGGGTGCCAAGACCGACCCGTCGACCTGGCCGGACATCTCAGCACCAGGCGAGAACATCGTCGGCGCCTGTCGCCTCTACCAACCGATCTGCTCCACTGGGCTCAAGCCACAGAACGGCTCCGGAATTCTCGACGTGGGCAGCTACAACACGCTCAGCGGCACGTCGATGGCGGCGCCGCAGATCGCTGGGATCGTGGCGTTGCTCTTCCAGATCAAACCGACCGCGACGCCGGCCGAGATCGAGGACGCGCTGAAGTCGACCGCCTTCCGCTATTCCGACGGAGCCCCGTACCAGAACGTGGACGGGTACTCCACATCCTTCGACAAGGGCACCGGGTTGGTCGACGTGGTGGCTGCGGCGCAAGCACTGGGGGCCCATGCCCCCTGAGCCCCGGCGCGGTGGGTCGCTGGCGTATCAGCCGCCGCAAGGGCACAATGTGTGACGGTGCCCAGTTGATCAGGTGCCTGCGTGGTCACGAGGACGTAGGGGAAGACGCTCCTCGTCGATCAGCGGAGGTCACCAGATGAGCACCAGTGGGACGATTTACGTCCACTCGTCGCCGTCCGCGGTATGTCCGCACGTCGAGTGGGCGGTAGCGGCTGCACTGCAGATCAGAGTGGATTTGCAGTGGACTGCCCAGGCAGCAGCGCCTGGTCAGCTGCGCGCCGAATGTGACTGGTCCGGACAACCGGGTGTCGCAGCGGCGGTGGCTAGCGCGCTGCGGGCGTGGCCGATGCTGCGCTTCGAAGTGACCGAGCAGCCCAGCCCCGGGCTGGACGGAGAGCGGTTCTGCTTCGTACCCGGGCTCGGGTTGTGGCGCGCCCGCACCAGCGCCAACGGTGACATCGTGGTCGGCGAAGACCAGTTGCGGGCCTTGGCCGCCACCGCCCGCAGCCGGGAGACCTTTGCCCACCAGCTCGACCAGCTCCTCGGCGCGGCGTGGGACGACGCGCTGGAGCCCTTCCGCCGCGCTGCCGACGGTGCCCCGGTGACCTGGCTGCACCACGTGGGCTGACCGGGCAGCCGTAGGCTGCCCGGATGCTGCAGCGTCTCCTCGCGGTGACGGTCGTGGTGCTCGCCGCCGCGGCGGGCGCCGGGTTGCTGGTGCGCGAGTTGCAGCCTGCCGCTGGGGCGAGTGGCGGCGGTTCGATCGCCACCAACGCACCGCCGCGCGCTCCCGAGCCGGGGCCGACCACTGTCGCGCTCGTCGAGGACGCCGAGCTGCATCCGGACGCCGCCCGGGTGCGCAGGGTGCTGCAGGAGTACTTCGACGCGATCAACGCAGGAAACTACAAGCTGTGGCGCAGCACCGTTACCCCGCAGCAGGCCCGCGACACGGGGGAAGCAGCCTGGCGCGACCAGTTCCGGTCGACTCTCGATGGCAGCATCGTGCTGCACCGGCTGGAGCCCAGAACTGGTGGTGGGCTGGTGGCGTTGCTGTCGTTCACCAGCCTGCAGGACCCCGCCGACGCGCCACCCGAGCTGCCGGTGAGGTGCCTGCGGTGGTGGGTGTCCTACCCGCTGATCGGCGATGCCGACGAACTACGACTGAGCCCCAATTCACCCAGCGCAAGCCTGCGGGTGCCCTGCTGAGGTTGGCCGCCCTTGAAGAGCCACCAACTACAGCGGGATGTTGCCGTGCGCGCCGCGGCCCTCCGGTGCCGCCGCCAACGCTTCCGCCAGGCGCCGCCGGGTCTGCGCGGGCTTGACCACCTCGTCCACCGCTCCGATCGCCACCGCGCGATCGACCCCGCCGGCGATCCCCTCATGGTGCTCGGCGAGTTTGGCGTGCAACGCCTCCCGATCATCCTGTGCCGCGGCGGCCAACGCCTTGCGATGGAGAATGCCCACGGCGGCCTTGGCGCCCATCACCGCGACTTGGACGTCGGGCCAGGCGAAGACTCCAGTGGCCCCTAGCGACCGGGAGTTCATCGCGATGTAGGCGCCGCCGAAGGCCTTGCGAGTGACCAGGGTGACCCGGGGGACGACCGCCTCGGCGAAGGCGTGCAGCAGCTTGGCGCCGCGACGCACCACGCCGTCCCACTCCTGGCCGACGCCGGGCAGGTAGCCGGGCACGTCCACCAGGACCAGCAGGGGTACCCCGAACGAATCGCACATCCGCACGAAGCGCGACGCCTTCTCCGCCGAAGCCGAGTCCAGGCAGCCACCGAGGCGCAGCGGGTTGTTCGCGATCACGCCGACGGTGTGCCCGGCGAGCCTGCCCAGCCCCACCACGATATTGGGTGCCCATTTGGGCTGCAGCTCAGTGAACCCGCCGGTCGGGTCGAGCGCAGTGCCGGGCTCGGCGACGGCCTCGTCGAGCAGGGCGCACACCAGCGGGCGAACGTCGTAGGCCCGTTGCCGCTCCGCGGGCAGGTACTCGGAGAGATCGACCTCCTCGCGCATCGAGTCCAGGTCGAAGCGCCCAGGCCGGGCAAACAGGCCGGCGATATGGCGGGCGCGCAGCAGCGCGTCGGGCTCGGATCCGGCCATCACATGCACCACGCCGGATTTCTTGCCGTGCGCACTGGGACCGCCCAGGGCTTCCATATCTATCTGCTCGCCGGTGACACTGCGCACAACGTCGGGACCGGTGACGAACACCCGTCCCTCCGGTGCCATGATCACGACATCGGTGAGGGCGGGACCGTAGGCGGCCCCACCCGCGGCGGCCCCGAGCACCACCGAGATCTGCGGCACCCGCCCGGAGGCCCGGACCATCGCGGCGAACACTTGCCCGACGGCGTCGAGAGCTTCGACACCCTCGAGAATCCGCGCCCCGCCGCAGTGCCACAACCCGATCACTGGGCAGCGCTCCCGGATCGCGGTATCGATGGCTGCCGCGATGTGCTGGCAGCCTTCCGAACCCATCGCACCGCCCATCGTGGTGGCGTCGGTGCAGTATGCGATCACCGTGATCCCGTCGATGCGGCCGCGGGCGGCGAACGCCCCGCTGCCATCGCGGGGCTGCAGCTCAGCCAGCGTGTCAGGGTCGAAAAGGCAAGTGAGGCGCAGTTCCGGGTCCCGTGGATCAGGCCCATCGCCGTTACTGGACGGGGCGTCGGTGCGGTGACGATGAGCGATAGCTGTCATCGTGTCTCCTGGGTAGGGCAGCGAGTGCTCACCTGCGGCCGGTCCGGCTGCGACCGGTCAAGCTGAGGTGAAGGCGAGCGCGACGTTGTGCCCGCCGAATCCGAACGAGTCGTTGACGGCGGCGTGCAACTCCACCTTGCGGGCGGATCCGACCACCACGTCGAGCTGCACGCCCGGGTCGGGATCCTCCAAGTTCAGCGTCGGGGGCACGACCCCGTCACGGATCGCCAACAGGCAGGCCATCCCCTCGACCGCGCCGGCGGCGCCGAGCAGGTGGCCCAACGCCCCCTTGGGTGCGGTGATCACCGGGTGGGTGCCGATGGCGGTCCGGATGGCGGCCGCCTCTGAGACGTCGCCTACCGGGGTGGCGGTGGCGTGCGCGTTGACGTGCCCGATGTCGGCCTTGTCCAGCCCCGCGGTGCGCAGCGCGGCCGAGATCGCTCGGCCGGCTCCGATACCCTCCGGCTCGGGTGCGGTGATGTGATGGCCGTCGGAGCTGGTGCCCACCCCGGCCAGCCGGCCGTGCACGAAGGCCCCGCGCGCTGCGGCGAACTCCGCGCGCTCGAGCACCATCACCCCGGCACCCTCACCGAGCACGAATCCGTCCCGCGCGATATCGAATGGGCGGGAGGCCCGTTCGGGCTCGTCGTTGCGGGTGCTCATGGCCCGCATCTGGGCGAACCCGGCCAGCGTGATGGGGATGATGCAGGCTTCGGCGCCGCCGGCTACCACCACGTCGACCTCCCCGGCTCGGAGCATCCGCCAGGCGATGGCCAGCGCCTCGGCACCGGAAGCGCAGGCGGCGACCGGGGAGTGCACGCCGCCACGAGCGCCGAGGTCCAGACCGACGTGCGCGGCAGGCCCGTTGGGCATGAGCATCGGGATGGTCAGTGGCGAGACCTTGCGTATGCCCGCGTTCTCCAGCAGATCATCCTGCCCGAGCAGGGTCAGTGCGCCGCCGATGCCGGTGCCGATCACCACGGCGAGCCGCTCGGGCTCGACCTCCGGCGCGCCGGCGTGCTGCCACGCCTCCCGCGCGGCGATCACCGCGACTTGCTCGCAACGGTCCCAGCGGCGGGCCTCCACCCGCTTGAGTTCGTCGGCCGGGTCGACGACCAGCTTCGCGGCGATCCGCACGGGTAGGTCGAAGCGATCCACCCACTCCTCTTTCAGCGCGATGATCCCGCTCCGGCCGGACCGCAGCCCGTCCCAGGTCGACGCGGCGTCCCCGCCGAGCGGGGTGGTCGCGCCGAGCCCTGTGACGACAACGCCAGGAGCAGTCATGCGGTTTTGATGACGTAGTCCACCGCGTCACCGACGGTCTTGAGGTTGCCCAGGACATCGTCAGGCACTTTGACCCCGAACTTGTCCTCCACCTGTACGGCGATCTCCACCATGGACAGCGAGTCGATGTCCAGATCGTCCACGAAGGACTTCTCCGGGGTGATCTCACTGGTCTCCACACCCGCCACCTCGTTCACGATCTCGGCGAGGACACCGAGAATCTCCTCGTTCGTCACTCCATGCTTCCCTTCTCTCGGTCGTGGGCGATGGGGGCCCGACGGGCCCGCCCACTGGTGTATTCGACCACTGTGGAGCCTGAGGTTCAGGGCAGGACCACCGCCAGCCCCGCATAGGACAGCCCGGCGCCGAATCCCACCAGCAGTGCGAGGTCCCCGGAGCGGACCCGGCCTTCGGCGCGCATGTGGTCGAGTGCGAGCGGTATCGACGCCGAGGACGTGTTGCCCGAGTGGACGATGTCGTCGGCCACCACCATGTCCTCACGGGCGCCGGCGGCCCGCAGGCGCTTGGCGATGGCCTCGACGATGCGCAGGTTCGCTTGATGCGGCACCAGCACGTCGACGTCGACCGGAGTGAGTCCGGCCAGCTCCAGCGCTCGCAGCGCTACCGGCGCGATCTTCGTGATCGCCCAGCGGTACACCTCCTGGCCTTCCTGGCGGATGAAGGAGTTCCGATCGGCCACCACGATGGTGTCCACTAGGTCCCCGGCGCTACCGGCGGCGATCGGGCCTATCCCAGGCTGCTCCTGCTGACCGGCCGGGCCGACCACTGCCGCGCCCGCGCCGTCGGCGAAGATGATGCAGGTGGAGCGGTCCATCGGGTCCACCCAGTCGGACAGCTTCTCCGCGCCGATCACCAGGACGTGCCGGGCGGAGCCGGCGCGGATCATGTCGGATGCCATTCCCAGCCCGTAGCAGAAGCCGGCGCAGGCGGCGTTGATGTCGTAGGCGGCAGCGGCGCGCACCCCGATCCGATCTGCGGTCTGGCCGGCAGCGTTGGGAATGTTCGAGGGCATGGTGCAGGTCGCGACCAGCACCGCGTCGATGTCCGAGGGGGCCAGCCCGGCGTCGGCGAGCGCCTTAGCACCTGCATCGACCGCCATATCGACCACTGACTCGTCCTTGCGCGCGAAGCGCCGTTCCACGATGCCGACCCGGTCGCGAATCCATCGGTCGGTGGTGTCGACCCCGCGGGCGGCGATGTCGGCGTTGGTCACGACCTGCTCGGGCTGCCTGCTGCCCAAGCCGAGGATGCGCGCGCCGCCCCCCGGGGACAGTTGTTGCAGCCGAGGCCTCATGCCGGGCTCCCGGAGTGGTCGGAGATCAGACCCGCCACCTGGTCGAGGTCCTCGGGATCCTTCAGGGTCACCGTGATGGTGCCCTTCAGGTCGCGTTTGACCAGGCCGGACAGCGTGCCGGCGGGGGGGAGCTCGACGGTGGCGGTGACACCGAGGGTACCCAGCCGGGCCATACAGCAGTCCCAACGGACCGGTTTGGTCACCTGCGCGACCAGCCGGCGCAGCATCTCCACGCCCTCGTCCACCACCTCGCCGTCGGCGTTGGACAGCAGCGGGTGCGACGGATCCTTCGCGGTGAGCCGAGCGGCGTAGTCGGCCAGCGCCTGCTCGGCCGAGGCCATGAACCGAGTGTGAAACGCCCCGGCGACGCGTAGCGGCACCACCCGCGCCCGATCAGGTTTGTCCTGCGCCAGCGCCTCCAGCGCGTCGATCGAGCCGGCGGCGACGACCTGTCCGGCGCCGTTGCGGTTGGCCGGGTCAAGCCCCAAACGGGCCAATGCTGCAGTGACCTCATCGGGGTCGCCACCGAGCACCGCGGACATCCCGGTGGGTTCCAGCGCGCAGGCCGCAGCCATCTCGCGGCCGCGGACGGCGGCGAGCGGGACCGCCTCATCAGCAGTGAGCACTCCGGCTACCGCCGCCGCGGCGAGCTCCCCGACCGAGTGCCCGGCGACCGGGGCGTCGGCCGGTAGGTCCATCCTGCGGGCCAGCTCCTCGGCGGCCAGCAGCGACAGCGCCACCACCAGCGGCTGGGTCACTGCGGTGTCCTTGATCTCTTCGGCGTCCGCCGTGGTGCCCAGCCTCGCTAGATCAAGCCCGGTTGCCGTCGACCAGGTCGCAACTCGGGCCTGGGCGCCCTCCAGCGCCAGCCACGGCGCGAGCATGCCCGGGGATTGAGCACCCTGTCCGGGGGCAAGCAGCGCGATCATCCGCCTACTGAACACCAGGCACGGCAGCGGCGTGATGCCGACGTCGACGAAGTCCAGCCCGGCATTCTTGTGGAGTGTCTACAACGGGCTGGCGCCACCAGGGCCGATTAGGCGGTCTCCGATTGTTCGTTACCACAGACCGCGGGAACGGGCTAGCCGTCCAACCGCGAGGCCTACCCTCAGAACCAGCGCATCCCGCGGGTTGCCCGGCACCCGCCCGGTGATGTCGGCGATCCGGCGCAACCGGTAGCGGACCGTGTTGGGGTGGACGAACAGCCGTCGCGCGGAGGTCTCCAGGACCCCACCGGCGTCGAAGAATGCGTCGAGCGTCTCGATCAGGCTGCCGCTGGCTGCCGCGAGCGGACGCATCACCTGGTCGACCAACAGCCGTTCGGCTTCAGGGTCGCCCGCCAGGGCGCGTTCGGGAAGCAGCTCGGCGGCCGGTACCGGGCGGGGCGCTGTGGGCCAGGCCGCTACCGCGCGCAGCCCGGACAGGGCGTCGGCAGCGCTGCGGTGCGCCTCGGTCAGTGATGGCGCCGTTGGCCCGATGACCACCGGGCCTTCGCCGAAGGCCTCCATCATCAGGTTGCGATCCTCGGGCAGGTCGGGGCGGCCGCTGACGACCAGCACGAGGCGGGACCCCTGCACGCCGACGAGCATTCCCCGACCGGTGCGGATGGCGATACTGCGGATGTCGGACAGCAGCTCCGGCGGCTCGGCCGGGGGCGGGTTGCCCACCAGCACCGTGGCCGGCGCCGCCGGTTCCAAACCCAGTGCCGCGGCACGGGACAGCAACCACTCTTCGCTGTCTCCGCGCATGATGCCGTCCACCACCAGCGCTTCCAGCCGGGCGTCCCAGGCGCCCCGGGCCTCGGCGGCACCGGCGTAGGTGCTGGCCGCGGCGAAGGCGACCTCGCGGCCATAGCGCAGCGAGGCCTCGGTGAGCACGGCGCGTTCGGCGTCGTCGGCGGCCAGTTCGGGCAGCTGTTGCTCGAACACCAGGGTGGCGACCCGGACCAGCTCGACGGTCTGGCGCAGGCTGACCCAGCGGGCCAGATCACGCGGCGCGGTGCGGAACGCGTCGACGGTGAGCTTGATCGAGTGCTGCGGGTCCTTGAGCCACTCCACGAAGTTCGCCACGCTGGTCTGGGCGACCAGCAGGACGCCGGCCCGCTGGTCGGCCGGGAGCCGGCGGAACCAGGGGTAGCGGCGCTCCATCTCGGCCACGCTGGCCGTGGCAAGCCCACCGGAGGCCCGTCCCAGCCGGCGCAGTGTGCTGGCCGGCAACGGGTGGGTGCCGGCCTGGATGGTCATGGGGCCAGCATCGCACGGCGCCGCGGCGGGTAGCTGGGTAGTGTCTGACGCCGAAGGACGGTGGGCGTGCAACCACCATGGAAGAACATGGAACAACACGGCACAGCCCGGAGCCCGAGGAGAGACGATGGTCGGTTCGCCCCCGAAGCTCGTATCAAAGGTCGACGTGCGCCGGGCGGATCAGCGTATGCACACCGAGCTTGACTGGCTGGACTCCCGGCACAGCTTCTCCTTCGGGCGCCACTACGATCCGGCCAACACCCACTTCGGCTTGCTGCTGGTGAGTAACGATGATGTGGTGAAGCCCGGGATGGGGTTCGAGACCCACCCGCACCGCGATATGGAGATCGTCACCTGGGTGTTGGACGGGTCCCTGGTGCACGAGGATTCCAAGGGCAACACCGGGGTGATCTACCCCGGGCTGGCCCAGCGGATGAGTGCCGGCACCGGGATCCGACACTCCGAGAAGAACGACGCCTGGCGGTTGGATGGCGAGCCGCATGACCAGGACGTGCATTTCGTGCAGATGTGGATGCCTCCGGACACCCGCTCGACCACCCCAGGTTACGAACAGCTGGACATCAACAGCGAGCTGGGCCCGGTCGACGCCGGATCGGGTGAGCTCGTGGTGGTGGCATCCGGGATGGACGCCCATCGCGACCGCCGGGCGATCTTCATCCGGCAGCAGCATGCGGCGCTGCACGCCGGGCGGCTGCAACCGGGCGTGAGCGTCGACTTGCCGGCAGCGGCGTTCGTGCACCTGTTCGTTGCCCGCGGCGCGGTGGACCTAGAGGGCACCGGCCCACTGGGCACCGGCGACGCGGCCCGGATGACCGCAGCGGGCGGCCAGCGGGTCACCGCTGGCGCCGATGGCGCGGAGGTGCTGGTCTGGGAGATGGCCGCCGGCCTGGCGGCGCCCGGCTAGGCGACTCCCGGGTCGGAGGTCTGCGGGCCGGCGGCTTGCGGGTTGTCGATGCGGTAGCGCCGGGCTGCCTCGGCAACGGCGGACTGTTCTACCTCACCGCGGCGGGCCAGCGCGACCAGCGCCGCCACGGTGATCGACTCGGCATCGACGAGGAAGTGTCGCCGCGCCGCCGGACGGGTGTCGGAGAAGCCGAAGCCGTCGGTGCCGAGGGTGACCATGTCGGTGCGCACCCAGGGACGGATGAGGTCGGGCACCGCGCGCATCCAGTCTGACACCGCGATCAGCGGGCCGACCGCGCCCTGCAATGCCCGGGCCACGTGCGGCACCCGGGGCTCGGCCGCGGGATGCAGCAGGTTGTGCCGGTCGACCTCGACGGCCTCGCGACGCAGCTCCGTCCACGACGTCGCCGACCATACGTCGGCCTGCACACCCCAATCCTGTGCCAGCATTTCCTGGGCTCGTAGTGCCCACGGCAGCGCCACCCCGGACGCGGCCAGCTGCACCGCCGGCTTGTCGCGCCCCGGTGCCGGTGCGGGTGCGTAGCGGTACAGGCCGCGCAGCAGGGCCTCGACGTCGAGGTCGGCGGGCTCTGCCGGTTGGCGGTAGGGGTCGTTGTAGACGGTGAGGTAGTAGAAGATGTTCGGGTCGGACTCCCCGTTGTCGCCGTACATCCGGCGCAGCCCGTCGCGGACGATGTGGGCGATCTCGAAGCCCCATGCCGGGTCGTAGGCCACCACAGCGGGGTTGGACGCGGCGAGCAGCAGGGAGTGCCCGTCGTTGTGCTGCAGCCCTTCGCCGACCAGTGTGGTGCGCCCGGCGGTCGCGCCGAGGAGGAACCCGCGGGCCATCTGGTCGCCGGCCGCCCACAAGCCGTCGCCGGTGCGCTGGAAGCCAAACATTGAGTAGAAGATGTAGACCGGGATCAGCGGCTCGTTGTGCGTGGCGTAGGAGGTTCCGGCGGCGGTGAACGATGCGGTGGAGCCCGCCTCGTTGATGCCCTCGTGCAGGATCTGGCCCTGTTCGCTCTCCCGGTAGGCCAGCATCAGCTCGGCGTCGACCGAGGTATAGAGCTGCCCGTGCGGGTTGTAGATCTTCTGCGTGGGGAACATCGAGTCCATGCCGAAGGTGCGCGCCTCGTCCGGGATGATCGGCACGAACCGGGGCCCGATCTCCGGATCCTTGATCAGCTCGCGGAGTTGGCGGACGAAGGCCATCGTGGTGGCGACCTCCTGCTTACCCGACCCGCGGCGCAGCACGTCGTAGGCGTTGTCACCGGGTAGCACCAGGGTCTTGGACTTGGTGCGCCGCTCGGGCAGGAACCCGCCGAGCGCCTTGCGCCGCTCGCACATGTACTGGATCTCCGGTGCGTCCGGTCCCGGGTGGTAGTAGGGCGGCCGGGTGGGGTCGGCTTCCAGCTGCGCGTCGGTGAGCGGGATGCGCTGAGCGTCGCGGACGTGCTTGAGATCCGCCAGGGTCAGCTTCTTCATCTGGTGGGTGGCGTTGCGGCCCTCGAAATGCGGGCCCAGACCGTAGCCCTTGATGGTCTTGGCCAGGATCACCGTCGGCTGGCCGTGGTGCTGGGTGGCGGCCTGGTAGGCGGCGTAGACCTTGCGGTAGTCATGCCCACCGCGCTTGAGGTTCCAGATGTCGGCGTCGGACAGCTCTTTGACGAGTTCCTTGGTGCGCGGGTCGCGGCCGAAAAAGTGCTCCCGGACGTAGCCACCATCGTTGGCCTTGTAGGTCTGGTAATCACCGTCGGGCGTGATGTTCATCAGGTTCACCAGCGCGCCCTGCCGGTCTGCGTGCAGCAGGGTGTCCCACTCGCGGCCCCAGATCACCTTGATGACGTTCCAACCGGCGCCGCGGAAGAACGACTCCAGCTCCTGGATGATCTTGCCGTTGCCCCGGACCGGGCCGTCGAGGCGCTGCAGGTTGCAGTTCACCACGAAGGTGAGGTTGTCCAGCCCCTCGGTGGCCGCAACCTGGATCTGCCCGCGGGACTCCGGCTCGTCCATCTCGCCGTCGCCGAGGAAGCACCACACGTGCTGGTCAGAGGTGTCCTTGAGGCCGCGGGCCTGCAGGTAGCGGTTGAGCCGGGCCTGGAAGATCGCGTTGATCGCGCCCAGCCCCATCGAGACGGTGGGGAACTCCCAGAAGTCCGGCATCAGGCGGGGGTGCGGGTAGGACGGCAGGCCGCCACCCGGGCCGGCGTGGGAGAACTCCTGGCGGAACCCGTCGAGTTGGGGAGCCGACAGCCGGCCCTCGAGGTACGCCCGGGCGTAGATGCCGGGCGACGCGTGGCCCTGGATATAGATCTGGTCCCCACCGCCGGGATGGTCCTTGCCCCGGAAGAAGTGGTTGAAGCCCACCTCGTAGAGCGCGGCCGAGGAGGCGTAGGTGGAGATGTGGCCGCCGACACCGACCCCGGGACGCTGCGCCCGATGCACCATCACCGCCGCGTTCCACCGGATCCAGGCGCGGTAGCGCCGCTCGGTGTCCTCGTCACCCGGGAACCACGGCTCGTTCTCAGTGGGGATGGTGTTGACGTAGTCCGTGCTGGTCAGCGACGGCACGCCGACGCCGGTCTCGCGCGCCCGTTCCAGCAGCCGCAGCATCAGGTACCGCGCCCGCTGTTTCCCGCCGGACAGCACCGCGGAGTCGAAGGCCTCCAGCCACTCCGAGGTCTCGTCCGGATCGATGTCCGGTAGGTGTGTCGCCATCCCGTCGCGGATGATCCGCACGTGAGCGGGGATGCGATGGTGCTGGGTGGCCAAGGGATCTCCTCGCCTTGAGTTGTCCTGGGGAGCCGCAAGTGACCGGCCAGCCGGTCGCGCGGGACCGGCCACCTGTGGCCATCGTTGTCCATGCTCCGCTGCCTCGCGCGCGGTGTCACTAATACCCGCAGGTAACCCGTGCGACAATCCAGGACCGGCGTGTCCTGCTGCTGGCTGTTGCGCTCCGACCGGACCGCAGTGTTCGCTGGGACGCCATTGAGTAGTAAATCGCCTGGCGGTCACCGCTGGGTCCGACGTTGTGGAGGGGTGAAAACCGTGGTCGCCGCCGCGGCGGGAGACGCCGGCAAGCTCGGTGTTGCCGAGAGGCTCGGGATCCAATCGGACATGGTCGTGCAGGAGCTCGGCTGGGACAACGACGTTGACGACGACGTGCGCGCGGCGATCGAGGAGGTGATTGGCTCCGACCTGCTCGACGAGGACTCCGACGACATCGTCGATGTGGTGCTGCTGTGGTGGCGCGACCAGGACGGTGATCTGGTGGACACGCTGGTTGACGCTCGGGCGCCGTTGGCTGATAACGGCGTGATCTGGGTGCTCACGCCCAAGACCGGCCGTGACGGCCATGTCGAGCCTTCCGACATCGCCGAGGCGGCCCCCACTGTCGGGCTGGCGCAGACCTCCAACATCAGCGTGAGCGACGATTGGGCAGCCACCAGGCTCGCCTCGCCGAAGGCGGCCAAGTCCAAACGCTGAGCCCTGATCCTCGGCGGCATACTCTCGGTGTCGGGGTGCGCGCCGTCCGGTCGAGGGGAGTTGTGCACATGTCGCTGGAGGTCGGAGACCAGGCCCCGGACTTCGCTCTGGAGGATCAGAATGGGCAGGAGCGGACGCTGTGGGAGTTCCGTGGTGAGTGCAATGTGCTCGTAGTGTTCTATCCGCTGGCTTTCAGCGGGATCTGCACCGGCGAGCTGGACCAGCTCCGCCGCGACCTGGCAGAGTTCGCCGACGTGCAGGTGCTGGCGATATCGGTGGACTCGGTGTTCGCCCTCAAGGCATGGTCGGACCAGCAGGGCTATGACTTCCCACTACTGTCCGACTTCTGGCCGCACGGCAAGGTTGCGCAGGACTACGGGGTGTTCAACGACGAGGAGGGTCTGGCTAACCGGGGTACCTTCCTGGTGGACCTCGACGGTGTGATCCGCTTCGCCGAGATGAAACAGCCCGGCGAGGCCCGTGACCTGGTCGTCTGGAAGCATGCCCTGGCAACGCTGCCGGCCTGAGACACGACGCCGTCCGGGGTTTCTCGGGGGGCGTTTGGGCGCATAGCTCAGCGGGAGAGCACTCGCCTTACAAGCGAGGGGTCGCAGGTTCGAACCCTGCTGCGCCCACAAGATCCTGTTTGAGGGCCTGTTTCAGCAGGTCACAGTGGGTTCGACTAAGCGCATCTTGTGCGCCTTGCTGATCTTCTTGTTGATCTCCGCATCTGGTGCCTGCCTCCACTTCTCTACGGTCATTCGATTTGATCGCAGCTACCTTGCGGAGCCCGTTGCAGCAGTTCAAGGTGGGGGCTCTGTTGCTGCGGAGGCCCGGCATCCCTGTTCGGTTCCCTCCTGGCATGGGGATCATCGCCGATGCTCCGAACGGGCGGAATTCGGGAGGGCGGTTGATGAGGGAGCAGAGGGTGTCCTTAACTGATCATGCTGAGGTTTTGACGTGGCTGAAGAAGGGTGCATGGGAACATCACGCAGGTGGCCCGGTCCGTCCGGAGGCCCGTGGATGCCGGCGAACGGTCGTCTGACCCGCTCGCTGAACGAGCTGGAGACGCGCCCCGGCAGCGTGGCGGTACTCCCATCCAGAGCAGGTGACGGGACTGGTCCGGCGGACGTCGGTGGTGCAGGCGAAGAGTTGGTGACGCGGCCTGGCAGCGTCGCGATACCCCTCCTACCCAGAGCAGAGGACGGGACTGGTCTGGCAGACGTTGGTGATGCGGGGTCGGTGCTTGTAGTGGGCTTGTCACCTGACGAGGTTGCTCGGCTGGGACAGTCTTATCGCAATGCGCTGGCTGTGGAGTTGCGCGCCACGCCGGACTGCTTCGGTCTGCGTAGCGCTGTTGAGAAGTCAGGACGACGGCTAGTCGATACCCTGGAGACCATCGACCTGCACGGCTTGGCGTGGTTTAGACCGTTTGAAAGTGTTACCGCTGAGGAACGTCTTGACGAGTTCGTTGCCCGCTTCGCTGATCAGGTCGCGCGCTCGGTCGGTCTTACTGTGGACGCTGTCGTGCGGCAAGCAGCGGCCGACACTGCTAGGTATCTCCTGGATCGCAGCCCTGCGTTGCGCCATGCTGTGGCGACTGGAGATGGGGATGCGGTCGGGATCGACGACGAGCTGTTTTGCATGATCTATCGTCTCTTTTTTGCTGAGGCGGTAACCGGGTTTCTCCAGTCGGTGATCGCCGCGAAGATTACGTTGATGGTGCCGGTTCTTCCCGCGGTTGACCCGGCTGGCCACATTGCCGACTGGATCGCTGAGGAGATCATTTCAATAATTCCGACCCCCTGTCAGGAGAGGGATGAGCATGGTGCCGGTCCTTCGTTGGCTGATTTGGGTCGTAGCCTGGTCGAGGACGCCGTTGAGCGGGCGCTGGGTATCCCCACAGACGGCCAGTCATGAGCGGCAAGCGAGTTTTTAGTTATGCGTTCACCGCTACCGGGAAGTATCCGGCGACTGGTGGCTGGATCCCGGTGGGGGAGATGGACTTTCGTAGCTCCCTGAGGCGGATCAGGCGGGCTGTCTTACCGGCCGAGGCTACACCTGAGTGGGCTGACGACCTGCTGCGAATAGCCAGGGCCGCTTACCTGGTTGACAAGCGGTCGCCACGACCTGGTGGCCGAGACCCATGGACGCGGGAACTACATCTGTGGGTTCAGATCACTGACAAGAGCAGATGGGAGGGAGTGCCCCTTGCGATCCTGGATGCGGTACTCCGTGCCCTGACGTCCGACATCTGGCATGTCACGGTCGATAGCGGCGCACCGCCGATCGACGCCGATCGACGTCTGTTAAAATGCGAAACAGCCAGCGAGGTCACACTGTTTTCCGGCGGCCTGGATTCCGCTGCCTACGCGGCCCAACAAGCGTGCGCACCCGAAGGTACGCTGCTGCTGATCGGACACGATTTCGCCGACGCACACGAACCCCAAAAACAGCTTCACGAGGTGATTGACCGGCTGAAGAACAAGCAGCGTCGCATCGAATATTTCCCAGTCGCAGACAATCCCTCACGGAAGGGAACAAGACCCGAGACCAGCACACGCTCACGAGGATTTCTGTTCGCCGCGACGGCGGTCTACGCCGCAGCCGCCCACGGCGTCGCGCACGCCATGGTGCCCGAGAACGGACAGCTTGCTATCAATCCACCGCTGACGCCGGCTCGGCTAGCTGCCTGCTCGACACGATCCGTGCATCCTTGGGTACTCGACCAGCTCAACCAACTGATCACAGCTGTCCATGGCGATGTGGCCGTGCACAACCCGTTCCTGTACCAGACAAAGGGGCAGGTGTGCGCGATCGCATACAACAGTGGCCTATCCGAAACCGTCCTAGCCAAAACCGTGAGCTGCGGCAACTACTCCGTGCACCGCCTCACCGGAAACTGCGGATACTGCTACCCCTGCCTGATCCGACGCTCTGGTCTCCACGCCGCGCTAGGCAAGGACCCCACACACTACGAACGTGATCTACGGACGCTGACGACTCTTAAAACAGCGCAACAGCTGCTCGACCTGCAACGATGGCTTTCCCAGAAATTCACCTCGCACGAGCTGATCGCCGATATGCCCCTACCCAGACACATCAGCCTGCCCGCCGTGCTCTCTATGCTGGCGCAGGGCCGCGCGGAGATCGTGCACATGCTGCGCCAACACGGCCTGTGGACCCATGCAACAGTCCCACAGCCTCGCCCGTCACGCTCCCCAGCGGGCACTCGTCGCGCACACCAAACATTATGAATTCTCTGGTCTCCTCGCGCCGCGACGGGCATTTGGGGTGGCAGTCAGGGATACCTACATCACCCTGAGTCGCAAAGTTTGACGCACAACAATCTGATCATCGGTAAGGACTCTGATCTTGAACTGCTTGGCGAGTTCATGCGCGGTGATCCCGGCGAGGTAGTGTAGTAGATGCCGCCGCGTCTGCCTTTGGCGCGTTGCACCACGAACCGCCGTTTACATCGCCCACACCACACGGTGCCTTTCAGGTAGTGGGGGTGGGATCGCATTCGGGTGCCGGTTCCTTGGTGGGTGTCTAACACCTTTTGCGTCCGGTCGAACAGTTCTTCGGTGATGAGCGGAGTATGACGGCCGGGGTATTCGATTCCTTTGTAGGCGACGTATCCGCAGTAGTAGCGGTCCCGGAGAATCTTATACATCTGTTGAATCGACACTGGTTTACCGCTGGGCATCCGTAGTCCGGCGTCGGTGATTTTGGCGCGAATGTTGTCGACGTTGGAAAACTTTCCGGTGGCCGCTAGCTCGAATGCCATCACGATATACGGTGACCGGTCGGCGTCCATTTCAATAGTGTTGACGTCCTGGCCGTCGATTTTCACGGTGATGTTGCGGTAGCCGAGTTTCGCGCGACCAACGGTGCCGCCGTTCTGTGCCTTGTTCAGCTTCCATGGCCTCACCCATGTCGCCATCGCCAAAGTTTTCCTTCGCTGAGATGATCCGTACACCGAGCTTTTCTAGTGCCGTTTTCACGGCTACGGCTTCTTTGTAGTTGCGGAAGATGCGGAACCGCATGTAGATAATGACGTAATCAACGTCCCGCTGTTCCTTGATCCGCTGGATGAGCGCCTGCTCGGTGCGACTTGCTCAGTCTTCGACGACGGAGCGCCCGGCCTGCTAACCACATCACCCGTCACAACTGACCGGGAGGCCGTGATTTTACAACCACCCCCGTGGGCAGTGCCCTGGGCGCCGTGCTGGCTCACTGCGGGTGCGACGACCCCTCGCTCAGCGGTGGGTCGCGAGCGTGCCCATGCTCGTGACCCGGCACACCGGCGAATCCTTCTCACTATCTGAGAGTAGCGGCCTACAAGTTGATCAAGATCCACGGCGGTGGCGTGATCTCTCCATTCGCTACTCAGTCTTTCGAGCACATCTTTGGAGGCGTTCCAGCAGGTCAAAGCAACTCGGATAAGTGCGCGCCGGGTGCTCCACACACCGATGTGACGCTGCTACGCGGCCGGGACGTTCCGTCGCACCCTCCGCTTGCGTAAGATCCTTTAACTGTGCTTCCGCTCATGGCGAACCGTTCCGCAAGCTGCCGTACCGTCGAGCCCGCGCGGAACTCCGACACCAACCGGCACGGCTCCGACTCACCAAGCCGGTCGGCTACCCGCTGCTGTACCCGCGTCCCCTCCGCAGAGCGCACACTCACCCCCACAGGTTCGCCCACGTCCCCGACCCTCAGACGCTCCACCGCGCTGACCAGCTGGATCTGGATAGGACACGGTGGCTCCTTGGGCCGGCTCAGGAATTCTCGGGTCCTTCCAGGCTGGCGCGGATGGCGGCGGCGAGGGGATCGTTGAGCTCGGTGAGGATCGCGAGTGCGGAACGCCATGAATCGCGGGCCCGGTCTGGGTGGCCGGCGTCATGCAGGGTGGTACCGAGTGCCTTCAGGGTCACAGCTTCGCCCTGCCGGTCGCCGGCTTCCCGGCGAGCGCTCAGTGCCTGGTGGAAGTGGTCGATGGCGTCGTCGCAGCGGCGCAGGCACCGGTAGTTCTGACCGAGGTCGTGCAGGCTCCAGCCCAAGCCCCATCGGTCGTCGATCTGGCTGAAGGAATCCAGCGCGGCTCGGGCATGGTCGATGGCGTCCTCGTAGCGGCGAAGGCCGCGATAGGTTTCGCTGAGGAGGTGGTGGGCCCAGCCGCCGCCCCACAGATCGCCAACCCGCCGCAGGATTGCCGATGCGTCCTGCAGGCTGGCGGCCGCGTCGTCCAACTGGCGCAGATCGATGTAGGCCATGCCCTGAAGGGTCAGGGTTGCGGCCTTCTCCTTCCCGCAGTTGCCGATCTCGTCCCAGATAGCGAGAGCCTGGTCGAAGGCGCCGATGGCTTCGGTGAATCGCCGGAGGTCCCGGTAGGCGTTGGCGAGCGTCGTCAGAACATATGCTTCACCGAACCGGTCGTGGATGTCCTGGGCTGCGGCCAGGCCGGTGCTGCTGGTCGTGATCCACTCTGGCCAGTGTTTGCGCAGGCTGAAGAAGCCCCAGAGCACGACGGCGAGTTGCCATGCGGTGCTCTGATGGCTGCTGGAGCGGGCTTGGCGGGTGGCGGCCACCAGGTTGGCGCGTTCGCTCTCGCACCATGTCAACGCTCGGCCGCGGGTGCTCAATGGCAGGTGGCGGGTGCCTGCCTCGGGAGGGTCGAGGGGGACGCGTGGGCGATGTGGCATGAGCTGGCGGTCGGCGGCATCGGCGGTGTGCAGGTACCAGGACAGCAATCGCCGCACGGCGGCATCGCGTTCCGGTTCGGGCTCATCGGTGTGTGCGCGCTCGGATGCGTAGAGGCGAAGCAGGTCATGGAAGCGGTACCGGTCGTGGGCGGCGGGTTCGATGAGATTGGCGTCGCTCAGGGCGGCGAGGAGTTGCCGGGCGTGGGCGAGGGGTTTGCTGAGCAGGGCGGCGGCGGCTGGTGTGCTGATGTCTGGCCCGGTGTGCAAGCTGAGCAACCGGAAAGCGCGGGCGCAGTCCGGGTCGAGTGTGCGGTAGGACCAGGAGAACACGGCACGCATCGTCGTGGTCTCGTCATCGGTCCCGAGCGCCGCCAGGCGATCGCCTCCATCGGCCAGCTCGCACACCAGGTCGGTCAGCGCGGTATGGGGGTGAGACGCGGCGCGCTCACCGGCGATCCGCAATGCCAGCGGGAGAGACGCGCAGAGCCGGGCCAGTTCGGTTGCCGCGTGCGGCTCTGTGTCGGTGCGGTGTGCTCCGATGATCTCTCGCAGCAACGTGCGGGCTTCCTCAGGGGCCAGCGCGTCCAGGGTGATGCGATGTGCTCCTTCGCGGATGACCAGCCCGGCGAGGTTGCTGCGGCTGGTGACCACCACCTGGCAGCCAGGCGAACCCGGCAGCAACGGCCTGACCTGATCGGGTGTGGCAGCGTTGTCCAACACGATGAGCATGCGCCGACCGACCAGCAGCGACCGGTACAGCGCTGCTTGCGCCTCCAGTTCGGCGGGTATCTGCGCGGGCGTGACGTTCAGGGCCCGCAGGAATCTGTTCAGGGCTTCCTCAGGGCGGACCGCTGGCCCGGGGTCGTAACCGCGCAGGTTGATGTGCAGCTGCCCGTCGGGGAAGCGCTCCCGCACGCGATGCGCCCAGTGCACTGCCAGCGCGGTCTTGCCCACCCCTGCGGTGCCACCAATCGTCGAGATCACCACAGTGCTCGGCATTCCGTTCCCGGCCTGCGTCAGGAAAGCATCAAGCGTGCCGAGCTCATTTCCCCGGGCGGTGAAATGCGGCACGTCCATGGGGAGCTGCCGCGGGACCGGCAACTCAACCGGATCGGGTTGCTGACCCGCCACCGGCCGGCTCGCCGGCTCGCCGACGGATCTGAGCTGGATCTGCGTACTCTTCGCAGCGGCCCAGCGCCCGCGGGCAGCATCGACGTCCCCACCGAGGAAATGGACGAGCTTTGCGGTGAGTTCCCACGCCGGCAGCTTCTTCCCTGCGAAGGCCGCGGACAGTGCAGAACGCCCGTAACTCGTGGCCTTGCGCATCTGTGCGTAGTCCGGCTTGCCAGCCTGGATCGCTAGGTCCCGCAGGTACTGCGCGAAGTCGCCGACCAGGCCTGGTGGTGTCGGACCAGGTGCCTTCGCCATCGCCCTCCCTCTTGACGGACCACAGCGTGTCCGCGTAATGACCAAAAAGCCAGTTCAGAGGCTATACGAGAGGCCCGGCTGAGCCAAGGCAGCAGTATCCGCCCAGCTGATGACACATCTCAGGCCCACCGGCCTAACTGTGGTCAAACAGCGCACAAACCGTGTTCATCCCGATTCCGGCTGGCAAACAAAAGCGGGTACTTTTACTGTTAGCATTCGCAGGCACGCAAAGGGAGAAATGGGAGGCTCGCCGGTAGCTGTGTGCTGTGTGCCGATGGTGCCCGGAGCTAGCTGTGGCATGCTCCGGGCAATTCGGCGCGCATGTGCCGCCAGCGCGTGTTGGCCTCCCGGCAGCAATCGAGGAATTTTCAACGAATACAGACGTATATGCAGGTCACAGCCTTAGGTTCGGCCTCCCCACCCTGCCGCTTCAAGATCCCGATCAAACCTTCTGAGCAGCGTAAACGGGCGGATTCGATGATTTTTCGTCGGATACTCCCGGGAGGTCCTGATCCCGTGGCGGCCGTGCTCGGGTTGATCGCTTGAGCTGGAGGATGCGTTGGAGTTTGCGATTCTCGGTCCGCTGGAGGTGCATGACCAGAACCGCCGAATCGAGGTGTCCAGCGCCAAGGAGCAGCTGCTGCTCGCGATGCTGGTGGTCCATGCCAATGAGGTGGTCTCCGTCGACCGGCTGGTCGAGGTGCTGTGGGGCAACGAACCCCCCGCTACCGCCGTGAACACGTTGCAGACCCACATTTCACACCTGCGCAAGGCCCTTGAGCCGGATCGTGTGCCACGAGCCCAGGACGGCCTGCTGCGCACCCGTTCCCACGGGTATGAGCTGGCTGTGCCGCCCGAGGCGATCGATGCGGTGCGGTTCGAGCGCCTGGTCCACGCTGGTCGTGACGCGTTGCCCAGCGCACCCGAGCGGGCAGCCGAGATCCTGCGGGCCGCGAGCGCGTTGTGGCGCGGTGAGCCACTGGCTGACCTCGGTTTCGAGCTTTTCGCCCAGTCAGAGATCACTCACCTGACCGAGCTGCGCGCTCTGGCGCTGGAGGATCGGGTGGAGGCCGATCTGGCTCTGGGTCGGCACGCAAGCTTGTGCGGGGAGTTGAGCCAGGCGGTGGTCGAGCAACCGTTGCGCGAACGGCTGTGGGCACAGCTCATTCGGGCGTTGTACCGCTGCGGGCGACAGGCTGACGCGCTGCACGCGTACGCGCGGCTGCGCACACAGCTCGCCGAGCTGCTCGGCATCGATCCCAGCCCGGAGCTGATCAGGTTGCACGAGGCCGTGCTCCACCAGCGTCCCGATCTCGATTGGTCACCACCGCAACCGCAGCCGACACCCGGGTCATCCCTACCGGCCGAGGTGCCTGCACCCGAGAAACGGCTGCCGGCGGCCCGCGCCGCACTGGCCGCGCACGACTGGCAGCGGGCCTTCGAGCTGTTCTCCGCGGAGGACCAGATAGCGCCGCTGGTCGCGGAGGATCTTGAGGGCCTGGCCGAGGCGGCGTGGTGGTCGGGGCGTTACCGGGACGGTCTGGCCGCGCGGCAGCGTGCCCATCACGCCTACCTTCAGGCCGGTGACCACCGCCGAGCCGGTGTGGCCGCGGTGATGCTCATGATGCAGCACAGCAGTTACCGGCAGTTCGCGGTGGCCGAGGACTGGTTCCAGCGGGCTCAGCGCCTGCTCTCGGCCGAGCCTGAGTGCGCCGAGCACGGTTACCTGCACTGGGGAACCATGATCGTCAGTCTGATGCGGGACGACGTTGAGAAATGCCTGGCTGCGGCCCGGTCGACCTACGAGACTGGCGTCCGATACGGCATCTATGACTTGCAGGCCCTCGGGATGGTGTTTCAGGGCGGGGTGCTCATCCACCGCGGGCAGGTCGAAGAGGGGTTGGCCTTGCACGACGAGGGGATGGTGATGGCCGTTGGCGGGGGCCTTTCGCAGCTGGCCACCGTCCAGATCTTCTGCCACGTCGTGCGGAGCTGCTGCGACCTGGGGGACTACCGTCGCGCCGAGGAGTGGAACAGGGCTATCGAGGACTACTTCGCGCCTACCGGGTTGTCCCGCTTTCCCGGCGGCTGCGAGACCACCGCGTCACGATCATGATCCATCGCAGCGCCTGGGTGTTCGCCGAGCAGGAGGCCCACCGGGCCTGCGCCAAGGTGCAGTGCATCGACATGGTCCAAGTCGGCATGGCCTTCGCCGGCATCGGCGAGATCCGGTTGCGGATGGGTGACCTCACCGGCGCGGCGGCGGCCTTCGCCAAGGCCGAGGAACTGGACGCCAGCGCGCTGCCCGGCCGCGCCCGGCTGGAGCTGCTGCGCGGACGCCCCGCCGATGCGCGGCATTGATCAATGCGGCGCTTGCCGACAGAACCTGGGACCGCTTGGACCGTACCCGGCTGCTTCCCGACCAGGTGACCATCGCGCTGGCGGTCGGCGATCTCGGCACCGCTCGCGCCGGCGCGACCGAACTGGGCGAGTCGGCGCAGGCCTACGGTAGCGCGGCGTTGCTCGCGGCGGCTGAGGGCGCCCGCAGCGCACTGGCGCTGGCCACCGGTGAGGATGATCCGCTCCCGCCGTTGCGCAGCAGCGTCAAGCTGTGGCGCGAGGCCGAGTCGCCCTACGAGCGGGCGCGCGCTCGTGCTGCTGGCTACCGCACTGGAGCGGGCCGGTCAGCCTGAGGCGGCCCGCATGGAGCTGGCCGCTGCCCGGGACTGTTTCGATCACCGCGGCGCCCGGTTGGACGCTGAGGCGGCAGCCGCGCAGTTGGCGGCCTCCACCGGCTCTGAAGTGTCGTCAAGCTTGCTTAAACCTTGGCTCTGCCTGGCCTTTGATGTTTCGTGATCAACTCGGTGGGCTTCGGCGGACACCTGGCGCATCTCTGCGATGAGCGCGCGTAGCTCGCGGTCGTTGCGGATCCACTCCTGGGATGCCCGCCAGCTTGTAGGGGTGCACCCTATCCCTGCCATAGCGCCACACATGCGGAGATGATCAACTGAGAACCGAGAATCCGCTGGTCAGCGGGTCGCAGTTCTGTGACGTGCACTAAGAAACCCGGCAACCTCAGCACTAATGACTGTGCCCCGGCAGGCTGACTGTCGGGGCACGGGGGGCCGTTACGCAGCGGGGGAGGTCCGCCGTATGCCTCTCTCGCGGAGAATCTGCTTAACGCTGCTCTTGAACTGTTCAGCCAGCCGCCACGCAGTCGTCCCGGCGCGGTAGCTAGAGACAATGCTATGTATGTCCGCCTTGGTCAGCCGATCGCTGATCCGCCAGATGCGTGGAGCTTGCTCAGAGCGGACGCTACGGCCAGTATCGGCCGTCCGGGCATCCTTGACCTGTAGGCGCTCCACCGCGCTGGCCAGCTCAAACAAGAGGTCAGAGCGTTTCGAGTAAGCTCTCAGAAGGTCCACCAGTACCGCCTGACCTGCAACGATCGTACCCTAGACTAGGGCGACACGTGACCCCTGGCGCCCTGGCCGTGTTCTGGCTACAGGAGCCCTCTCGCGTCAGCCGTCGGCGGTGAGTGCTCGCAGGTGCTCGGTCAGCGCGGTCACCTCGCGTGTGGCGCCCAGCTTGTGCAGCGCGGCCCGGACCCGGCGCAGCTCCTGGGCGGCCAGGGCGCTTCCGGTGGCGACGGCCAGGTTTGCGGCCCGCTTGGCGTGGGCGAGTGACTGTTCGGCCTCACCGGCGCCTGCCAGCGCCAGCGCGAGCATTCCGGTGTAGCGGCCGCGGTCGCGGTCGTAACCGTCTCCCAGCTGTGCCAGGGCGTCGGTGAGTAGCGGCACTGCGGCGGTGTAAGCCCCGAGCTCGATGTAGGCGACACCGCGTTGGAAGCCCAGGCGGGTCGGGTCGTTGAAGTACACCCACGGGGCGCCTGGTCGGGGTGTTCGGCGGCGGCGACGGTGAGGGCGGCGGATTGGTCCAGTGCCCGCTCGGTGGCTACCGCGTCGCCTGCCAGGGCGTGACCGCGTGCTTCCTGCTGGGCCGCCAGCCCCAGCACGGCGTCGCTGACCTTCCGCGGGTTGCTGCGCCCGGCGTGCGCCAGCTTCACTGCTGTGGTGGCGTTGCCCCGCGCCAGGCCAGGTGGCTCAGCAGGGACAGCACCGAGGTCGCCATGTCGGGGTCGCCGATCTCTTGGGCGGCGCTCATGGCGCGGTCGTAATGCCGTCGCGCCCCGGCGGCGTCCATGGAGTCTTGTCCGAGCCATCCGGCGAACTGCTGGTAGTGGGACAGCACAGACAGCAGGTCGTGCCGGATCGGTTCCGGGGCATCGTCGGTCAGGGTTTCGATGATCCGGATTTGGGCGAGCGTG
The DNA here is from genome assembly GCA_050699975.1 of Pseudonocardiaceae bacterium. Taxonomy (GTDB): domain Bacteria; phylum Actinomycetota; class Actinomycetes; order Mycobacteriales; family Pseudonocardiaceae. The sequence goes on along the minus strand of JBOHGH010000020.1, from coordinate 914 downwards.
ACCGGGCGTAACCGGTGGGCGCCGAGGGCGTCCTCGGCCCGGCGCTGTTCGGCGAGCACCCGGGCCAGGTGGTCGACCACGGCGTGGTCGGTGCGCTGCGGGGCGGCCAGGGCGCGTTCGAACCGGTCGAAGTCGTCCGGGGCGGCCTGAGGCGCCCCGGCGGCCTCTCCGGTCTCCCAGAGGGCCGCCAGCTCCCCGTCGGCGTGCAGGGCAGTGTCCAGTGCCAGGGCGACGCTGCGGGAGGGCCAGCGGTGGCCGTGCTCCACGTTGGAGAGGTACCCCCGGTGCGCGTGCGCTTCAGCGGCCAGGTCGGTGAGGGACAGCCCGGCGCGGGCACGCCTGCGGGCGAGCTCGGCAGCGAAGTCCGCCCGCGCCATCGGGTCGCCTTTCTGGTGTCGCCAGTGTCGCCGTTCCTTGCTGGTGGCGACACTGAGAGGGTCCCATTCGTTCCGTTCCGGTGCGATGTTGGGCGGATGATCAGCGATCAGGTCAGCAGCGGGCCCCGGCGTGTCATCCAGGCAACCTGTGCGCTGCATCCGGGCCCAGTCGGGTACGTGAACCTTGTGGTGAGCAAACTCGGCGGTGAGATCACACTGGACGCCCACGCCGTCGGCGCGTGCGTGCTCACGCAGCCAGCGCAGCTCTACTTTCGCACCTACTGGCACAGCGGCTGCGGCCACCACGTCGTGTAGCAGCCGTGTAGCAACCACCAACAACAGTCGCCCTCGGACGCCGCCGCCATCATCGCAATCGTGCAGGTGATCTATCCCCCCTCACACGACCACGCACGGCCTGCCGAGGCCTCACAAAGCAGGTTCGAACCCCGCAGCGCCCACCAGCACCGCCTGACCTGATCACCGAGAGGGGATCGGCTGATCTTCGACGGAGGGTACGTTGCGGTCGAACTCCGGGCA
>JBOHGH010000019.1:0-51263 GCA_050699975.1 Pseudonocardiaceae bacterium | reverse complement strand
CGGTGTACACCGTGCACCGGGACCGGACACGCCGGGAGCTTGAGCCTGCGGGAGCGGGTAACGAAGGACGTGCGGCGGCTCGGCGCTGGATTCCACGGCCAGCACCAGTGACCCGCCGTCCCTGGCGAAGGCGCAGCCCGTCACCACCTCCCCGGGCGGCGCCGGCAACGCACGACGCTGCCCCCCAGCCAGATCGACGAGCTCGAGCTCGCTGCGTCCCTCGACGTTCCACACCGTGACGACCGCGCGGCCGGTCGGCTCGAGCGCGAACGTTTCGAGCTCGACCCCGGCGCGCGCTGCGATGAGCTCGGCGGACTCTGGATAGCCGGCGGCGACCCTCGGCAGGACGAGCAGCGCGGCGAACTCGCGATCAGCGTCGGTATGCAGGTAAATCATCCGATCATCGGGAGCGAAACGGGCGTCGGCGACGGTCGCGTCGGCACCGAGCAGTTCGGTACTGCTGCCGGTCCGGGTATCGACCAGCAGCAAGCGGCGGGCGCCGCGGGAGCCGAGGCGCACCACGGCGTAGCGCCCGTCGTGGCTGAAACTGCACACCGTCGCCGCCGGGCCGCTTGCCAGGTAACGGCGGCGGCCGGAGCACACGTCCACCGCGTACGCCTCAAGCGTGGCCGGGTCCGTGACGCTGCTCTGCGCAAGACCCACGATGTGCCCGCCGGGCTGCCAGCAGCCGATCGACGCCATGCCGGCCGGGGTTCCGGCGACGACCCGGGCATCGGAGCCGTCCGGGCGCAGCGCACGGACCAGGGTGCGCTCACCGCCGCCGGGCGCCGTCTTCAGGCACAGCCACTCGCCGTCGGGCGACCAGCTGACCATCCGTACGTAGTCCGCACCGGTGTCCAGCCGCACCGGCGGGCGGGGTTGCGACAGCGAACTCAGCCAGACCCGGGGCGTGCCGTCGCGGTCGGAGACCACGGCCAGGGTGCTGCCACCCGGGGACAATGCAGGTGAGGTACAGGTCTCGGCAGCGAGCCAGTCGAGGCCGGACAACTCGGCGGCGAGCCGGGCGCGCCGGCGCCGCGCAAAGCCGGTGGCCTCTTCTTCGGAGCTCGCCGCGTTCACCTGGATCCCCCTCTCCTACACCTAGATCCCTCTCTCCTGCAGCCACATCTCTAGCAGGGCGACTTGCCACAAGGCGTTGGATCCCAGCGTGGTCCGCTCGGTGTTCGGATCTACCAGCATGCGCTGCAGCCAGTCCGGGCGGAAGAGTCCGCGGTCCTTGGCCACCGGATCGGTCACCGCGTCGCGCACCCGGTCCAGGAACGAGCCGGACAGGTGCCGGATCGCCGGTACCGGGAAGTAACCCTTGGGACGGTCGATGATCGGGTCTGGGACCACGCCCCGGCTGGCCGCCTTGAGCACCCCCTTGCCGCCCGCAGCGAGCTTAAGCTCGGGTGGGCAGGCTGCGGCGAGTTCCACCAGCTCGTGGTCCAGGAACGGCACCCGCGCCTCCACCCCCCACGCCATCGTCATGTTGTCCACCCTCTTGACCGGGTCGTCAATCAGCATGACTGTGGTGTCCAGGCGCAACGCAGCATCGAGCGCTGTGTCGGCGCCGGGAGCACCGAAGTGCCTGGCGATGAATGCCCGGCTGTGGTCCGTGGTGAGAAAGTCACAGCCGGCCAGCCACTCCGGCTCGAGCAGGTCGGCCAGCTCGGCGTGCGGGCGGTCGACGAACACCTCCGCATAGGCTGGCACGGCCCGGTCCCGTGGCACGCCGGCCAGCGGCGGGTACCAGTCGTAGCCGGCGAACACCTCGTCGGCACCCTGCCCGGACTGCACCACGGTCACCGAGCGGGAAACCTCCTCGGAGAGCAGGTAGAACGCGACGCAGTCATGGCTGACCATCGGTTCGCTCATCGCATCGATGGCCGCGTCCACCGCCGGGAGCAGCCGGTCCGACTTGACCATGATCTGCTGGTGATCAGTGCCGAAGTGGGCCGCGACCAGGTCGGAGTAGACGAACTCGTCGCCGGACTCCCCACCGGCGGCCTCGAACCCGACGCTGAACGTGCGCAGCCGCTGCCGACCGCCCTCGGCCAGCAGCGCCACCACCAGGCTGGAGTCGATGCCGCCGGAGAGCAGAACGCCCACCGGAACGTCGGCGACCATGCGCCGCTCCACCGCGAGCCGCAGCGCATCGAGCACCGCGCCCGGCCAGTCGACGATATCCAGAGGGTCCAGGCCGGATCCGCCTCGCGAGAACCCCGGCTGCCAATACTCCCGGTCCTCGCGACGGCCATCCGGATGCACAGTGCGCACCGTGGCCGGTGGCAATTTCTGCACCCCGGCCAGGATCGTGCGGGGAGCCGGCACGACGGAGTGGAAGCTCAGGTAGTGGTGCAGGCCCACCGGGTCGATCGCGGTGTCCACCCCACCCCCGGCGAGCAGCGCCGGCAGCGTGGAGGCGAAGCGCAGCCGGCGAGGAGTCTGCGAGAGGTACAGCGGTTTGATCCCGAGCCGGTCACGGCCTAGCACCAGGGCCCCGCTGTCGCGCTCGAGCACAGCGAAGGCGAACATGCCCAGGAAGTGGTCGACGCAGCTGGTGCCCCACCGGTGGTAGGCCTTGAGCAGCACCTCACTGTCGGAGTCGGAGAAGAACCGGTAGCCTGCCGCACCCAGCTCGCCGCGCAGCTCACGGTAGTTGTAGATGCAGCCGTTGAACACGGCGGACAGGCCCAGCTCCGGATCGACCATCGGCTGCGCGGCCCGGTCCGACAGGTCGATGATCTTCAAACGGCGGTGGCCGAGCGCGGTGGCGCCGCCGGCGTGGATGCCCCAGCCGTCGGGGCCGCGACGGTGCAGTGCGGCGGTCATGGCGGTGACCGCATCGATATCGGCCGGCGTCTCGTCGAATCTGACCTCGCCTGCGATGCCGCACATCAGCAAGCTCCTCTCAACGCAAGATCCAGGTGTCCTTGGCGCCGCCGCCGCGCGCGGAGTTGACGATCATGCTTCCGTTGGACGCCACCCGGGTCAGGGCGGCTGGTGCCACCTCGGCCCGCTCGCCGAGGAGGACGAAAGCGCGCAGGTCGATCGCCCGCGGCTCCAACCGGGCGCCGGCGAAGGTCGGGTGAGTGGACAGCGACACCAGATCCTGGGCGACCCAGTCCTCGGGGTGCGCAGCCACGGTGGCGGCGAGCTGCGCCAGCTCGGACCGGTCGGCCTCCGGTCCGATCACGATGCCGTGACCGCCGTAGCCGTCCACCGGCTTGAGCACCAGCTCGTCGAGCCGGTCAAGCACCTCGACGAGCTGGTGCGGGTCGGCGCACGGGTAGGTGGGCACGTTGTCGAGCAGCACCTTCTCACCCAGGTAATAGGTGATCATGTCCGGCACATAGGCGTAGACCCGTTTGTCGTCGGCCACCCCGTTGCCCAGCGCGTTGAGCAGGCTCACCCGGCCGCCGGCCACGGCCGCGCAGATCGCCGGCCCGACGGGCCGACCGTCCGCCCCGATCGCGTCGAGCAGGGTCTGCTCGTCGAGCCGCCGGTAGAGCACACCGAGGCGCCGACCGTGCGCGTACACCCCGCTGTGGGTGACCGTGAGCTCCCCGGGGGTGACCAGCGGCAGAGCCATCTGGTCGGCCAGCAGCTGATGCTCGTAGAACGCGGCGTCGATGGGTCCGGCGCTCAGCAGCGCGATCGCAGCGTCGGCATCGACACCGTCACCGTCGCTGTCTCCATGGGGAACCGAGGCCAGCAGCGTCTTGTGCAGCAGCTCGGGTACACCTTCCAGCGGTATCACCCCGGCAGGTGGCTCCAGATCGGGCAGCACGCTGCGCACCAGCCGCCGACTGATCATCGCGTACCCGATGCCAGAAGGCACCCGCAGGTTGTCCTCGAGCACGAACCAGCGCTGCGCGCTGTCTCGCACCAGGTCGATCCCGCTGACGGCGGCTCGCACCGTGCGCTGGTTGCACAGCGCCCCGAAGCGGCTCCAGCCGGGCGAGCCGGTGACCACCGACGCCGGCAGCACGCCATCACGAATAGCCTCCTGCCGGCCGTAGACGTCGTGCAGGAATGCCTCCAGCGCGCGCACCCGCTGGATCAGCCCTGGCGTCAGCGTCGCCCACTCCTCGGCTGTGACGATGCGCGGCACCAGGTCCAGCGGGAACAGCCGGTCCGGCTCGTCGTCGGCCACCTGGAACGTCACACCCCGCGCCCGCTGCTCGGTTCGCAGCGCGGAGACCGCCGCCGTCATGCCGCGGGCTCCCAGCCGGTCGAGCGCCCGGAACATCCAGCCATAGTGCGGCAGGACTCGACCGTCGGCCGCCACCGCCTCGTCGTAGCCGGCACGGTGATCGCCGGCACCGTGGTAGCTGTCGAGCAGGGCAGGCGTCGTCGGCACCGTGGTCGGCGGATCGCGGTGCAGCGACTCGCCGCGGGTCTGCGCGAGCAGGCCGTCCACCACGTCGGTGAGCTCGCCGCGCCGGCCGAACATCCGGCGCTGGCGGGCCGTGGAGCTGCCCGCGGCAAGAGCCCGCTTCGACAGCTCGAGCACCTGCTTCCAGTCGCCGGATGCCTCCAGCTGCGGCCGCAACTCGCTGACCAGCCGTTCGACGAGCAGCGGGGGCGGCACCAGGGTCGGCCCGGACGGGTTGGCAAGGTCGACGAGGTCGCCCTCCAGCCCGGACCGAGCCGCCCGCCAGGTTGCCGCCCGCAGCAGTTCGTGGCGGGTCGGGGGGAACGGTTTTCCCTCCTCGACCCACCCGCGGGCGCGCTGCACCAGCGCCCGGAACAGACCGGCGATAAGCACGACGTCGTCCACCGCGGGGCAGGCATCGCAGATCCGCAGTTCAACGGTGGGCAGGTGCGCCGACGGGCGGATGTCGAAATAGACCATGCCGGGGTCGCTGATCGTTCCCGAGGCGACCAGGTCAGCCACCACGGCGTCGTAGTCGGCGGCGGTACGCATCGGCCCTGGCGGCCCGGCGGTGGGCCAGCGCTGCCAGACCATGCAGCGGTAGCTGGCGTAACCACTATCGACCCCCCGCCAGTACGGCGAGCTGGCCGACAACGCGAGGAAGGTCGGTAGGTGCATTGCCACGTGCTGCACGACCGCGACCGCGACGTCCCGATCGGGCACGTCGACGTGCACCTGAACGCCGCAGATGTGCTGCTCGTGGACCAGCAGCTGGTAATCATGCTGCATCCGCTCGTAACGGGCGCCGGCCGAGATGTGAGAGCCGAGCAGGTTGACCAGCGGAACCGTGCCGGCTGCCACTACTCCTAGTCTGAGCGGCTCGGCGACCTCATTCAACCGGCGGCGCAGCCGGGACAGTTCGGCGCGCACCTCGTCGAGGCTCTCGCAGGGCACCGTATTGGCCTCGACCAGGGAGCGCTGCAGCTCCGGTGCGAAGGAGTCGCAGTCCAACTGGGCGAGCAGGGCATCGACCGCTGGCACCGCTCTTCTGGTCCGCAGGTCGACGAGGTGGAACTCCTCCTCGACGCCGATCCGCGAGGTCGCGAAGTCGCCCATGAACGTGACGCTAGGCGATGGTTGTTACAGCCACTTTGCCTCCGATGTTGTCACAGCCTCTTCGCCTTAAAGTCTGCCTCAGAGTCGTAGCACGACGTCGCCGTCCTCCACGGCCACCTGGTAGGTCTGGACCGACCCTTGACCGGTGGTGCAGTACCCATCGGCCAGCCGAAACGCGTGGTTGTGCAGCGGGCAGACCACCTGCACGCCGTCGATGAGGCCGCCACCGCGCGCCCGGAACACGGCCACCTGCTCGTAGGCGCGGAACTGGCCCTCGGTCACCGGTTGCCGGTGTTCCTGCCATGGGTCACGGTAGGCGTCCACCGACTGCTGCATGGCCTCGTCGAGCCGGCCCGCGATCCCATCGGAGTCCTCGACGACGATCGCCCGCAGCACGGCCAGCCCGACCCGGGGCACGAAGTCGTAGCTGCGTTCCCGCCACTTGGTTGCCGTGCTCCTCGTGAGTCCTCTCGCCGCAGAGTTACCGAACTCATTGCAGCACTGTCGGACAGCTCATGATCGCCTTCTCGGAAGCGAAACCCGCGAGGGGATCGACTACTGAGACCATGTCCGGTTCGCCGTGGTGGCTCCGAACATGATCGCGATGGGCTCGACCGCGTGGGGTGTCTCCGGTGGTGCGGTGACGCGAAGGACCAGGTGGCCGGCATCCTCAGTCACGGCCCACCGGACGAACGAGCAGCACACCTGCTCGGCGGCAGCCAGGCTCCGCAGCTCATCCCGCACACCATGACCGGGCTGGTAGCGGACCTCCAGCTCGCCGTCAACGAGATGAACGGATGGGGCTGCGGTTTCGTGCAGGCGCTGCCAGCGGCGCAGTCGCGCCGACCCGTCGTCCGGGCGCAGTGTGCAGACCAACGGCAGCCCGCCGTTCGACGCGGGGTGAGGACCGTCGTTCACACCCTCGAGTGCACGCGCTCGTGCCGCTGCAGTCAAGGTCGTCGGTACATCAGCCATCGTGCGGGCGAGCGCCTCGGAGGTGGTGGAGGTACTTGCCGCTTACTCGCACTCCACGCAAGCCGCTGACCTGCGGATTTGCCACACCGTAGCGCTCACTAGCCGCTGTGTGTGTTCCGAAACCGAGGGCGAAGCGTCCGTGGAGTCTGCGCGACCACCTCGATGACCGCGACATCGCCGACCTGATCACCGTCCACCGGCGCCACTACTGCCTCCCTCGCCGCTGCCCACGGCTTGAAGTCTCACGAGTGTCAAGCACCTCCTAGCACATCCCCAGTGCCCGCCGGACCTCCGGACTTTACCCACTCAGGCGGGTCGTCCGCTGACCCCAAGTGGTGTCCGTTCACACTGAAGCTGTGACAACCGATGAGCCGGACGACCAGCTCTTGCCCGAGTTGCCGCCCGAGGTTGTTGAGCGAATCGTCGGTGAGCTGCCGACTCGCGGTGAGAAGGTGATCGGTTGTCTTCGAACTGCCGCGGTGCTGATCAAGCAGGCGGTGGATGACGATCGTGGACTGCGTCTGGCTGAGAGCGCCGGGTACAACCTTCGTGAGGCGCTGGACGCGGTGGTCGCTGGCCGTTCTCCCGTCAGTGGCGGCCTTCCCGCGATTCTTGAGGCTTGGGATCGTTACCAGTCGGAGGCGAATCAGCCCGGTGCAGACAGGGCCGCTTCGTTGCAGGCAGTGGAAGACGCGTTGCAGCGGGTGGCGGAGAACCGGGACCGGAGCTCGTATCACGCCGCCCGGCTGCTCGACTACCTCCGTGCCAAGACCGGAGTTGATCCGCTTCCGGGTGACCTTGACCCCATCGGCGAGTACACCAGGCTGCGAAAAGATGCGAACACGGCCTTGCACTCCGAGTTTGCGCTAGACGCCGTGACGGCTCTGTACGACCGGGCAGTGGGCTGGTTCATCCGGATGTTCACACCACCGGACGCGCTGATTCACGCCCTCGGTGAACTGGCCATTGAGCCATGGCGGGGCCAAGAGCAGGTCGACCGGCTGCGTGAGCTTGCGACGAATCAGCACCACCTGAAGCTGTTCTTCGGACGGCTTGCCGATCCGGCGTGGCTCATGCCGCTCTACGAGTCTAGGATCATGCAGTTGCCGCAGCCCACTGTGCTCTGGCCGGCGGCGGGTCTGTTGGACGGACTTGGGCGGACCTCGCCGGCTGAGGTTGCGGGGCTGCTTGAGCGCATGCTTGCCGACTCCAGGGGACTGCCGCGCGAGCAGCAGCACGTAGGCGCCAGGTTCGAACTGCTCCGTGTGGCCTCGCAGCTGGGCGCCGCCGGTCATCCGGTCGTCGCTGGGGTTACCGCGCACCATCCCGACAATCAGGCTGTCCGTGCACTCGGATTGGGTGTCGTTAAGAGGGCCGATCCGGCTGACCCGGTCGTCAAGCAGATAGCCGACGCAGTGCTGAGCGGCAAGCCGCTCGATGGCGACCACTACTACGTCGGCGCGGTGCTCGACCAGCTCGAAGCCGGACTCAACGCGGGCAACGTTGTTGAACGAACGCGAATGCTGGCAGAGAAAGTACGCCGAGTAGTGCGCGATCCCGACATGAGGTTCATCGCCCTCGACATCGCCAGGCTGACGGCCGAGTTGGGCGACGAACGCCACTACGTCGTCATAGTCACGCATCATCTCGTTCGGCTACTGTCGCGTTCCCGTGAACTGGGCGTAGCGACTTCCGAGCTGCTCGCCTGGACGGACGAGATCCCTGGGGAAATCGGCGAACGCGTCACCTGCCGCATCCTGGCAGAAGCAGACGACGTCCCCCTCCAGGACAAAATCAACCACATCAAACTGCGCCTGTCCTCCTCGACCGCGACCGGAGACGACCGAGACCTAGTCGCCAACGTGCTGTCCACCGAACCGGAATCCGGAATGCTCGGCTCCTGGGCCGAAGCACTGGGAACGCCCTCCGCGGCACCGTCGGATCCCAGAGCCAGACCACCGGAGGACTGGGCACGAGCATGGCGCTGGTCTCTGGTCCTCCCGGAAGACGTACATGCGCTGTGGCACGAACCAATTGCCCAGATCACCGCCCGCTATGGACCACCCAATCCGGAAGCCCTCGACCACAGACTCGAACTTCCGCAAATGCTCACCGGCCAGTCAGCGCACAGCGAGAACGAGTTGGCCGGACTCCCAGTGCTCCAAGCCGCCGAGCTGGTCGCGAGTTGGCGTCCCGACGCAACCAGCGACCGGAACCTGATCGGAGCGCGGGAACTCGCCCGAACGCTCGAAGCCGTCGTCAAAGAGGACCCCGACGGGTGGTCGACTGACCCCACGGCGGTCGTGACCGCCCTGCGCGAACCGGTCTACGTACTCCACTACCTCCGTGCCCTCACCGACAAAGCCGCCGCGACGGCGCCGCGCGCATCGATGGTCCTCGACGCGGCGGAACTGGCGCGAACCGCCCGGTGGGAACCAACCATCCTCGGGCGTGATGACTTCGACTTCGAGCCGAGCTGGCACAACGTTGACACCGCGGCCGTGGACCTGGCCGCAGCCCTCGCTAACAACGACGCGAACCTGGCCGGACACCTCGACATGGCCTGGACATGGGCGCTCGACCTCGTCGACCGTATCCCGAACACCGACGACAGCGACCGTCCGTTCGACGGACACGACGCCCTCGCCCGCGCGATCAACAACCCCAAAGGTCGAGCGCTCCAAGCCATGCTCGCACTCGCCGGCTGGGAACTCCGCAACAACGGGGCGATCCGACCCGACTTCACGCAGGTTCTCAACGACGTCGTCCGGATACCCGGCCGGATCGGCATGGAATACCGGGCCATCCTCGCGGAACGTCGAGTGTTCCTCGAAGCTGTGGCACCATCCTGGCTCGAAAAGAACGCGACAACCCTGTTCAGCGACAACGAGCTCGGTAGGGAGACGTTCGACCTAACCCTTAAGTACGCCCGGCCGACACGATGGTTCTACCGTCACTTCCGCGATGAGCTTATCGCCGCTGCCCGAAGGCGAGTGAACCACGCGGTTGCCTGGCTACTGATCGGCGCACTGAACGAGGAAGACGGCTATGCCCTTGATGCGATCATCGATGGTCTTCGTGGCGACACCGCCGCGCTGGCATCCGCCGCCAAAGAAATGGCCTTCCTGTTGCAGTCTAGCGAGGCGGACAATCCTCACTTGACGATCGCCGTCGAGTTCTGGCGAGCCTTGGTCGAAGCTGACCGCCGTGTCGTTCCTGCCGACGCCCTGCGATCGTCGGGCCGGTGGGCGTTCGTGACAGGGCTGTCAGACGCGGTCTGGTCGCAACTCACAATCCAGACGCTGGAACTCACAGGAGGGACCATCGATCTACCGATCGAAGTGGCCGATCGCTGCAAAATCGCACACGCGTCTGGGAACAGCACCAGGATATTGCTGCTTCTGCTCGGCCAGGGCGAGCCGTGGGAGCGGGACTATGTCGCCCGCACGGCCATCGAAACGCTCCGGACCGTCATCCAGGGGCCGGTAGACGAGAACTTCCAGCGGCTGCGGACCAGGCTGATCGAACTCGGACACCATGAAGCCGCGGAGGTCAGGCCAGACGAGGGCCGCGACGACGACTGAGACCGCCGGGTATTAAGATTTGGATCCGGTTCTCCTAAGAGGGCGGACCAATCAACACGTCTTTGCCAAGATGCTCCTTAATGAGCCACCGGAGGCGTTGACCGTCAATTAGTTCCATGCGCCCATGCTCGCGAGCCTTCTTGTCGCAACCTGCCGTGAAACGGGACGTAGTAACAAGAATTCCCCAGCCGGCTTTCTTCTCCTCCATAGTACCAGCAAGCTCGCGGATGTGATTCGGACCTAACGCCCTACTGGGCTTATATTTCTTAGCTTGGACTACGCTAAGGCCACCCATCAGCGCCGTACGTTTTGCGATAACTGCATCAACGCCGTCATCGTTGCTTTCCGTGGTCGTCCATCCCTCAGCACCTTGCGCTACAAAAATTTGGCGAACCAGGTGCTCAAAATTTCCTGGGCTCATATCGAGCAAATTCGGTCGTGCATCGAGCGTGGCGACCGCATCCAAACCTTCTACGAACGAGAACTTGCTGAGGTCGAAGTCAAGGATCGGCTCAATAGCCTGAAGCTCATACGGATGATGCGAAATAATAGCACCGAGATTCTGGAGGCATAAATCGGGAGTCACTTTCTGCAAGTTTTCGTCCGGCAAGAATAATTTTCGCTCCACGTCCACACTGACCACACATGGGAACTCCCGGACACCAGTTGCCGGATTGACGGCATGTACGTGACCATTAAAGCCCAGCCTGTCCAGCTTATCGTCAGACTGGAGTAGGTTTCGTATACACAGCAACGCCACTTGACTCACAACATTTCGATACTGCGTTGCCACTTCCTTAACTGGCCGATTGAACGTACGTTCCTTGTCAGACCTCTGCACGTATTGATATGATCGTACGGTCGGAACGACGTCACGTGGTGGCAACTCAAACCGCACTACCGCCTGTTTTGCTGTGGGATTAAATGTAACTTCAGCCTGACGAGGAAACTCACTCGGCAGCGGTACTGCGCTGAGCACTAACTGAAGGTACTGCTCAACACTTGCCTTATCTCGTGCGGCCACACCACGCTCAAGACCTACCAGGCCTTCGTTGCATCGCTGAGCCTCTTCATGAACACGCTGGACGACAGCTTCATGCTCATACAGCTTAGCTGCAACTTGGCGCTGACGATCACGCTCCGCCCGTTGCGCAGCCGCCAACTCGTCCTGATACCGCTGCCGAGCTTCCTCTAAGTCTCGTTGGTAACGTCCTTGGCCACCAAATAATCTAGAGACCATGCCCGGTTCAGGTGGCCCCACAAATTCCGGTTCAGGAATAGGAACTTCCAAGGCACCGAGCTTCAGCCCAGGAATACGAGGTTTGCGGTACATGGACGTTACGTCGAGCCGCCCCGGCCGCCCAAGTCCAGCCAGCAGGATACCCTCCAGTTCCTCAATAGTCCGAGCTAGCTGAGCTGTCTTCTGCTCGGCCGTGGCCTTCTGCTCTGCGACGTACTGACGCTGTCGCTCCTTCTCGGCCGTGTCCCGGGCTCGCTCTTCATCGCGCCGCTCACGTTCAGCCTCACGAGCTAGCCGCTGCTGCTCGCGCTCCCACTGCCTATAACTATCTGCCATGACCGGCGCGCCCCCTTCAGCCCGACTGCACTGAGGATACGTGGGCTCTTCGCTGTTTTCAGGGGATTACTCAGCGTGAGGACATGTATGCGGGTGTTGGTCTGGTGAGGGTGGGCAGCTGGAGCTTGGCTGCGGTGAGGTAGACGATGGTGATCATCTTGGTTTTGCTGCACGCCCACGGCACCCGCAGAGTGGGACGGATCAGGGACGTCAACAACGTCATGGAACCGGCACACGGCGGAGGTGTTCACGTCTTACGGTCCCGGGGGAGGCTCTACCTCGGCGCCGGGCGGGTACTGGCGATAGAGCCCGCTTGACCCGGTGCCTTCCAAGAGTGGCCTGGTGCGACGAAGGAATGGACAGGTGATTGCAGTGGAGTCGGGTGCGCATTCCTGGTGCACGTATCCGCTAGGCCCGAGATCGGCCGGCTGGCTGTCGGTTTGAGTGAGCGGCCCCCGACGCTCGGCTCCCGGCGGCCAGCCGGTCACCAACCAACCCCCCGATGATGGTGGAGGCACGCCATGTCCACTGAGGCACCGCGACCGGCTCAAGACCCCATCATGGGAGTGCCCCGCAGGGTTCGTGTCAAGGGCATGCAAGGAGTCGATGCGACCGTGGTCGTGACGGTGGTGCGAGACAAAGTGTGGCTGTCGCTATCACCATTGTTGACGTGGGAAGCGATCATGGAGCCGGGGAAGGTTGATGAGGTGATGTCGATGCTTGGGCTGGCGCGGGACGAGGCCTGGAAGGTGGCGGCTGCACGCAATGGGAGTGCATTCCGTGAGCCCAAGGCGGTTGTCCGGGCGATCACGAGCGACGGTTCTGCTACCCAATGACCAGATCTACCAGACTCAAGACTCCGGGCCGGCACATCGTCTGTGATCGTCCCCGGGGTCACTCTCGACCGATCAGGGGTTCGGTCAGCGGCCGGGCTGAGGACCAGACACGCTCGAAACTGGCGACATAGGTGCCGAACGCGTCGTCGTCGCCTTGGCGGCGTAGGTGCAGGACGGGCGCGTACGCAGCAGCAATACCGTAGACGTGCTGGTTGATGAGCATCTCACCGTCGGCGCGGTAGATGGAGTTGTAGAGCACTGTGGGGTGTAGGCGGATCTGGACGCCGGAGGTGACCAGCGGCCGGTAGAGCACGATGGCGTTGCGGATCTTCGCGGCCATCGCGTCATGGATGCCTTCCTCATCACCGCGTTGGCTGACATGCGGGCTGTCGGGGTCGCCGAGGATGATACGGACCGCGACTCCGGCTCGGGCTTTGTCGCCGAGTAAGCGGATCATCTCGACGTCTTCGGCGAGGAACAGGCCGCTGTAGACGAGGATGCCGATCTCGTGCTCCGCGCCGGCGTAGAGCTGGCGCCACACGTCGCGCGGAACCGAGCCCCGGTGCGGGTAGGTGGCATAGACCTCAGCGCCGATCGAGGGCACCCCGGCGAGGTGGGGCCACAGGTCGTATTCGTGCAGGCTCAACAGGTCGGCCAGCCCCCATCGGTGGCGGGGTTGGGGTAGCCGGCCACCCAGCCAGCGCTGGACGGTCTTGGGATCGACCCCGAGTGTCTTGGCGATGTCGATGTCGCGGAGTCGGGCACCGGCCAGGGCGCGGCGCAGCGGTTCACCGATCGAGCGACCCTCCGGCATCCTGACCTCCCGTGTCCCTGCGGCGCACGCTAACATGAGACGTCCCTAGTCGTCCCTGGTGGTGGTGACCGTGGTGGACAGGCTGCTGAGATCCTGTGCGGGTGCGGTCGACTCCCTGGGGTACGTACGCGCGCATCGCCGACAAGCTGCGAGAACGGTTCGCCAACGTCGCGCCGGGCTCTGCGGTGCCGTCAGAGACCTCGCTGGCGGCCGAGTTCGGCGTGGTGCGCAACACGGTGCGTCGGGCGTTGGCCGAGTTGGAACGCGATGGGCTGATCGTGGCGTTGCCCGGTCGCGGGCGGGTCGTCAGTGATCCCACGGGCACCACGGCCGCTGCGGGCTACCGGCGGATCGCCGATGATCTGCGGCGGCAGATCGCCTCCGGTGAGCTGGCGACGGGTCAGCGGGTGCCGTCGGAGGCTGAGCTGATGCGCCGGTACGGGGTGTCGCGGGGCACAGCTCGGCAGGGTTTGGCGTTGTTGGAGGCTACCGGTCTGGTGACGGCAGTGCATGGAAAAGGACGTTTTGTGGACGTTAAGGGACGTCGTCCCTTGGGCTAGCCGTCCCGCGCTGGTTACGCTCGTCTGGTGGAGATCGCCGTAGGGGCGCGTGACCTGGCCCGATCGCTGCTCGAGCGGGAGCTGCCGGTGCGGTGGGCGCACTCGCGGGGGGTCGCCGGTCAAGCCGTGGCGCTGGGCCGGCTTGTGCCTGCGCACGCTGATGTCCTCGAGGCCGCCGCATGGTTGCACGACATCGGTTACGCCAGCCCACTGGCCGTGACCGGGTTCCATCCGCTGGACGGCGCCCGGTACCTGCGCGACACGAAGTTCGGTGACCCGACATTGTGGATCTTGGTCGCGCACCACACCTGCGCGGAGATCGAGGCCCACGCGCGCGGGCTCGGTGACGTCCTCGCCGCGGAGTTCCCCCGGGGTGACGTTGACCCGTTTCTGGTCGCGGCGCTGACCTACTGCGACATGACCACCGGCCCCGACGGGACACTGCTCCAGGTTGACCAGCGGATCGCCGAGATCCTGAGCCGGTATGACCCCGATGACGTCGTGCATCGCGCCATCGCGCAAGCCAGCCCGATCCTGCGCCAGCAGACGGCCGCGGTTACCGCCGCCCTCGAAGGGGTCTGAACCACCGCGAGCCCGAGGACAACGTCGTTGAGTGATCGGTATCTGTGGCCGGGGTGAGGACGCCTTGCTCGTCGCGGGTCCATTGGCATCCGCTGCTGTCCAAGAACTCGATCTCGACCGGCTCGGGTGAGTAGTAGGTCGTGAGCCATTGCCGTGGCGCCGGGCGCTGCACGGTCTGGCCTGGTGGGACGAGGCCGATGAACTCGGCTTCGTGGGCACCCTCATCGTCGGGCATGGGCAGGGAAACCTCGTAGATGGGCATCTCGCTGGCGTTGTGCACGTGAAACAGCAACTCGCGACCGCCGTGCGCGGTGGCGTGTGCTTCCACCCAGGCACTGACCTTGATCGCCTGTAGGCGCCGTTGCTCGTCCTCGCGGGCCTCTTCGCGGCGATGTTCCTGACGCAGCAGCACGAACCCGATCGCGAAAGCGCCCACGGTGCCCACCGCCGCCAGGGCGTCCACGGTGACGGGAATCCATTCGTTGGGCACGGGCACGCTCAGCCGAGGTAGGGCGTGGGCCTGCCCTCGAGGAAGTGCTCGACCCGCAGCCTCATCGACCGATCCATCCGCAGGTCCCCGACCACCGACCGGCCGACCCAGACGACTTCCCGGGTCTCGCTGCTCGGGGTCGGCTGCCCGCCGGTCGGCTGGGCGACGAACACGACCGAGAACTCCTGGCGCACCTCATCGTCGCTGGTGTAGCGGATGACGTGCTGGGGGTCGGTGTAGATCCCGACCAGGCCCGTCACGCGACAGTCAATGCCGGTCTCTTCTTTGGTCTCTCGCACGGCGGTCTCGATCAGCGACTCGCCCAGGTCCATCGCCCCACCCGGCAACGCCCAGTTGTCGTTATCGGTCCGGTGGATCATCAACAGATCCCCGTCATCGTTGACGACGACCACGTTGGCCGACGGGACAAGACTGGTCGCGCGCGGAGCGTCCGGATCGTCGTAGTAGTCGATGCGCGCCACGCCCCGGCCACCCCTTCCCGTCGTCGTGCTGTGGTGTCCGCTAGGTGAGCGCCACGGCCTCGGACCAGACCCGGTCGAAGCTCTCGATGTAGGTGGTGACCATCGTGCCGCCGGCCACCTGACGCAGATGCATCACCGGCGCCTGCGAGGCCGGAAAGCCGTACACGTGGGAGTTGACCAGCAGCTCCCCATCCGCCCGGAAGATCGAGTTGTAGAGCACCGTCGAGTGCAACCGGATCT
This sequence comes from Pseudonocardiaceae bacterium, assembly GCA_050699975.1. Lineage (GTDB taxonomy): Bacteria > Actinomycetota > Actinomycetes > Mycobacteriales > Pseudonocardiaceae. The sequence goes on along the minus strand of JBOHGH010000019.1, from coordinate 35,627 downwards.
CCACCCCGTCCACCCCAGACAGCGGCCGGTACAGCACGAGCACGTTGCGGATCTTCGATGCCATCGCGTCCCCGATCCCCTCCAGCTCACCGCGAGCGGCCACCTCGGCGGCATCCGGGTCACCCAGCAGGATACGAACCCGCACCCCGTGGGCGGCCTTGGCCCGGAACAGGGCCAGCAGTCCCGGGTCATCAGCCAGGAACATCCCGCTGTAGACCAGGACGCCGATCTGGTCCTCGGCCGAGTCGAACAGTCGTCCCCAGACCTCCCGGGGCACCGCCCAGCGATGCGGGTAGCAGACCAGGACCTCGCTTTCTGACGCCGACGCGACCTGCTCGGCGGCCAGAGCGCCCGGCCACAGATACGCCTCATCGATCCCGAGCCGACTCGCCACCCGGTAGCGGTGGCGCCGGTAGGGAACCCGGCCCCCGATCCACCGCTCGATCGTCTTCGGGTCCACGCCCACCGACTCAGCCAACTCAGTCGGGGTCACCCCGCGTTGCAGCAGCGCCGCCCGCAGCCTCTCGTTCGCCATCCCACCGTGCCCGGGTCCGGTCAGCCACGGGCCGGTAGTCGTCCCGACGGCGTCCCAGGGACGTCCTGGGACGGAACTCACCGTACGGGGGACGTCTGTGCCGGGTCCCACCGCGTGGTGACCGCGTCATCACGCTCTGTTGGAACCTCTCGGGCATGCCCACGACACCGCATCCCGCCCACCACTCAGACAGCAACACCACCGTGACCAGCACCGACCGAAAGGAGTTCCCCATCACCATGACCAGCGCCGACAGCCACCCCGAGGCCGACCGCAGCGACAGTCCTTGCCCATGCGGTGCGCTCGCCGAGGGCAACGGACTGTGCCTCAAATGCCGGGCGCGCGCCACCTGGCAGCGCCGGCAGGTCAACCGGGAACGCCGCACCGTCCGGCGTCGGTCCTCCTCCCGGCCGACGGGTCGGGGCTCACACCGTCCGCAAGGCCGCCGTCCCGGTCGCTGACCCCCTCCCGCAGGTTCTCGTGCCAATCACCGTTGTCTGTCCACGACCGAAAAGAGATCCTCTATTGATCCTGTCCGTCTCCCTGGTCCTGCTGTTGGGCGTGCTGGTCTGGTTCCTGGTCCGCTTCGCCGGTCTGCGTGGCTGGCATGCCCTGCTCTGCGTCCTGTTCGGCTTTTTCCTCGCCGCTACCCCGCTGGCTCCCTACATCCAGACCGGCTTCCGCGCCCTCGCCCGATTCCTTGCCGGAGTCGAGCTCTGACCAGCACAAACCCGGATGAACCGGCGAGCCGCAAACCTGGGCTGCTCGCCCCATACCTCCAGAACCGTCACAGCCGATTGCCCTGTCCCCCAACGGAAGGAGACCCAGACTCACCGATGACACCCGACACCACGAACGACGCCGTGTTCGAGAACGCCCGGCTGCGTGGTGCGCTGGCCTCGCTGCGGATGCGCTACGCCAATCTGCTCGCGGCCGCTCGCGCCACGCTTACCGCCGCCCGCGACGGCGAAGCCGCCCCGCTGGCCTACCTCGTCGATGAACTCGCCGCGCATGGTCAGCTCCCCCCGGCCGAGGCGGGCTCACCGATCCTCGACAACGACGGGATCTCCGCGTGGCTCGACTCGACCAACGACTCAGCCGGCGACTGGGACCAGCGGTGAACCGGCGCACCCGAGGTGCCCGGCGCCGACTACGCCGGGGCGACGCCCGCCGCGAACCGCTGCTGCTGCTCGCCGACGACCGCTACCCCGGAGAGTTCGTCGCGGCACTGGCCCGCTGCGTCTACCGCTGCCGCTCCGAACTGGCCCCACCAGCCCTGGCCGGCGCGCTTGCCCTCACCGCCACGGTGCTGCACGGCCACTACCCCCACACCGCACCCGTGGTCGCTGTGCTCACCGCAGTCATGGCGGCCGGACTGTCGCGACCGGAAATCGCCCCGGACCTGCGCCGGATCGAACGCGGTTACGCCATCACCGTCACCATCGCGGCCGGGCTGTGGCTGACGGTGGCCACCGTCTACGGACCCGGCGCGCTGTTACTGCCCTTTCTGCTGGTCGTCGGCACGATCGTCGGCGGGGTGCCCTGGTGGGCACATCGGCGCCGCCGAGCCAAAGTCCGCGTCGAGCGAACGCTTGCGGCCTGGCCCGACATCGCCGACGCCGTCGGACTGCCCGGCGCCCGGGTCATGTCTGCCATGGTCGACCTATGGGGCTGGCGAGCCCGGATCGGCCTACGGCGCGGGCAGACCGCCAGCGACCTCGCCACTCGGGTTCCCGCACTGGAATCCGGGCTCGGCGCCCGTCCCGGCGCCGTGCGGGTCGAGCCCGATCCCGCCCGCGCAGACCACGCCCTGATCCGCGTACTCGACGCCGACCCGCACGCCCAGGCCATCCCCTACCCGACCGACCAGCACAGCCCCTCGGCCGCCAGCATCACTCGCCCGGTGCCGCTGGGCCTGTTCGAGGACGCCCGACCGGTCACACTGGCCCTGACCCACCGACACGGCCTGCTCGGCGGGGTGGCAGGCGCCGGCAAAAGCGGTGTCCTCAACGTCATCCTCGCCACCCTGACCGCCTGCTGCGACGTCGTGCTGTGGGGTATCGACCTCAAGGGCGGCATGGAGTTCGGCCCGTGGGCGTCCTGCCTGGCCCGACTCGCCACCACACCCGGCGAGGCCGCCGACCTGCTCGCCGACGCCGTCGCCGTCCTCGACGCCCGCGCCCATCGGCTCACCGCCGACGGTTCCCGGCTCTGGAGACCCACTCCCACCACTCCCGCTGTGGTGATCGTGATCGACGAGTACGCCGAACTGGCCGAACAATCCCAGGTCGCCGTCACCCACGCCGACTCCGTCGCTCGACGAGGCCGAGCCGTCGCCGTCACCCTGCTCGCCGCCACCCAACGCCCCACCCAGAAAGCCATGGGCTCCGGCGCTGTGCGCTCCCAGATGGACATCCGGATCTGCCTGCGCGTCCGGGAACGCCGCGACGTCGACCTCATCCTCGGACAAGGAATGCTCACCGCCGGCTGGCACGCCCACACCCTCGACGCCCCCGGCAAATTCCTCCTCTCCACCCCCGAACACCCCAACCCACAACGCGCCCGCGCATACCTACTCACCGACGACGACGTATCCGCCATCGCCACACGACACCAACCCAACCGGCCACTGCTCGACCCGCTGTCCCAGAAAGCCGCCGACGACCACACCGCCGCACAGCCGGCACTGCCGATCGTTGGCCCACCACGAACGGCCGCCGACGGGCAGGCGGCTGATCGCCCGGCACCCAGCGACGACCCCAACCTCGCACTGTGGATAGCGCTACGGCGGGCACCGGATCACGGCCTGACCGTCCGCGAACTCATGGCCGCAACCGGGATGAGCCGCAGCTGGGTCTACGCCCGGCTCCATGAGCACGCCAGCACCGGGCGCGCCGTACAAGTCAGCCGGGGACGCTGGGTCGCCGCCAGCGACACCGACGACGACTGCGACGACGAGATGACGTGAGCGATCGTCCGCGTGGACGTCCACAGCGCGTGGACGCCCTACGCGCGCAGGCGCGCGCGAGGCGTGGACGTCCACGCGGACGAACCACTACCTATCCCCGCACGGAAGGAGGAACCAGCGATCACCCGACAGCGGCGGCGACGCCACGCCGCCACACCATCCCGACCGAAAGGACAACACCACCGGATCACCGTCACCGGAGACCCCAAGCCCAACCCGAACCTAGACCTCATCGCGCAAGCCCTGGTCATCATCGGCCGCCACCTCGACACCGACCACGCACGACCGTCACACCAGCCAGACCAGACACCGAGACCGCTATGATATGCACAGGCAAGCCATGTTCAGAACCACGTCCTCTTCTACGAGGCCAAGGGAAGGGAGAACCGCAGCGTGACACAGCAGTCACCGGCTATCCGGCCCGATGCCATCAGCTACCTCCGCGTCTCGTCACTCGGGCAGGTCGAGACCGACTTCAACCCCGAAGGCATCTCCCTACCCGCCCAACGTGAGGCCATCACCACCCGCGCGAAGGAACTCGGCGCCGTCCTCGTCAACGAGTTCACCGACCCCGGCAAGTCCGGGAAGTCGATCGAGCACCGCGACGCCTTCCGAGAAATGATCGCCTACCTCAAGGCCAACCCGAACGTGCGCTACGTCATCGTCTACGCCCTGTCCCGCCTCGCCCGCAACAGGTACGACGACGCGATCATGATGATGACACTCGACAAGCTCGGCGTGACACTCATCTCCACCACCGAGAAAAATCTCGACGCCAGCCCCGCCGGACGCGCCATGCACGGCATGATCGCCGTCTTCAACGAATACCAAGTCCTGGTATCCGGCGAAGACATCAAATACAAGATGGGCCAGAAAGCCAAAAACGGCGGCACGCTCGGCATAGCGAAGATCGGTTACCAGAACGTCCGCATCAACTACGAAGGTCGCGAAGTCCGCACCATCGACATCGACCCCGAACGCGCCCCGTTCGTGAAGATGGCCTTCGAGCTCTACGCGACCGGGAACTATGGATTCCGCGAGCTGCGCGACACTCTCACAGATGCCGGCTTGCGCACCAAGGGCAACCGGCGCTACGGCCCAGGACCGATCTCGATTCACACCATCGGCGCCATGCTGCGCGACAGGTACTACCTCGGCTACATCACCTACGACGGCATCGAATATCCCGGCCGACACGAACCGCTCATCACCGCCGAACTCTTCGACAAAGTACAGAAAGTGCTCTACACCGACCGGAACGCCGGAACCCGCCAACGCGTCCACGACCACTACCTCAAAGGCGCCGTCTGGTGCGCCCGATGCCGCCGCCGTCTCATCTTGAGACCCAGCACCAGCAAAACCGGCCAAGTTTACTTCTACTACATCTGCCGCGGAGTCCAAGAAGCCGACTGCGACCTACCCGCGCTGCCCCTCCACAAAGTCGAACACGCCGTCACCAACCACTACACCCGAATCAGCATCTCACCACGACACCGCGAGACACTCGAAAACCTAGCCGCATCCGCAGCAGACGACTCGAAAGAGACAACGACCAAGCTACGCGCCACCCTGCGCAAACAACTCGCCGAACTCGACCGCCAGGAAGACCGACTCCTCGACCTCATCGGCGACCCCGCATGGCCACAAGACAAGATCAAAACACGAATGCAGAAAGTGAGGGAAGACAAGCAACGCATCACCCACCAACTCGAGGGCACCATCGACGACCTCGAACCCGGCCGCGCCGTGCTCCTCGGGGCACTCGAACTCCTCGATCGACCACGCGACCTCTACGACGCAGCCACCGACGACGCCCGCAAGATGCTCAACAAGGCGATCTTCACCCGGCTCTACCTCGACAGCGCCGACCGCCAACCAACCGCGACCACAGCGACGCTCTCAGAACCCTTCGCCAGCCTCGTCCACGCCACCCGAGCCGCGAGCGGCACCACGACACCACAGACACGCACAGCCACCCACAACGTCGCAGACACGCCGGAGAAAGTCGCCACAACGCGCCTCAGCGACCTCCTCGCCTCTGCCCTTGCGGGCCAGAGTGCGAGTAAGGCTGCCATGGTGGGCGAGGGGGGAGTTGAACCCCCACGTCCTTACGGACACACGGACCTGAACCGTGCGCGTCTGCCATTCCGCCACTCGCCCGAGTGACCGCGGCAGCCTAGCACGCACCCTCCAGTATCGGAGATGTAGCGGATCCTGCCCGCTGGCCCTGCCGGATACGATCGGGGGAGCCTGACGCAGCAGGTCCCCTGGCAGAAGCTGTGAGAGGAGGTCGCCATGGGCAAGGCGCAGCGGTTCGAGCGTCGGTTGCAGGGTATGGTCGGCGACGCCTTTGCCCGGGTCTTCGGCGGTAGCGTGGTGCCGCAGGAGGTGGCCCAGGCGCTCCAGCGTGAGGCCGACGACAACGCACGTCCGCTCGCGGGGGGGCGGGTGCTGGCGCCCAACCGTTATACCGTCACACTCGGGGCGACCGACCACGACCGGCTCGCAGGCGACGAGCAGCGGGTAATCCGGATGCTCAAAGATTGCGTCCAGGGCCATCTCAGGGAACAGGCCTGGGATGTCTACGGAGACGTGGTGGTGGCCCTGGAGCGGTCTGCGACGCTGCACACGGGACAGTTCCGCACCAGCTCGTCGGTTGATCCCGACGCACCGCAACCTCGTACCGCAGGAGACCGAGCCATGAGCCAGCAACAGGGCGAGCACCCCGAGGACGGCCAGCGGGGTCGGTACGCCCCACACCGGGGCTACGACCAGGACCAGGGCGGCCACGACGCTAACCCGCATGCCGGTCAGCCGTACGGCTACGAGGTCCAGTACCCCCACAACCAGGGCCACCCGCCGAACCAGAACTACGGCAACCAGAACTATGGGGGCCGCAACGACGACCAGAACCATCGTCACTACGGCTATGAGCAGGGCCAGGCTTATGAGCAGGGCTACGACCAAGGGGGCTACGGCTCCGGGTACGGCCAGGGCCACCAGCGGACCTACGGAGACCAGAACTACGGCCAGTACGGCGGCGCGCAGCCGGGGTACGGGTATGAGCAGGGCGGGTACGGCGCTGACCAGGGCTACGGTGCTGATCAGGGCTACCCCACCCAGGGCTACCTGCCTCCCGCGGTGCAGACCGGCGCTCGCCAGCTGACGGCCTCGCTGACCCTGGATGACGGGTCGAACCGCCACTATCAGCTGATCGAGGGCGCCACGGTGGTGGGTCGTGGTCAGGACGCGCAGTTCCGGCTACCGGACACCGGCGTGTCCCGACGGCACTTGGAGATCAACTGGGACGGCTGGACAGCGACGCTTGCTGACCTCGGGTCCACCAACGGCACGACGGTCAACGGAACCCCGGTACAGACCTGGCAGCTCGCCGATGGCGACGTGGTCCGGGTCGGACACTCCTCGCTCGTCTTCCGTACCCAGGGTTGAGCCGAACTACCTAGCGGAGACGACCAGAGCGTGCCGGAGCTGGTGCTGCACCTGACCAGAGTGGGTTTTCTCCTCCTGCTCTGGTTGTTCGTCGTCGCAGCGCTGCGGATCGTGCGCTCCGACCTGTTCGCGGCGTCCGGGCTGCGCGCCAGCCTTCCGATGTCGCGCCGCGGTGCCCGCACGGAGGGCAACCGGACGGCCCGCCAGCTGGTGGTCACCGCGGGTGGGCTGGCGGGTACCCGCATCTCGCTCGACGGCAGGCCCATCCTCATCGGGCGGGCCGACGACTCGACCCTGGTGCTCGATGACGATTACGCATCCACCCGGCATGCCCGGCTCGGGTTTCAAGGCGGGGACTGGTTCCTGGAGGACCTGGGCTCCACCAACGGCACCTATCTGGACCGAGCTAAGGTCACCGGACCTACCCGGGTTCCTCCTGGAGTCCCGATCCGTATCGGCAAGACGGTGATCGAGCTGCGCTCATGACTCTGGTCCTCCGCTACGCAGCCCGAAGCGACCGCGGCCTGGTCCGGCAGAACAACCAGGACGCGGTCTACGCGGGGCCGCGCTTGCTGGCGTTGGCCGACGGGATGGGTGGTCACGCGGCAGGCGAGGTGGCGTCCAAGGTCGTCATCGCGGCATTCGCCCCGCTGGACGACGATGAGCCCGGCAACGACCTCCTGGACCAGCTCCATGAAGCCACCCTCGCTGGTAACGCCGCGATCAGCGAACTGGTTCGCGAGGATCCGGAACGAGAGGGCATGGGCACCACGCTGACCGCGGTGCTCTTCGCCGGAAACAAGATCGGTCTGGTCCATGTCGGCGACTCGCGTGCCTACCTCATGCGCGACGGTGTGCTCAGCCAGATCACCCACGACGACACCTTCGTCCAGTCGTTGATCGACGAGGGCCGGATCTCTGAGGACGAGGCCAGCCACCATCCGCAACGCTCGCTGCTACTCAAGGCGCTCACCGGGCACGAGGTGGAGCCCTCGCTCACCGTCCGGGAGGCGCGCGCCGGGGACCGCTACCTGCTGTGCTCCGACGGGCTGTCCGGGGTGGTCAGCACGGAGACCCTCGCCGACGGGCTGACGATCCCCGATCCGCAGGACTGCTCCGACCGGCTCATCGAGCTGGCCCTCAAGGGCGGTGGACCGGACAACATCACCTGCATCGTGGCCGACGTGGTGGACGTCGAGTACGGCGAGGACGCGCCCATCATCGGCGGGGCCGCGGGCGACGGCGTCGAGGATCCGCAGCCGGACTCGGCGGCGTCCAGGGCCGCGACGACCACGCTGCCACGCCCGGAGCCCAAACGCATCGAGCCCAGCAAACCCCCAGCCCCTGACCCCGAGCTGCGCCGTCGCCGGCAGCGGCGCACGCTGATTGGCCTGGTGGTGCTGTTCGTGCTGCTCGGTGCCGTCACCGGGATCGGTTCGATCTTGGTGCTCGGTCAGTACTATGTGGGAGCCACCCGCAGCGGCGAGGTGGTGGTCTTCCAGGGGGTCCGGGGCCAGGCCTTCGGCCTGCCGTTACACACCCGGGCCGAGGGCAGCTGCCGGGAGGGTGTGCGACGCTGCGAGACGATCTTTCTGCAGGGCCTGCAACCGCACGTCCGAACTGACGTGCGCCGAGGGATGATCAGCAACGACGGGCTGGAAGGCGCTCGCGAGATCATCGGCCGGCTGCGCACCAATGATCTACTGCCACCGTGCCCGCGGGCCGGCGCCGGAGCGGTGACGCGTGAGCAACCGCCCTCGCCGTCCCCGCCCACCACCACGACCGCACCAAGTCCGCCTGACGGAGTGCAGGCTGGTGGCGGGCAGACTGGTCAGCATCCCGAACCCGAGACCACCGGCACGCCGATTCCGGAGCAGCCCGCGGAACCCGGAGTGGACTGCCGGACGGTGAGCTGACTGATGGTCACCCCAGTACCCATCGCGGACCCGGATGCAACATCCGCGCCGCCCACCAAGCGCGGCCTCGAGCTGGTCATGCTGGCCTTCGCCGCGATCGTGGTGACCACTGCGCTGCTGCTGGTGGAGCTCAACCAGCAGCAGGAGGTATCGCGCTCACTGCTCTACTACGGCGCCGCCTACCTAGCCCTGTTCGGCGCCGCCCATATCGCGGTACGAATGCTGGCGCCCTACGCCGACCCGCTCATCCTGCCCTGCGTCGCCCTGCTCAACGGGCTGGGACTGGTGCTCCTGCACCGGCTCGACCTGGCCGACGAGACGGCGGCCAGGTCGGTCGGCGATCCGGTTCCGACGGGCAACGTTCCCTATCAGATCGCCTGGACCGCGCTAGCTCTGGGGCTGTTCGTGGCGGTGCTGGTGCTGGTTCGCGACCACCGCATGCTGGCCCGCTACGGCTACACCTGCGGGCTGGTCGGGCTGGGGCTGCTGGCCCTGCCCGGCCTGCTGCCCAGCGCTGTCTCCGAGGTCAACGGCGCGAAGATCTGGCTGCGGTTCGGCGGGCTGGGGATCCAACCGGGCGAGTTCGCCAAGATCCTGCTGATGATCTTCGTTGCCGCGTTCCTGGTGGCCAAGCGGGACCTTTTCACCACCGCGGGCCGAAGCGTGCTGGGCATGGAGTTGCCCAGGGCTAGAGACCTCGCCCCGCTGCTGATGGCCTGGGGATTCTCGCTGGGTGTCCTGGTGCTCGAGAAGGACCTGGGGACCTCGCTGCTGTTCTTCGGCATCGTGCTGGCGCTCATCTACATCGCCACCGAACGGGTTGCCTGGCTGGTGATCGGGCTGATCTTCTTCGTCGGCGGCGCGATCGTCTCGGGGATACTGTTTGCGCACGTGCAACGCCGGGTGACCGCCTGGCTCGATCCGTTCTCCGACTATGATGGCGCCGGCTACCAGATGGCGCAGTCGCTGTTCGGGCTGGGTACCGGCGGGGTGTTCGGGACCGGGCTGGGCGCCGGCCGTCCGGACCTGGTGCCCGCAGCGCACACCGACTTCATCACCGCCGCGATCGGCGAGGAGCTTGGCTTCGTCGGGCTGGCCGCTGTGCTGTTCACCTACCTGCTGTTGGCGATGCGGGGGATGCGCACCGCGCTCACCGTCCGCGACACCTTCGGCAAGCTGCTTGCCGCCGGGCTGTCCTTCGCAGTAGGCCTGCAGGTGTTCATCGTCGTCGGCGGAGTGACCAAGTTGATCCCGTTGACCGGGCTCACGGCGCCGTTCCTGTCCTACGGTGGATCCTCGCTGCTGGCCAACTACATCCTGGTGGCGCTGTTGTTACGGATCTCCCATGCGGCGCGGTCGTCGGCGGCCCCTTCAGCGCCCCGCAAGCCGGTAGCCCCGCTGGCCGAGGCGCACACTGAGATGGTGAGGCGCCCGTGAACACACCGCTTCGACGGGTGGCGCTGGCCGTCATGGGCATGATCGTCCTGTTGCTGGCCAACGCCACCTACATCCAGGTCGTCAGCGCCGACACCTACCGCACCGACCCGCGCAACCGGCGGGTGCTGCTCGACGAGTACAGCAGGCAGCGCGGGAAGATCGTCGCTGGCGGGCTGCCGGTGGCCAGCGTGGTGGAGACCGGTGGCCAGCTGCGCTTCCAGCGCACCTACCTCGACGGCCCGATGTACGCCCCGGTCACCGGCTACTACTCGTTGCGCTACGGCGCGGGCGGCATCGAGAACGCGATGGACTCGGTGCTCAACGGTTCCGATGGCCGGTTGTTCGTACGGCGGCTCTCAAACCTGGTCACCGGCCAGACGCCGACCGGGGCCAGCGTCGAGCTCACCGTCAACCCGGTTGTCCAGCGGGTCGCCTACGAGCAGCTGACCCGGCGTGGCTACACCGGCGCGGTGGTGGCGATCAAGCCCAGTACCGGCGAGATCCTCGCGATGGCGTCGACCCCGTCGTATGACCCGAACCGGCTGTCCGCGCACGACGGTGCGCAGCAGGAGGCGGCCTGGAACGAGGCTACCTCGGCCCAGCGTGGCTTCCCGCTGACCAACCGTGCGGTCGCGTCGACCTACCCGCCGGGCTCGACCTTCAAGCTCGTGGTCACCGCGGCCGCGCTGGAGACCGGTAAGGCCACCCCGAACAGCCCGCTCACCGCGACGCCCGCATTGCAGCTGCAGGGCACCACGACCTCCCTGCGCAACTTCGCCGACAACTCCTGCGGCGGGGGGGACACCGCTACGCTCAAAGAGGCGTTGGTGCGTTCCTGCAACACCGCCTTCGCCCAACTGGTCGCCACCGTCGGCGAGAACGACCTGCGCAAGCAGGCCCAACTGCTCGGCGTCGGGCAGCAGGACCTCACGATCCCGATCCTGGTGTCACCGTCCACCCTGGGCGATATTCCCGACGTTGCCGCCTTGCAACAGTCCGGCATCGGGCAGCGTGATGTGGCGCTCACCCCGTTGCAGAACGCGATGGTCGCCGCGACGATCGCCAACGGGGGGAGTCGGATGAAACCCCAGATGGTTCGCAACATCCTGGCCCCGGACCTCTCCGTGCTCGATGGGTTCGCACCCGAGCTTGCCGAAACGGCGATGTCCCGCTCCACTGCATCCCAGCTCCGGGACATGATGATCGCCGCCGAGAACAGCTACAGCAACGACGGTAAAATCAACGGCGTCAATATCGCTGCGAAGACCGGCACCGCCGAGCACGGTGCCGATCCCAAGAACACCCCGCCGCACGCCTGGTACGTGGCCTTCGCGCCCGCCGGCGACCCGCAGGTGGCGATCGCGGTGCTGGTAGAGGACGGGGGGGATCGGGACCTCGAGGCAACCGGTGGTTCCCGGGCCGCACCGATCGGTCGAGCGGTCATCGGCGCGGCCTTGCAAGGAGGTCGCTGATGACTGTCCGCAGCAGGGGGCGCACCCGGGGGAGCGGCAATCCGGGGCGCACCAGGGTGGCCGGATGACTTTGACCAGCGGTCGACTGCTGGCGCAGCGCTACCGGCTGGGCCGGCGCATCGCCATCGGCGGGATGGGTGAGGTCTGGGAGGCTGCAGACACCCGGCTGGAGCGTCAGGTGGCCGTCAAGGTGCTCAAGCCAGAGCTGTCCGGCGACGCAGAGTTCCGGCACCGCTTCCACACCGAGGCGCGGATGACCGCGTCGCTGAACCATCCCGGCATCGCTGCGGTGCACGACTACGGTGAAGCGGCGGATGATCCAGACTCTGCCTATCCGGGGGCCTATCCGTGGGCCTACCTGGTGATGGAGCTGGTCGCCGGAGACCCGTTGGCCGCACTCATCATGCGGCATCCGCGGCTGGGCGTCGACCGCACCATGGACATCCTGGGGCAAGCCGCCGAAGCGCTGCAGGCGGCGCATGAGCGTGGTCTGGTGCACCGAGACATCAAGCCGGGCAACATCCTGATCACTCCTACCGGGGCGGTCAAGCTCACCGACTTCGGCATCGCCAGGGCCGTCGACGCAGCCCCGGTGACCCGGCACGGGATGGTCATGGGCACTGCCCACTACATCGCCCCGGAGCAGGCCGCCGGAGACGATGCCGGACCGGCTTCCGATGTCTACTCGCTGGCCGTGGTGGGTTATGAGTGCCTCGCCGGGAAGCGCCCTTTCCTGGCCGACAGCGCGGTCACCGTCGCGATGATGCACATCCGCGACCGGCCACCGCCACTGCCACCGGATGTTCCCGCTGGGGTCCGCGCACTGATCGAGACGGCGCTGGCCAAGGATCCGCGGCAGCGTTACGGCACCGGCGGTGAGTTCGCCGCTGCCGTCGCCGCAGTCCGAGCCGGGCACTGGGTGCCGCTACCGGTGAGAACGACCGCCGGGAGCACTGACAACCTCGGCATGGCCGCGGGGATCACCGCAAGCCACCCGCCACCGACCGCGCTGCTGCCGCACTACCTGCAGCGCCACCCCGGACAGCGCGGTGCACCGAGAATTGCGATGGCCCTGCTCGGCGTGCTCGCCCTGGTGCTTGGCGGCTACCTGGTCAACGCGGCGCTGCAGGCCGACACCACGTCCCAGGCAGGTACCACCGACGCCGGCACGGTGCCTGCTGCGCCGGTAGTACCTGAGCCCGTCGCGCCGATACCGACCGGGGAGCAGGCTCCACCGGAGCCGATCAGCCCCGACGACGCACAGCTGCCGGGGGTGCTGATCGTTCCGACCGACTACTGGGGTGAACGAGCCAGCGACGCGGCGATCACCGCGAAGTCCCAAGGCCTGGTACCGCGGGTGGTGGACGAAGACGGGGAGCAGGTGGACCGGGACCGGCGATCGCGGTGCCGGGTGACCAGCGTCCGCCCGCTGGCAGGCTTCGTTGCGCCCGGGTCGACCCTCGAGCTGACCTGTAGGAGGGTCAGGTGAGCGGTCGACCCCGATCGGGTGACAACCGGTCGGCAGGCATGATGGGGCCGGACAGCGAGGAGTCGGGGGCCACGAACGAGGAGCAGGACGGCCGAGGAATGACCACTCGCCGACTACTGTCGGAGCGTTACGAGCTGGGCGAGACGCTCGGCTACGGGGGCATGTCCGAGGTGCACCGCGGCCGCGACGTCCGGCTCGACCGCGATGTAGCGGTCAAGGTGCTGCGTGCCGACCTCGCCCGCGACCCCCAGTTCCAGCACCGCTTCCGCCGGGAGGCGCAGAACGCCGCGGCGCTGAACCATCCGGCGATCGTTGCGGTGTACGACACCGGCGAGACGGCATCCGAGTACGGCCCACTGCCCTACATCGTGATGGAGTACGTCGACGGCCGGACGCTGCGTGACATCGTCAAAACCGAAGGTCCGATGGACGAGCAGCGCGCCATGGAGACGATGGCAGACATCTGCGCCGCCCTGGACTTCAGCCACCGCAACGGCATCATCCATCGTGACGTCAAACCGGCCAACGTGATGATCACGACTGCCGGCGCGGTCAAGGTGATGGACTTCGGCATCGCCAGGGCGTTGGCCGACGGGCAGGGCGTGACCCAGACCGCCGCAGTGATCGGCACCGCCCAATACCTGTCCCCGGAGCAAGCCCGCGGGGAGATGGTGGACGCCCGGTCGGATGTCTATGCCGCAGGCTGCGTGCTCTACGAGCTGATCACCGGAGATCCTCCGTTCACCGGCGACTCCCCGGTCGCGGTGGCCTACCAGCATGTCCGCGAGGACCCCACACCGCCATCTCACCAGAACCCCGAGGTGTCGGCGGCAATGGACGCCGTGGTGCTCAAGGCGATGAGCAAGAATCCGGCCAACCGCTACCAGTCCGCTGCCGAGATGCGCACGGACCTGGTCCGTGTGCTGTCCGGGCAGCGGCAGCTGGCACCGATGGTGATGACCGACGCGGACCGCACCGTCATGCTCGACGCCGGTCCCACGGTGGCCATCCGTCCCAACCGGCGCCGTCCGGAGCCCGGCGGTGGGCCGCCGGAGGAGCGGCGGTCCGGACGTGGTCTCTGGGTCCTCACCACGGTCGTGGTCGCCGCCCTTGTCGCGCTGTTGCTGCTGCTGTTCACCGACCTCTTCGCCGGCGGACCCAAACCGGTCGCGCTGCCCAACGTGCTCGGCGAGCCGGTGGTGAATGCCGAGCAAACCCTGCACGCCGCCGGCTTCGAGACCGAGGTCCGTAGGGTGGAGTCAACCCCGCAGGACCTCGACCGCGTGGTGGCTATGGACCCCGCAGGCCAGGCGCTGCCGGAGGCGACGATCCGGCTGGACGTCGGCGCTGGGCCGGCCGAGGTGGAGGTGCCCAACCTCCTCGGGCTGGACCGCGCGCAGGCCCAAGCCTCGCTGCAACAGGTGGGTCTGGTGCTGTCCCCCGACCAGCGCCAGCAGGTCGTGCAGGACGATAAGGATGTCGGCCGGGTGGTCGCCCAGGATCCACCCGCCGGGGGGCGGCTGGCCAAGGCCAAACCGGTGATCATCACCGTCGGCGTGGCGCCGGAAACCGTGGCGGTGCCCGACGTCGTCGGCACCAATATCGACCAGGCTCAGCGCAACATCACCGGAGCTCGTCTCACCCCGCAGATCCAGGAGGTGGACTCCAGTGTGGCGAAGGGTCAGGTCCTGAAACAGAACCCAGCCGGAGGCACCGAAGTCAAGGTAGGCACCACGGTGGCCCTGACGGTGTCACGAGGCAACCAGCTTCAGATGCCCGACCTGCGTGGGCAGACCCCGACCCAGGCCCTGAACACCCTGCGAAGGCTCGGATTTGCAGGCACCCTGCAGCAGGTCAACGCCCCGACGAACGACCCGAATCTGGTAGGCCGAGTCCTCGATCAGGACGTGCCGGCGGGCACCGGGTTCGCTCGTGACCAGACCATCACGATCACCGTTGGGGAGGACCGTGAGACCAGCAGCACGACCCCGAGTGACGGCGACGGGGGAGTCTTCGATCTAGATCCATCCCCATCCTCCCCCCCAAACTAACGCCCCGCGTGTCAGGCCCCAGTGCCCGGTGTGTCAGGCCCTAATGCCCGGTGTGTCAGGCGTCAGCGCACCGCCGCGGCCGAGGCCAGCTCGCGCATCCCGGCCTCCAGCTCGGCCACCCGCGACTCGGGCACTTCGGCACCCGCGATACGGAGCCAGTTCGCCAGTAGCCGGTGCCCGCCGTCGGTCAGTACCGATTCGGGATGGAACTGCACTCCGTACACCGGAAGTTCCCGGTGCTGCAGAGCCATCACGATTCCCGACTCGGTGTGGCCGGTGACCTCAAGCTCCTCCGGGATGGTCTCGGGTAGAACGGTCAGCGAGTGATACCGGGTGGCCACGAACGGCTGTGGCAACCCGGCCAGCACGGCGACGCCGTTGTGGTGCACCACAGAGGTCTTGCCGTGCAGCAGCTCCGGGGCCCGCGCCACGGTGGCACCCCAGACCACCCCGATCGCCTGGTGCCCCAGGCATACGCCGAGTACCGGACGGCCCTGCTCGGCACAGTCCCGGACGATGTCCATGCTCGCGCCGGCGCGTTCGGGGGTTCCCGGCCCGGGACTGATCAGAACCCCGTCTGCGGAGCCAACGTCGTCGGCTTCGACCGCGTCGTTGCGCCGCACCACGCAGTGGGCACCCAACTGTGCGAGGTACTGCACGAGGTTGTAGACGAAGCTGTCATAGTTGTCGATCACGAGGATGCGCACGTCGGCCAGCTTAGGCGTCGCCTCCGGAAACCCGTCGGGGGGCGAGGCAACCCCGTGAGCGTCCTGAAACACCCAGCACTACCTGCGCAGCGGTTGCGCACGTCGTGAACTTGACACCACCGACGTTTGCAGCGCCGGGAATGTCGGTAACGTCGAGTTCACGATGCACCAGAAGCACCAGGCCAGGGCCAGATCCGAGCAGGCCTCAAGACGTACTCGACTGTGCCTGCAACCTGTACCTGAGCCACCCCTGGGCCGCTGTATAGACGACGGACGTCCGACGCCGGCGATAGGCGTCTGCGGAGCTGGTGGTGTTTACGCGGGCTCAGCCGGTTGTTACCTCGTTGAACGGCAGCCGGGGCTCCACCCAGGGGAACACCACGAGTAGCAGCAGCGTGACCACTGATGCTATGAGCATCATCACCTGCAGCACGCGCACCGCGCGCGACCCGGGCAGGTGCCGCCAGATCCAGCTGTACATGAGAGCCTCCTCACGCGCTAGCGGTCAGCTCGGCGGGTCGTTGACCCGCGACCTTCGGGTACTGAGCGACCAGGATGCCGTGAACGATGAGCCGCTGCCGGTTGGAGAACTGCGGGTGGCACGTGGTCAGCGTGATCAGCTCGATGTCCCGTTTAGCGGGCGAGCCGGGCTGGCCGGGTACCGGAGCGATCACCTCGGTCTGGGAGGGTAGCACGATCGCCTTACCCACCACATCCTCGTAGCGACCGGTCAGCGGATCGACGCCTTGGCACTGCGGCTGGGTGCCCTTGCCGGCGGCCCAGCCAAGGGACTCGCCGCGTAGCGGCAGAACCCGGTAGACGAACCAGCGGTCGACCGTCTCGACCACGATGGCATCGCAGGACGACAGCAGATCCAGTGAGTTGAAGGGCGCGCCCTTGCCGACCCGGTGCCCGGCCACCGCGAAGTTGCCCGGTTGACCGGGCAAGGCGGTGCCCTGGTAATGGCCGGGGCCGACTGCCAGGGTGTCCGGCTCAGTGCCCTCCAGCACGGTGAAAACGAAATCGGACCCGAACGAAGGCACGTACATCTTGGCTACACCCGCGCCGTCGATCGGACGGTCCAAGGGGCCTCGGGGGTTGCGCCAGTTGTCATCAAGCTGGGTGGTCGCCTCGCGCTGTTTCGCAGCGGACGACCAGTCGGTCACGTAGGCCTCGTAGAACACGAACAGCAGCACCACCAGGCCTGCCGTCAGGAGCAGCTCACCTACCCCGCGGACCGTCGTCCGTGTCGCGTCCCCGCGCCGGCGTGGTGGTGGAGAGCCCCGTACTGGGGACAGCACATGGGCCACGAAGCCTCCTTCAGACCAGACGAGCGGATGCCAGCACGGAGACGGTAGTGGGTGACCACACCTCGGAGTATCCCGGCCCGTAGGTCTACGCACTGCTGGCAGACCCCACACCCGACGCGACGTGCCGGTTCGCTGCTGGATTACGTTAACGTGTCTACAGCGCCCCACCCGTTGATCGCCCACTGGGCCTAGATTCGGGTGCCTGATCGGGCGGCCCGCACGCGAACGAGGACGACCAATGCCGAAGTCGAAGGTCCGGAAGAAGTCGGACTACACTCCACCGGCCGACCAGCTCACTCCAGTGAAGGTCCACGTTGCCGGCCCCTCGCACCCGGTCTATATCGCCGTGATGCTGGGCTTGATGCTCCTCGGTTTGTTGTGGCTGGTGGTCAACTATCTCGCGGTCGACAAGATTCCCCTGCTGAACAACCTCGGCAACTGGAACTTTCTGATCGGCTTCGCTCTGATGATCATCGGACTGTTGATGACCATGCGCTGGCGCTGACTCGCTCAGCATCACGCAGCGCATCCCGACCATCACGTCGGGCGGTTCCCTCGACGTCCGGTCGGGTGGCAGCCGCTCAGCGTCATCGAACGACACGATTGCCATTCATCCCCACTGTGGACAAACTCTGTGGAGAAGTGGTCTCGGACGGCGCTGGACGTACATAGGGCCCGTACACACCGTGCACGGGAGGCGGACACGCCGGGGGGTGGCTAACTGAGCTGGAGGTCCCGCGCGACCACTCCGACCGCGATCACCGCCAGCAGGGCGAGCACGGTCACCGCCTGCACCGTCACCCGCCGATTCCTCGGAGCGTAGACCAAGCCAGCTGTCACCGCCGCGCCGAAGACCAGCCCGCCGAGGTGGCCGAAAATGGACAGCCCCGGCACCACAAAGGTGATGACCACATTCAGCAGGATGATGGTGAGCGCAGGGCGCGGGCTGCGGCGCATCCGCATCAGCACCACAGCCAGCCCCCCCATCAGGCCGAACACGGCGCCGGAGGCACCCGCGGTCCGCGAATTCTCGGCGGCGAACAGGAAGACCGCCAGGGACCCGCCCAGCAGGGAGACCAGGTACACCAGCAAGAAGCGGGTTCGTCCCAGTACCTGCTCGAGATCCCGGCCGATCACCCAGAGGGCGATCATGTTGAAGGCTAGGTGGATCGGCCCGATGTGCAAGAAGCCTGAGGTGAGCAGCCGCCACCACTCGCCATCGGCCACCGCGGTCGGCTGCAGCGCCCACTGCCGGAACAGCGGCGCGACGAAGTTCCTGGCCAGGTTGCCGGCCTGCGCGACGGTGCCTGCGAAGATCACGACGTTGATCGCGATCAGCGCCGGGATCACCACCGAGCGGCCGGTCAGCTCCGCCCCCGCGACGGTGGTGGCGCGTGGTTGGGAGCGAGCGCCCTGCGCGACGCAGTCCACGCACTGATAGCCGACCGACGCCTCACGCAGGCAGGCCGGGCAGGCCGGACGGTCACAGCGCGTGCAGCGCACCCAGGTCTCGCGGCCCGGGTGCCGAACGCACACCGGAGCGGTCGTCACCATGCCACCTGGTCACATCCCGGCCGGTTCGACCGTCACCCGTTCGACGACGATGTCGTCCACCGGACGGTCCCCACGGGTCGGGGTCCGGGCGATCGCATCGACCACGTTGCGGGATTCTTGATCGGCCACCTCGCCGAAGATGGTGTGTTTGCGGTTCAGGTGCGCCGCGGTGCCCACCGTGATGAAGAACTGCGAGCCGTTGGTGTTCGGGCCCGCGTTGGCCATTGCCAGCAGGTAGGGCCGGTTGAACTGCAGCTCGGGGTGAGCCTCGTCGGGGAAGCGGTAGCCGGGCCCGCCCCGGCCGGTACCGGTCGGGTCGCCACCCTGGATCATGAAACCCTTGATCACCCGATGGAAGAGGGAACCGTCATAGAACGGCCCGGACAGCTCACCTTGGGCGTTGCGCTGTGAGTAGTCCTTGCTGCCCTCGGCGAGGCCCACGAAGTTCGACACGGTCTTCGGGGCGTGCAGCGGGAAGAGGGTGAGGCGGATGTCGCCCTCAGTGGTATGCAGGATGGCCTGCGTCTGGCTGGTCTTGACCTCAGTCACCAGACCCATCCTGCCAGCACCTACGTTGCGTCGACGCGACGGGGACGCACCCGAGCCCAGTAACTACAGATCCAGAGCAGCGATCACCTGCCCGGCGATCCGGCGGGCGCTGATCGTCTGCCGCTGATTGGTCGTGATCACGACTGCGGTGCCCTGCCGGGCCACCGCGAACACTGCTCCGTCGGAGGTCGGCTGGGACCCTCCCGACCATCCGTCGGGAAGCTCGGCCAGGTCGGACGTGGCCACCGGGGCAGCGGCGTCGACCGTTGCTCGTGCCACTTCCGGTGTGGCCACCACGATCCAGGTGCGCAGCTGCACTGCGCCGTCGCCACGAAGGAAGAAACATGCCGGGTGCGGCCGGTCCGCGGAGACCTGCACCGCGCCGACCCGTTCCCCGTTGACCGCTTCCACTGTCGCCGCGGGCAGGTAGCGGCACGGCCCCTTGGTGACAGGCTGCGGTGCCCGCGGCGCTATCACGGGCGCCGCCGCTGCAGGCTCAGCAGGCAGACCCGCATGCGAGGGCTGGACCGGAGCGGGATCGGAGCTGAGGACGCCACAGGATCCGGTGGCGACGGCGAACAACCCACCCGCGATGGCGGCCACGACAGACCTGAGGGGGCGCGCTGGCGACATGTCGCTGCGTAGTGAACCACGAGCGCGATGACGAGCTCACTCCGGGCGGTTGTCCTCCTCCCGGGGATCGCCAACCGATGCTTGAGCGACCCGGGTTGCTACACAGTGCAACATAAGTCGTCGTCAGGTGTCCCGCGGGGGACCAGCGATAGCTCAATAGAGGTAGCTGGAGCCACCATCCGTGCACTCAACAGAGGAACCGGCCGAGGGAAAGATCACGTTCGGGGAATAGTCGGGGTGCCGGACGTATCTGCTCCGACTCTCGCATCGTTGAGCCGATACCTGGACGCCCAGAGGTCGACGACCGCTAGTCGCATTCGGAGCGTCGAACGCCAGGTACGAGGGATCCGCGGCCACTAGCAGAGCAAGGTCGTACCGCCCTCTCGCGGAGAGATCTCGACCGAGGAGGAACACCGGAACATGACGTCACGCACGCCCAGGAGGCATCGCCGCCTGGCTCTTATGGCCGCCGGGACGGCAGCCGCGATGGTTCTGCTGCCGGGTGCTGCCTCGGCGCAGGTGGTCCCCACCGTGCAGCAGTTCACCGGCACAGCCGGTGATCCGGCGGTGCCCGGCGTGCCCGGCGACGCTCCCACCGCCCCCGAGGTGCCCGCTGCGCCAGATCTTGGCCAGGTTCCCGGCTTGCCCAAGATCGAGCTTCCCAAGCCCGGTGGTGCCGGCAGTCCTAGCCCGACCGGGGCAGACGACGATGTCGTGCATCGCGACGATACCCCAGACAGCGACCATCTCGAGGACCCCAGGCCCCCGGACCACGCCTCGGGTGCTGTCGCTGATCTAGAGATCTCCGAGGAGGATATCCTCGAGATCACCAAATACGACGCCACGATCGAGGACAACGACGAGGCCCACGCCGACTCCACCGTTCTTGGCCTGGGCGGCGACCAGATCATCGGTTCCAGCGCACACTCAAAGGGTAACGAGAAGGACGGCGACAACCTGACCGCCGGCCTCTGCGAGGGCACCGGCGGCGTGATCTGCCTGAGCCTGCTGTACCACGATGTGGTCGCTACCGAAGACCGCGACTCGTCACTCGCAGCCGCTCGCGGCGGCGTGTTGGCACTGTGCCTGGGTGGCGACGACGACGAGGATGTGACCGCTACCTACGAGTGCGATGGCGCGCTGTCCCTGGGTGTCGCCGAGGGTCTCGGTGTCGCCGAGCGGGACAAGAAGCACGGTCACACCAAGGCCGAGTCCGCCAATGAGCTGCTGAACCTCTGCGTCGGCAAGCGGGAGAGCCTGACCGAGTCCTGTGACGGTTTAGGTCTGCAGGCCGTGCACTCCGACTCCGAGTCGAAGTCGAAAGAGCCGGACACCAAGCGTGGCTCATACCTGATCGGCATCGACAGTGACGGCGAGTCTTCCTACCTGGTCGACGAGCCCGAGGCGATCACGCTTCTCGATGACTGCGGTGACTCGGCAATCTTGTGCCTGTTCCTCAACCAGGGCAAGTCGGTCATCTTCAAGAACCCCAAGGGCGCTGGCAGCGTGCAGGAGATGCTGCGCCTGGACGTGCTGGACCGGACCCTCCTGGTGGTGCTGGGCCAGGCCGAGACCCTTGCGCACGAGACCAAGGGTCGTGATGACCACCACAAGAAGCCCGAGGACGACAAGGGCGACAAGGGTGACGACCACGGTGACAAGGGTGGCGACAAGGGCGAGGGCGGTGGTCTTGCTGAGACCGGTGCCGACGTCATGCCGCTGCTGGCCGGTGGTTTCCTGCTCACCGGTATGGGTGCGCTGACCGTGGCGGCTACCCGCCGTCGGGCTGGCAAGCACAGTCTGTAGAGCACGCTCGGCGGGGGTCGGCGATCGGTTCGCCGGCCCCCGCTGGCATGTCCGCCAACGATCCCCTCTACGATCGGCGCCCTGATGAATACCTTGATCTCCCGGCTGCGGAGTCGGCCGATCGTCGCTCTCATCGGTGTGGTGGCGCTGCTACTGGCTGGCGGGTTCGGGGTGACCGCGCTGGTGTTGAAGGGTAGTGGCCCGGTTGACACTCAAGAGGTGGTCAACACCGCTGGTGGGTATCGCTTCGAGGCTCCCGAGGGGTGGTCGACCAACCAGTCGGGCCGCACCACCACAGTGACCAGCCCGGACAATGCCACTGTGATCACCCTTGGCCTCAGCCGTCCCGGATCGCTGCCGGTGGCCAGCACGCTGTTCTTCCAGGAGGTGGCTGGCAAGTACCGCGACGTCAAGGTGGTTCCGCCGCAAGCCAAGGACGTGGGGCCGCTGCCGGCCCTGATCTACGGCGGGAACGGGACCAATTCCAAGAACGTCCGGGTCCGCTTCCTGGCGATCACCGTCAAGAACGAACCCACCAACTTTGGCATCACGGTGTTCACCTCAGCCGGCTCAGATCCGAAGGCCGTGCTTCCGCAAGCCAATCGGGTGGTGGACACCTTCCGGGCATTGCAGCGGGGCTGATCCGGCCAACCAGGTCGATCACGTAGGACGATCGCCGAGTTCGCTCCTATCTTCCTCAAGCTCTGGTCGGGGCCGCGATGCCCACGGCGTGGCGCTCCACCCGGCCAACCAAGCGTCGGTGCTGATTGCCGGAAGCAGTAGGCTCCACGCCTCATCGACCCGATGCCATAGCTCCTGGCGGTCGCCCAAGGCGTCGCAGATCTGCCGGTGTCCGGCCAGCAGTGCAACGATCTGCCGGGCCACCAGTGCGGGTTCGATCCCCTCGCGCAGCAGACCGACCTGCGCCGCCTGAGTCAGCAAAGCGAGTGCATCGCGTTCGCCGAAGGCGTAGTGCCCGCAGGCGTCTTCGGGGCGCATCGGCAGATCATTGAGCAGGCGCGTGCCGCCTCGGGCGATCGGGCTGCTGATCAGGCGAGCGATCACTTCATCGACCAGCGCCAGCAGCGCTGAGAGCGGGTCGAGCTCGCGGTCGCTGACTTGCATGCGGAGCGTCCCCCATCGCTGCACCATCTCGGCGATGACCGCTCGAGCCAAGGCCTCCTTGGAGGGGAAGTGGAAATACAACGCTCCCTTGGTCCCGCCACTGTCGGCCAGCACTCTGTCCAATGATGTGGCGTGGTAGCCGGTGCGAGCGAAGTGCTCGGCGGCAGCGGTCAGAATCGCCAGCCGGGTGGCCTGGGCCCGCGGTTGCAGCTTAGCCCGGCCTGCGGACACGTCGCTGTCGGCGGCTCCGGGCTTTTGAGGAGCGGTGCTGGACATGACGATTTGAAGCTACCCGTCTCACGCCATCAGGTCAGCACTTAGCTGGGGTGGCGGTTCAAACACACCCGCTGGTATGTTTCGCCGGTGGTCTCGCCACCGTGATGACCGACGCCCGGTAGGTGTTGCCTCGTGTGGGGGTCCCGCGGGGGGTGTGGTGGCCCGGGGCGGTAGGGACGACCGCCCCGGGCCACCACTACAAGCCGTGTCGGACCGGGATCACATGCCGGCGGCAGGGCATACTGCGGCAGGTATGAGCGTCCGGACTGATTTCGTAGCCTTAAGCATCGTCAGCCTGGGAGTGGTCTGTGCAGCCTGCTCAGGGGAAGCTAGTTCAGGGTCAGCTTCAGGGGTAGCTAGCTCAGAGGCAGCCAGGTCGACCACTGAACCCAGCTTGTCACCGACCGGTGCGCCCGCGGTGAGCTGGTTGAGGGTGGCCCCAGAGCGGGGCACTCCGAATTCCGCCGTGTCGCTCGACGTGGCCTGTCTGGACAACCTTGGTGCGGTGCAGTCGGCGGTACTCGATGTCGGTTCGCTGAACGGCAACCCCGAGGGCCACCAACCGTGGCACCTGTTCGGCACCGCCACCGTCCGCCCGGATGCCGCTCCGGGTCGCTACCAGGTGTCGGCGACATGTGGCGCCAGCGAGCTCTCAACCAACTTCACCGTCGTAGCAGGCCCGTCCCGGTAGCCAGGTCCGCCGCCCGCAGTGGCGTGTTTGGGCCCAGCGCTGTCCGTGTGGTGCGCATTCGGCCTGATCGGACCGGGATAATCGGAGTCGTCGGAGTCGTTAGCCGCGGGAGGTGGCGTGTTCGTCGATCGTGGAGACGCTGGGCGGCGGCTGGGCCGGCGTCTGCAGCATCTGCGGGGCGAGGACGTGGTAATCCTGGGACTGCCGCGCGGTGGGGTCCCGGTTGCGGCCGAGGTTGCGTTGGCTCTCGACGCCCCGCTGGACGTGATCGTGGTGCGTAAGCTCGGAGTGCCGTCGCAGCCCGAGCTGGCCATGGGCGCCCTCGGCGAAGGTGACGTGCGTGTCCTCGTGCCGGAGACGGTACGTCGTGCCGGTGTCACCGACGACGCGTTGGCCGACGTGGAACGCCGGGAGCGGGCCGAGCTCGAGCGGCGCGCCCAGCGGTTCCGGGGTGATCGAACCCGCCTTTCGCTGGTCGGGCGGACCGCGGTGGTCGTCGACGACGGCATCGCGACCGGCGCCACCGCCCGGGCTGCCTGCGAGGTTGCTCGCGCTCAGGGGGCGGCCCGGGTTGTTCTCGCCGTCCCGGTGGCACCGGTTGATTGGGCTCGCAACCTGTCCGACGCCGCCGATGAACTGATCGCTCTTGCCACCCCCAGGCTGCTCCGGGCGATTGGCGCGTGGTATGACGACTTCTCCCAGACCACCGACGAGGAGGTCGTCGCCTGCCTGCGTAGCGTCGGTGGCGGGTCCGCACCGGTCGTCGACCTGCGAGGAGGCGCGTGAGCGTTGGCCTGGTCAGGGGATCAGGACGGCCGCGCCGTGCACCCGGCCGGCTGCAAGATCGGCCAGTGCCAGGTCAGCCTGGTCCAGTGCGTAGTGGGTGGTAGCGACGTGTAGCCGGTGTGCGGCGGCGAAGCCGAGGAAGTCCTCACCGTCTTGCCGGGTGTTGGCGGTGACGCTACGGATCTGCCGCTCCTGGAACAGGTGCTGCTGGTAGCGCAGCACCGGGATGTCGGTGAGGTGGATACCGGCCAGCGCCAGGGTGCCGCCCCGATCGAGAGCCGCCAAGGCCGACAGCACGAGCTCCCCGGCGGGGGCGAACAGGATCGCGGAGTCGACCGGCTCCGGCGGTGGGTCGGCGGCCCCGCCCACCGAGGTGGCGCCCAGTGCCAGGGCCAGCTTGCGGGCCTGCGGGCTGCGGGTCAGCACGTGCACGGTCGCGCCTTGTGCTAGGGCGACCTGGGCGGTGAGGTGTGCGCTGGCGCCGAAGCCGTAGAGGGCAAGGCGGCCACCCGGCGGCAGGTCGGCCCGCTGCAGCGCCCGCCACCCGATGATGCCGGCGCACAGCAGAGGCGCGAGTTCGGTGTCGGAGTAGCCATCGGGCAGCGGGTAGGCGTAGGCGGCGGGCACCGTGGTGTAGTCGGCGTATCCGCCGTCGGCGTCCCAGCCGGTGTACTCCGAACGTGGACAGAGGTTCTCGAGCCCGCGAGCGCAGTACCGGCAACGTCCGCAGGTGTGACGCAGCCAGGCGATCCCTACCCGCTGTCCCATCTCGAACCCACCAGTCCCGCCTTCTCCCGGCCCGATGATCTCGCCGATCACCTCGTGTCCGGGAACGACACCGCGCCGGTGGACCGGTAGGTCACCCTCGGCGACGTGCAGGTCGGTGCGGCATACCGCACAGGCCAGCACCCGTACCAGCAGCTCACCAGCCGCCGGTCGGGGCGGCGACTCCCGCACCGGCTGCAGCGGGCGGGTGCTCATCGGGCCCGGCCGAAGCACCCGCCAGGCCCGCGTCAGTTCCGTACCGCTCACCAGCCCATGGTGGCGCACACGCGGTAGCGCACGACCTCTGACCGGGTCGCGGACGGGGTTACGGTAGGTGTATGACCGCGACAGCGATCCGGCTCACCCAATACGCGCATGGCGGCGGCTGTGCCTGCAAGATCCCGCCCGGTGAGCTGGAGGCGGTGGTGGCCGGGCTGGCCGGCGCCGAGGTCGCTGACCCGGCCGGCGAGCTGGTGGTCGGTCTGGACGACGGTGACGACGCCGCAGTGGTGCGGATCGAAGACGGTCTAGCGGTGATCGCCACGGCGGACTTCTTCACCCCGGTGGTCGACGACCCCTACGACTGGGGCCGGATCGCGGCGGCCAACGCGCTGTCCGACGTGTACGCGATGGGCGGGCGGCCGGTGGTCGCGGTGAACCTGCTCGGCTGGCCGCGTGAGGTGCTGCCTTTCGAGCTGGCAGCCGAAGTGCTGCGTGGCGGCCTGGACGTGTGCGGCAGCGCCGGCTGCCACCTGGCCGGTGGGCACAGCGTGGACGATCCGGAACCCAAGTACGGCATGGCCGTCACCGGCATCGCCGACCCGCAGCGGATCCTGCGCAACGACGCGGGGGTGGCGGGAACACCGCTGTCATTGACCAAACCGCTGGGTGTCGGTGTGCTCAACAGCAGGCACAAGGCCACCGGCGAGATTTTCCCGCACGCCGTGGCGACGATGACGGCCCTCAACGCGTCGGCCTCAGCGGCTGCGGTGGCGGCCGGAGCGCGGTGCGCCACCGACGTCACCGGTTTTGGGCTGCTCGGCCATCTCATGAAGCTGGTCCGCGCCAGCGGGGTCTCGGCGGTGCTGGACGCCGCTGCGATCCCGTACCTGGACGGTGCCCGGCAGGCGCTGGCCGACGGTTACGTCAGCGGGGGCACCCGGCGCAACCTGGACTGGGTGCGCCCGCACGTCGCGGCGTCGGTCGGGGAGGACGAGTTGCTGCTGATGGCCGACGCGCAGACGTCCGGCGGCCTGCTGGTGGCCGGCGAGGTGCCCGGCGCACCGGTGATCGGCGAGCTGGTCCCGCGGGGTGACAGCCTGATCACGATCGGCTGAGCGTTTTCTTGACTCGTTCCAGATAGCGCGGGATAGTGGCTCCGTCATGATCTCACCGGACGTCAACGACCAAGTGCGCCGTGCCGGGTTGCGGGTGACCGCGCCTCGTCAGTCCGTGCTGCAGTGGTTGGCCGAGCACCCGCACGCCACGGCGGAGCAGATCCGCTCCGGGGTGGCGCAGCACCTCGGGTCGGTGTCCACCCAGGCTGTTTACGACGTGCTGGCTGCGTGCACGACAGCGGGGCTGGTGCGCCGGATCGAGCCAGCTGGGCATCCGGCCCGATTCGAGCGCCGCGTCGGCGACAACCACCATCACCTGGTGTGCCGCTCGTGCGGACAAACCGAGGACGTCGACTGTGCGGTCGGCGCGACGGAAACAATTCTCTCCACCACGAGGAGGCAAGGCAGTGACGAACACGCAGCCCAAGCCGACGACGACGGATGCCGGTATCCCGGTCGAGAGCGACGAGCACTCGCTCACCGTCGGCCCGGATGGACCGATCCTCCTGCAGGATCACTACCTCATCGAGCAGATGGCGCAGTTCAACCGGGAGCGCATTCCCGAGCGCCAGCCGCACGCCAAGGGTGGCGGCGCTTTCGGCCGGTTCGAGGTGACGAACGACGTCAGCGCCTATACCAAGGCCGCGGTGTTCCAGCCGGGCACCACGACCGACATGCTGATCCGGTTCTCCACGGTGGCCGGCGAACGCGGCAGCCCCGACACCTGGCGCGACCCCCGCGGCTTCGCCGTGAAGTTCTACACCACTGAGGGCAACTACGACATGGTCGGGAACAACACCCCGGTGTTCTTCATCCGGGACCCGATGAAGTTCCAGCACTTCATCCGCTCACAGAAGCGCCGCGCCGACACGAACCTGCGCGACCACGACATGCAGTGGGACTTCTGGACGCTGTCGCCGGAGTCGGCCCACCAGGTCACCTGGCTGATGGGTGACCGAGGCATCCCGAAGACCTGGCGGCACATGAACGGCTACTCCAGCCACGCCTACATGTGGGTCAACGCGCAGGGCGAGAAGTTCTGGGTGCAATACCACTTCAAGACCGACCAGGGCATCGACTTCCTCACTCAGGACGAGGCCGACCACCTGGCCGGTGCGGACGGCGACTACCACACCCGTGACCTGTACCAGGCGATCGGGCGGGGTGACTACCCGAGCTGGACGCTCAAGATGCAGATCATGCCGTTCGAGGACGCCACGACCTACCGGTTCAACCCGTTCGACCTGACCAAGGTGTGGCCGCATGCCGACTACCCGCTCATCGAGGTCGGCCGGATGACGCTGGACCGCAACCCGACCGACTACCACACCGAGATCGAGCAGGCGGCGTTCGAGCCCAACAACCTCGTGCCGGGCATCGGCCCGAGCCCGGACAAGATGCTGCTGGCCCGGCTGTTCTCCTATGCGGACGCGCACCGCGCCCGCATGGGCGTGAATTACAAGCAGATCCCGGTGAACGCGCCGCAGTCGCCGGTCCACAGCTACAGCAAGGACGGCGCGATGCGGGTCCGCAACGTCTCGGATCCGGTGTACGCGCCGAACTCCAAGGGCGGACCGCGTGCCGACACGGCGCGCTACGGCGAGCCGGCCGGGTGGCACACCGACGGCGACATGGTGCGCAATGCCTACGCCCTGCGCGCGGATGACGACGACTGGGGCCAGGCCGGGACGATGGTCCGCGAGGTGCTCGACGACGCGGCTCGTGAGCGGCTGGTGAACAACGTCGTTGGTCATCTGCTCAAGGGCGTGACCGAGCCGATCCTGCTGCGGGCCTTCGAGTACTGGCGCAATGTGGACAAGGACCTGGGTGACCGGGTCGAGCAGGGAGTCCGTGCCGGACAGTCCTGACTGGGATCAGCCTGACCGCGACAGAGGGCCCCGCGCCGGGGGTGCCGGGCCCTCGCGCATCCGCGAGTTGGCACGCCGTCGTAGGGTCGATTGGCATGGGGCTCACCGTGGTCGGCATCGGTGGTTCGATTCGCGAGGACTCGCAGTCCGAGCGGGCTCTGAGCGTGGTCCTCGAGGGCGCTCGGGTCGCCGGCGCCGAGACCGTCGCGATCACCGGCATGGATCTGGTCCTGCCGTTCTACGACCCGGCGGTGGTCGAGCGTAACGAGGTGGCGCACCGGCTGGTGGCCGCGCTGCGCGGGGCCGACGGGGTGGTGCTGGTCTCGCCGGGCTACCACGGCACCGTGTCCGGGCTGGTGAAGAACGCGCTCGACTACGTCGAGGACCTGCGGGGAGATCCCCGGCCCTACCTGGACGGGCGGGCGGTCGGCTGCGTGGCCATGGCGCTGGGCTGGCAGGCGACAGTGACCACGCTGACCGCGTTGCGCTCGATCGTGCACGCGCTGCGCGGCTGGCCCACGCCGCTGGGCGCTGCGCTGAATTCCGCCGAGGTGAGTTTCGACGACCACGGGGTGCCGTCCGATCCCGTGGTGGACCGCACCTTGCGCACGATAGGGGAGCAGGTGGTGCAGTTCGCGCTGGACCATCGCGCGACCCGGCCCTGAACTAGACCAGGCTGACCTTGGCCGGCGTGCTCGGACTGGGCGCCTCGGGGTGGACAGCGGCCCGAACGTGCAGGGTGCCTCCTACCAACCGGCCGCGTGGACGTAGCCCGGCCCGGCGCAACACCCGGGTCATCGCGTGGTTGCCGGCGTCCGACACCGCGGTGAGTTCGGTGAGCTGATCGGTCCGGGCCAGCTCCACCAGCTTGCGGGTCAGCGCGGTGCCGACGCCCCGTCCCTGCCAGGCGTCCTCCACCATCAGCGCTACCTCGGCGGTCGCGGGTCCGGTGCCGACCAGGTTGGCCAGCCCGATTGCGGCACCGCCATCCGTGGTCACCGCGAGCACGCTGGTGGACCCGTCGGCGCCCACCAGCTGCGCCAGCACAGACGTCGCCAGCCCCGGTCTGGTGGGCAGCGAGCGCAGCGACCGGGTCTGCGGGGAACACCGCGCGTGCAACGCGGCGACCAGCGGCGCGTCCGCGGCCGTCGCCGCCCGCAGCACCACCTCGGAACCGTCGGTCAGCTGCACGCTGGCCCGCGGTGGCGGCAGCCGCCGCTCGCTGGAGGCGCCGGCGAGTTCGAGCAGGGCGGAAGCCCGGGAGATCTCGGTGGCGGTGAACGGCCAGCCGCGGCATAGCCGCACTCGCGCGGCGCCGGTGCCGACCTCGGCCTGATGCGCGGCAAGCGGTGAGCCTGCCCCAGCCAGCTCGGCGCGCAGCAGGACCGCCACCGCGCGCGCGGCGCTGCCCGGGTCCACCGCCACGCAGTGCGCCAGCGCCAGCGCGGTACTCACCGGATCGGCCAGCGCCTGCGCGTCAGCCTGCACCACCACCGTGGCGCGGAACCCGGCTGCCTCCACGGCTTCCACCAGCGTCGGTACCGGGAGCTGCGGCGGTACCCTGACCAGCAGCTCATCGGTCACCGCACCATCGTGGGCCGGTTCGCCGACGACGTGCAGGGAGACGATGTTGGCTCCGCAGCCCCCGATCGCGGCGGCTAGCGCGCCCAACTGGCCGGGTTGATCGGCCACGTCGACGTGCAGCCGCCACAGGGTCACGGGGACCACCTCCTGGCTTAGCGTCCGCGCGGGGGGTTACCCCCACGTTGACTAAGGGTAAATGTTCAACGCTGTGCAGTCAGACCGCTGAAAGCGTGCCGCTGCCGGCTGAGCCGGCAATCGGACGCGAACCGAGCACGTCGCGAACAAACGCCACCTCCGCAGCGACGTGCCGCACTGTCTCGGCCACCACCAGCGACCCGTGCCCGGCGTCGTACCGGTAGGAGCGGTAGGGCTTGTCCAACTCGGCGAGGCGGGCGAGGTAGTTGTCGACCTGACGGATCGGGCAGCGCGGGTCGTTCTCCCCGGCCAGCACGAGGACCGGGACGCGAACGTCTGCCGCGTAGGAGATCGGGGACGACGCGCGGTAGCTTTCGGGTAGCTCCTCGGGTGAGCCACCGAACAGGGCGCGGTCGAAGGACCGCAGCGGCTCCATCTCGTCGGCATAGGCGGTCACGTAATCGGCCACCGGGATCCCGGCGACTCCCGCCGCCCAATGCTGAGGTTGAGTCCCGAGGGCGAGCAGAGCCAGATAACCGCCCCACGACCAGCCCTCCACCACGCATGCGGCGGGGTCGGCGAATCCGGAGGACACCGCCCAGTCGTGTACGGCCGCGACGTCCTCCAGCTCGGTGAGCCCCGGCCGGCCCTCGATCGCGTCCCGCCACGCCGAGCCGTATCCGGTGGACCCGCGGTAGTTGACGTGCACGACGGCGAAGCCGGCGTCCAGCCAGAGCGCCCGGACTGCGCAGAAGCAATCCTCGTCGGCCGCCTGGGGTCCACCGTGGAGCAGGAAGATGGTGGGGAGCGGACCCTCCGGAGCGCTGTGCGGTCGGGTCACCAGGGCGTGCACATTCCCGTGCGGGGTCGCCACCATCACGTCGGTCAGGGGTTCAGAGCCGGGTGCCGGCCCACCTTCAGGACGCAGCAGCACGCGGCCGGTGCCGTCGGCGTGCAGTGCGCGGATCGCGGGCGGCTCGGCGGCGCAGGACCAGCCGTACTCCACGGTGCCGTCCGGCCGCACCGCCGCGCCGCCGATCGTGCCGGCTGGGGTGTCGAGGATGGTGAGCTCGCCGGTGATCAGGTCGTAACGGTGCAGCGTGGAGCGGGCCGAGTGCCGGTGGTGGACGAGCAGCGCGGCACCGTCGGGATACCAGTCCGCGATCACCTCGCCGGGCAGATCCAGCGCCAGCTCGGTCTCGGTGTCGGCCGCGACATCCCAGATCAGCAGCTCCTCCCGGCCACGCCGCTCGTGGGTGAGCAGCAGCCTGGCGTCGCCCTCGATGGGGGAGAAGCCCAGCACATTCAGTCCCTTGCCGGGGCCGTCCGCTTTCTCCGCGACTGCGGTGCCGGTGGCGTCCCCATTCGAGACGTCCCCGTTCGAGGCGTCCCCGTTCGAGGCGTCCACAGTCGCGTCGAGCACCCGGACCGCGGGATGGCGGGAGTCACCATGCTCAGAGTGCGTGATCGCGAGCAGGCGCTCGTCCCGGGACAGTGCCCCCACCCCGGCGTCGTGCTCGCTGCGGTAGACGACCTCGGCGAGGGTGCCGTCCCGGGAGAGCCACACCGTGGTGCCCTCGTCGGTGGAGGCCCCGACCGCCACGCTGCGCCGGCCGATGTCCAGCCCGGCCGGGTAGCCGGGCTCGGTGCCCGCAACCGCCGGCTGCGGCGGCTCGTCGGCGGGCCGCCCGGCGAACGGTTCGGTGACCCAGCTGCCGAACTCGTCGCCGTCGCTGTCGGCGAACCACCACACCTGCTCACCGTCGGGCGTCATGGTGCCGATGTGGGTGCCATGCGGCCGGTCGGTGACCTGCCGGTGCGTACCGGTGACGCGATCCCAGGCGTAGATCTCCCAGGTGCCCGACGCGTTGGAGTAGTACAGGCAGCGGTCTGGGGCGTCTCGGGCCCACTGCGGCAGGCTGACCCGGGGTGCGGTGAACCGGGAGCGCCAGCGGGCTTCCGCAGCCGGGTCGTCGAACAGGCTGTCTGGGACGGTCGCCGAATGCTGTAGTGGGCTCACCCCCCGATAGTGCCGCATTCACCGGTCACCGCGGTCCGTGACCTCGACACCACCGACGCTTCAGGTCCGTCCAGGCCGTTAGCGGGAGAGGCGGCGCGCGGTGTCCTTGAGGACCTCGGTGAGGCAGCGCTGGGCCGCCGAGCCCATGGTGTTCAGCACTGCCTGCAGCTGTCGTGCGGTGTTCAGGTCGATCTTGCCGATCATTGTTGCTGCGGTACCGGTCAAGGCCAGCAGGACGCGTCGGAGGTCCTCCGGATCCGGGGTGCGGCTGACCAGCCCGGCCCGGCTGAGCCGATCGACCATCGCGCAGGTGGCCGGTGGCCGGGTGCCCAAGGCTTGGGACAGCGCGATCAGCGTGACTGGAGCCTTCGCGCTGATGTAGTGCAGCGCGATCAGCTGGGCCAAGGTCAGCTCGCTGCCTGCCCAGGCGCCGGGGCGGGATGACACCATCCCGCGCAGGTAGCCGGCAAGCCAGCGGGCATCCTCCGTCGTCACCATCGACGGTTCGGCCTCCGGTCGACCGCGCGGCTCTGCATCGGTTTGACCTCCGTCATTCGGCGATCCTTCATGGAACCAACGAAAGCAGCCGAACGCAACCTGTGGCGGTAATGTTTGGCCTGCCTAACCTGCGGAAACCGCCCCAGGCCGACGCTCACGCGCGGCCCGATACGCCGACCACGGGCACGTCTGCATCGACATCGAACCCCTGCCTGATGGATGGTCCCCGTGACCGAGCACCCCAGCGCGCTCCAGCCGATGATCGAGAGCCTGGCCGACCTCGTCGTCGCCGACCGGGACAAGCACCGGCCGCGGGTGCTAGCTCCGTGATCCGGGCATCATCAGATGGGGATTCACCTATACGGGCCAGCGTAACTGGCAGTCTCGGGGAACCCCCCGGGGATTCAGTGGACGATTATTGTCCATATGGATTGCACACAGTGCAAGGAAGCCGTCTCGGCTCGGCTGGACGGCGAGGAGAGCGAAGCGGAACGGGACGCGATCGACGTGCACCTGGCGACCTGCACAGCGTGCCGGCGGTTCGCCGAGGAGGCGGCGCGCGTCACCAGGCTCGCTCGGGTCGCCGTTGCGGACCAGGAGCCCGACATCGCCTTCGAGCTGTTGTTCACCATTGACGGACTGGCCAGGGTCCTGCAGGCGCTCAACGACCTCGATCGTGACTCGACCACCTGCGCCGCAGCGATGATGGCCCTCAATGGCGCCGACATGGTCAGCGCGACCCGTGCGGCACTCGATTGTGCCGACATCGCGGCGGCTGCGCAGCGGGTGCTCTCCCGTCCCACGGCCACCGACGCTGGCGTGATCAGAGCCATCCTGGAGGCAGTGGCCGCCGCCGCGGACCGCTGCGCAGCGGAGTGCGGTCAACACGCCGGTCACCACAGCCACTGCCGCGTCCACTCCCAGAGCGCCCAGCGCACCGCCGAGCTCTGTCGATCAGAGTTACAGAACATCACCGGCTAACCGGGCGTCGCCCCATCCCGACCACGCGTGTTCCCTGGCTGGCTGGCCCGGGGCACTGTCCGTGAACTCGACGCCAGCGACATTTCAGCCCCTGCCAGACGTCGCTCTGGTCGAGTTCACGGGGCCGCGGCACCGACAGACACACGCCCGACTATTGCCCTGGGCCGCCGCGCCGGCCAGGTCGACGCTGCGCGGCGTGTCGACAGTGGCGGGGACCGCTCTATCGGGTGATGGAGCGAGATGCGGCACGCCGAGATGATTCGTCGTCGCGAAGCGTGGGTACTCACTCTCCGTACGGGATGTTGACGCTCCGTACTGACCGGATAGATGTCTGCTGGAGTGTCAGCACGATGCACTCACGGAAGATGGAGGCAAGTCGAATGCATATCCTCAACCGCGTGATCGCCGCGGGCGCCCTGGTCGTGCCGATGGCGCTGGGTGCCTCGGGCGTCGCCGTAGCCGACGTCGCGGCGGGGCGCGCGATGCCGCCGAGCCAAATCGGGGTACCCGAAGGTGACAAGCCGGACGAGTGCGACGAGGAGGGCGGGTTCCTCGGGATTCTGGGCGGTGGAGACCGTCCGTACGAGGGCGAATGTGGGGAAGACGGCAACAGCTTGCTGGGCTGACCGCTCTCTGCTGCCAGGTCCCGGATCCCTGCACAGGGGTCCGGGACCGTCATGCGATGAGCGCCGCCACCGCAGCGTGTGCTCATGCCGCCTCCGTCTGGCGGGTGACCGGGACCGCTGATCACCACTCTGCTCGACCACCACCGCTACCCCGCCAACGCGCTGATCCGGCTCTACCGCGAACGCTGGGAGATCGAGTCGGCCTATCTCGCGCTCCGCCACACCATGCTCGACGGGCATGTCCTGCGCTCCGGGACCGGGCCGGGTTGGAACAAGAGGTGTGGGCGCTGCTGACCTCTACCAGCTGCTGCCGCATGGCGATGTCGACACGGTCCAGACCCGCCCCGCCACCAACCCCGACCGGGCCAGCTTCACCACCGCCCTGCAGGCCGCCCGCGACCAACTCATCGCCGCCGCCGGGATCTGCCCTGACAGCCAGGCCGACGCACACGACGAGCCCGTCGACCGGCTCGGAGTCAACGGTCGGGCCGTGCTGGCCACGCTGCTGCCCGCCCGTCGTGCCCGCTACAGCGCGCGCAAGGTCAAGTGCGCGACATCGCGCTACCTCAACCGCGACGGCCGCAGCCCGCGGCATCGACGGCCGTCACCGCAATCGACATCCTCGTTCACAACCCCTCGACCTGACGCCTCGAGCTCGAGGTGTCCCGAGCCGACCCCGCGCTCCCCGCCCGCCGACTCGCCGCGACCAGGCCACCGCGCTGCTCGGCAGCGGCCCCCGCCGCGCCTGGACCAGCGCCGAAACTCCTCACAGGGCGCTGCGACGCTGGGGCGAACGGATGGAGGCGCTGAGCGCGGGCGGCGTGGCGCGGGCGGATGCTGAGGAGCGGAACAGCCGAGCTGTTCCGCCTTGCTGCGGCCATGGGCGATCGGCCGCTCATCGCCGAGTTCGTTGAGTCAGCGTGAATGCGCTGCCCTATGAGCAGCGCTGGGTTATGCGCAGCGCCTGGCGGTTGGCGCTGGCGGGGGCGGTGGTAGCGGCCGGAGGCTGCGCATAACCTGGGCGCGGTCAGAGGTTGGTGAGCCAGTTGAGCAGCTCG
>JBOHGH010000018.1:0-52743 GCA_050699975.1 Pseudonocardiaceae bacterium | reverse complement strand
GTCCATCCCCGCGCCGTACGCGGTCTTTTTCCATGCCGCTACTGCACGACGTCGTCTACCGAAGGAGACTCATTCCGCGAAAGGTTGATGCCGAGGTTGGCGGCGGCCCGCTCCAGGTCCTCGTCGTCGGAGTCGCGCATCTCGATCGCTGCGCCGTCGCTGGAGAGCACCTCGACGTTGAGGCACAACGACTGCAGCTCCTTGAGTAACACTTTGAACGACTCAGGAATTCCGGGCTCCGGGATGTTCTCGCCCTTGACGATGGCCTCGTACACCTTCACCCGGCCGAGCACATCATCGGACTTGATCGTCAACAGTTCCTGCAGGGTGTACGCCGCCCCGTAGGCCTGCATTGCCCAGCACTCCATCTCACCGAAGCGCTGACCACCGAACTGCGCCTTTCCACCCAGCGGCTGCTGCGTGATCATCGAGTAGGGGCCGGTCGACCGAGCGTGGATCTTGTCATCGACCAGGTGCAGCAGCTTGATGATGTACATGTAGCCGACTGCGATCGGGTAGGGGTAGGGCTCACCGGTGCGGCCGTCGAGCAGTTGCGCCTTGCCGTCGGGTCCGACCATCTGATCACCGTCCCGGTTGGGCCGGGTCGAGCCGAGCAGCCCGGTGATCTCCTCCTCCTTGGCGCCGTCGAACACCGGCGTGGCGACCAAGTTGCCGGGCTCGGCCAGGTGCAGCTCCTCCGGGAGCCGCGATGCCCACTCCGGATCACCGTCGATCTGCCACCCACTCTTGGCGATCCAGCCGAGGTGGGTCTCCAGAATCTGCCCGATGTTCATCCGGCGCGGCACACCGTGGGTGTTGAGGATGATGTCCACCGGCGTGCCGTCAGGCAGGAACGGCATGTCCTCCACCGGGAGGATTTTGCCGATGACGCCCTTGTTGCCGTGCCGGCCAGCGAGCTTGTCGCCGTCCTGGATCTTGCGCTTCTGCGCGACGTAGACCCGAACCAGCTCGTTGACGCCAGGCGACAGCTCGTCGTCGTCCTCCCGGGAGAACACCCGGATGCCGATGACCTTGCCGGTCTCGCCGTGCGGCACCTTGAGGCTGGTGTCGCGGACCTCGCGGGCCTTCTCGCCGAAGATGGCGCGGAGCAGCCGCTCCTCGGGAGTCAGCTCGGTCTCACCCTTCGGCGTCACCTTGCCGACCAGGATGTCTCCGGCCTGCACCTCGGCACCGATCCGGATGATGCCGCGCTCGTCGAGATCCGCCAGCACCTCCTCGGAGACATTCGGGATGTCCCGGGTGATCTCCTCGGCACCGAGCTTGGTGTCCCGGGCGTCGATTTCGTGCTCATCGATGTGGATCGAGGTGAGCACGTCGTCCTGCACCAGGCGCTGGCTCAAGATGATCGCGTCTTCGTAGTTGTGCCCCTCCCACGGCATGATCGCCACGAGCAAGTTCTTGCCCAGGGCCATCTCGCCGGAGTCGGTGCACGGTCCATCGGCGATCACCTGACCGATCTCCACCCGGTCGCCCTCGGCCACGATCGGCCGCTGGTTGGTGCAGGTGCCCTGGTTGGACCGGTGGAACTTGTGCATCCGGTAGGTCTGCCGGCTGCCGTCGTCAGCCATGAGGGTGACGTAGTCGGCGCACAGCTCCTCGACCACGCCGGCCTTGTCGGCCACCACCACGT
Source organism: Pseudonocardiaceae bacterium (assembly GCA_050699975.1). Taxonomy (GTDB): domain Bacteria; phylum Actinomycetota; class Actinomycetes; order Mycobacteriales; family Pseudonocardiaceae. Next base: position 51,092 of record JBOHGH010000018.1, on the reverse strand, counting down.
CACCGGCATCCACCGCGGCCCGCAGCTCCATGCCGGTTCCCACCAGCGGCGCCTCGCTGCGCAGCAGCGGCACCGCCTGGCGCTGCATGTTGGCCCCCATCAGCGCGCGGTTGGCGTCGTCGTGCTCGACGAACGGGATCATCGCGGTGGCCACCGAGACCATCTGCCGCGGCGACACGTCCATGTAGTCAACGCCGAGCGGGTTGATGTAGTCGACATCGCCGCCCTTGCGACGGACCAGCACGCGCTCCTCGGCGAAGTAGCCGTCCTCCCGCAGCACCGCGTTGGCCTGCGCTTTGACGTACCGGTCCTCCTCGTCGGCGGTCAGGTAGTCGATCTGTTCGGTAACGCGACCGTCGACGACCTTGCGGTAGGGCGTCTCGATGAAGCCGAACGGGTTAACCCGGGCATAGGAAGACAGCGACCCGATCAGCCCGATGTTTGGACCCTCCGGGGTCTCGATCGGGCACATCCGGCCGTAGTGCGACGCGTGTACGTCACGTACCTCGAACCCGGCCCGCTCCCGGGACAGGCCCCCGGGACCCAGCGCGGACAGTCGTCGCTTGTGGGTCAACCCGGCCAGCGGATTGGTCTGGTCCATGAACTGGGACAGCTGGGATGTGCCGAAGAACTCCTTGATCGCCGCCACCACCGGCCGGATGTTGATCAGAGTCTGCGGCGTGATGGCCTCGACGTCCTGGGTTGTCATCCGCTCGCGCACGACCCGCTCCATGCGCGAAAGGCCGACCCGGATCTGGTTCTGGATCAGCTCGCCCACGGTGCGCAGCCTGCGGTTGCCGAAGTGGTCGATGTCGTCGGTCTCCACCGGCACCACCGCGTCCGGGCCACCGCTGGCGGCAGGCATGGTCGCCTCGCCCGCGTGCAGCCGGACCAGGTAGTCGATGGTGGTGACGATGTCGTCCTCGGTGAGCACCCCGTTGCGGTGCGGCAGGTCCAGGCCCAGCTTCTTGTTGGCCTTGTAGCGGCCGACCTTGGCCAGGTCGTAGCGCTTGACCTTGAAGAAGAGGTTCTCCAGCAGCGCTTGGGCGCTCTCCTTGGTCGGCGGCTCGCCCGGGCGCAGCTTGCGGTAGATGTCCAGCAGCGCCTCGTCGGGGCCGCCGGTGTGGTCCTTCTCCAGGGTGGCCAGCAGCGTCTCGGAGTGCGCGAATCGAGCGGCGATCTGCTCGGTCGTCCAGCCCAGAGCCTTGAGCAGCACGGTCACCGGCTGGCGGCGCTTGCGGTCGATCCGCACACCCACGGTGTCGCGCTTGTCCACGTCGAATTCCAGCCACGCTCCACGGCTGGGAATGATCTTGACGCTGTAGACGTCCTTGTCGGTGGTCTTGTCCACCGCGTGGTCGAAGTACACTCCAGGAGAGCGGACGAGCTGGGAGACCACGACCCGCTCGGTTCCGTTGATGATGAAGGTGCCCTTGCTTGTCATCATCGGGAAGTCACCCATGAACACCGTCTGCGACTTGATCTCACCGGTGTTGTTGTTGGTGAACTCGGCCGTGACGAACAAGGGCGCCGCGTAGGTCATGTCCTTGTCCTTGCACTCCTCCACGGAGGCCTTCACCTCATCGAAGCGAGGGTCGGAGAAGGACAAGGCCATCGAGCCGGAGAAGTCCTCGATCGGGGAGATCTCTTCGAGCACCTCGGCCAGGCCGCCTACGGGTTCGTCATCGCCGGCCTTGATGCGGCGCTGGAACCATTCGTCGGCACCAACCAGCCACTCGAATGATTGGAGCTGGAGATCCAGGAGATCGGGTACCTCGAGCGGTTCGCGGATCTTCGCGAACGATGGCCGGGAGGTCGCTCCCGGGAGGCGGGGTACGGAGTTGTTCGCAGCAGAGAACTTGGTCGGGCGGGAGACTGCCAAGATGCGTCCTTCCGAACACTAGCGCTGCCGAGCGCAGGAACCCATGGCCTCCTCCGACCACGCTCTCCGCGCTGTGTTGGTGCAGTTGCCGATGCAGTTGTGGCGTACTTGTGGAGATGCTGGGGTAGTACCGTGTCGTACGGCGGTTCTCGTGCTGGTTCTCGTGCTACTGCCGTTCATGCAGGCCAAGTGACCCCGGAGCGCAGGGGAAACTAGGAGAGGGCAGCGCAAAGAGGCAGTCTAACCGCTAGGACGGCGACTGTCCAGCACCGGACACAACCGGTGCGAGCATGCTCCTAGAGTGACCTGCGGGACGCCGTCCGTCAAGACCACATCGTCCGATCAGTGGTCGGATATGCACGATCAGCGGCCGTGAACTTGATCGGCGCCACCGATCGGCTTCACCGCCGTCGGGCACGGTTGGTGGATGACCTCGACGCGGTCAGAACGGCTCCACATCCTCGACCTTCCAACTGCCGTCGACCCGCTGCGCAGTGACGGTGAGCCCAAGAAGAGGCAGGGGCTGGGGGCCTCGAGTGGCCTGCCGTTCGATGAACACCACCACGGTCGCCCGGTCACCGTCAAGCATCTTGACGGCGAGCGCGGGCACCTTCGCCACCACCACGGCCTGCTGCTCCGGCGCCAGCTGGCGCACCAGGGCGAACTCCTGACGATACTCCTGGGCCAACGGGCCGGTGATGACGTCGGTAGCAGCCCGTTCGTTGTCATCCAGCCGGGCGAAGTCGTAGGAGAAGACGTGTTGCACGGCATCGCGCACCTGCCCGGAGACCTCGGCGGTGGACCCGGCATCGAGCAGCGCATCATTGCTCGCCGCTGCCGACCCGAGCAGCTGATTGGCCTCGCCGCGGAACCATGCCGCCAGCCCCAGCGCGATCACCAGCGCAGCGACCAGCCCCACCAGCGTCGCCACCCCAGTCAGAGGCCGAGGGGGATCGGCCACCTGTTCGGTAGGGGCACTGGATTGCGGTCGGGTCGGGATGGTCATGCGATCTCCGAGTCCCCTTCGCTATTTCGCCGGCACGGACGTGGTCGCGGGACACGCTCCGGGCGTCTGGCTGGTGTCGCCGATCGGCACCAGCTTGTCGACCTTCCACGCGTCGCCGTCACGGCGCATGTCGAGTTGTATGCGTCTGCGCACACAGTTCGGGGCACCAGCCTCGAACTGGGAGGTGACGTAGACCCCGACGAGCACCTTCGCGCTGCCGGCACCCTCGTCGAGCGCAGCCACCGCTCCGTCGATAATCCTCGCGGTGGTGGTCGTTTTCGAGTCGGTGATGGCGCGCGCGTAGTCGTCCCGGTTGGTCCGCATGTCTCCGAGTAGCGACCCGGCCGCCGACTGCTCCCACAGCGTCAACCCGTCCTGCACCCGCCGGTAGTCGATCGTGTTGAGGTTGACCATGGCCTGCTGGGCATCGTGAAGCACGGCGTCCCGGGCCATACCCCGGGCCAGCGACGGATCATGCGCGGCCCGGTACCAGGAGACGCCGAACCAGCCGGCAGCACCGAGGGCGACCACGGCGAGCACCATAACCACCAAGATGGCGGTGCGGAGCGGCCCGCCCAGGAAGGTCCGGATGGCAGCGATGCTGGTCATGGCCGTCCAGGGTAGAGAGGTGACGATGGGTACGGGTTAAGGTCCGCCGGAATGGCGATCGCCGCCCGGGGAGGTAGTCGGTGAGCAACGACCACGTCGAAGGGCACCGGGAGATCGCGCCCGGACGGTCGGCCTACTGGCAGGCCTGGCTGCCGCCGGCCCAGGTCAGGGCGACCATCGTGATCGTGCACGGGTTCGGCGAGCACTCCGGCCGCTACGTCTATGTCGGCGACCGGCTGGCCGCGGCGGGCTTCGCAGCCTACGCCGCCGACTACCGCGGGCACGGCCGGTCCGACGGTCGAAGGGCGAATATTGAGCGGATGGCGCTGATCGTGGCCGACCTGGGCTGCTTCGTGCGGTTCGTCGCCGAGCGCCATCCCGGGCTGCCGGTGTTCATGGTCGGCCACTCGGTCGGCGGGTTGATCTCGCTGCAGTACGCCACCGAGCCGGGAACCCTGCTCGACGGTGTGGTGCTGTCCGCGCCCACTGTGCAGGTGATGGTCGGTTCGGCGCTGCAGAGACGCCTGGCCGGGGTGCTCTCGGCGCTGGTGCCCGACCTCCCGGTGGCGGCACTCGACGCCGACCAGAAGATCAGCCGGGACCCGGAGGTGATCCGCGCCTACCGGGAGGATCCCCTGGTGTACCGCGGCAGGATCAAGGCCCGGACCGGGGCCGAGATACTGCTGACGATGGAGGGCCTGCCCGCCCGGCTGCCGCAACTGTCCATGCCACTGCTGATCTTGCACGGCACGGACGACCTCATTTGTTCCCCGGCCGGTTCTACGATGGTGCACGACCTGGTTTCCTCCCCAGACAAGACGGTGCGCCGCTACCGGGACCTCTACCACGAGGTGTTCAACGAACCCGAGCGCGACGAGGTGCTCACCGACCTCGTGCACTGGCTCGAGCAGCACCTGTCCCCCACGCATTCAGCGGGCTGAGCGGGGTCGAGCCGGATCGAAAACCCACTCAGCCCGCGGAACGCTGGACTGGGTGCTCAGGCCAGGGTGACCTTGGCGCCGGCTTCTTCCAGCTTGGCCTTGGCCGCCTCGGCCTGGTCCTTCGGGACGGCCTCCAGGATCGGTTTGGGGGCGCTCTCGACGAGGTCCTTCGCCTCCTTGAGGCCCAGCCCCGAGACGACCTCCCGGACTACCTTGATGACCTGGATCTTCTTCTCGCCGATGGCCTCGAGAACGACGTTGAACTCGTCCTTCTCCTCAACGGCCGGGGCCTCAGCAACTCCCCCGACCGGGCCAGCCGCCACCGCGACCGGCGCCGCGGCGGTGACGTCAAAGGTCTCCTCGAACTTCTTCACGAACTCGCTCAGCTCGAGCAGCGTCATGTCCTTGAACACATCGAGCAGATCGTCGGTGCTCAGCTTCGCCATGATGGCGTTCTCCTTGCTGTCGTCTTGTTGTGTCGTCGGGGTGGACACGGCGGGTCGATCAGTCCTCGGCGCCGTCGTCGGCCGGCTGCTGCTCGTGCAGCTTGTCCTGCAGGGCGGCCGCCAACCGGGCGACCTGGGAGGCCGGCTCGGCGAACAGCCTGGCGGCCTTGGAAAGGGTGCCCTTCATCGCGCCGGCCAGCTTGGCCAGCAGCACCTCGCGGGACTCCAGATCCGCGATCTGCGCGACCTCCGCGACGGTCAGCGGCCGCCCTTCCAGGTAGCCGCCCTTGATGACCAGCGCGTTGTGCTCCCTAGCGAAGTCACGCAGCGCCTTGACCGCGTGCACCGGCTCACCATGGACGAAGGCGATCGCGGTCGGGCCGACGAACAGCGCGTCGAGACCCTCCACTCCGGCGTCCCTCGCCGCGCGCGAAGCCAGGCTGTTCTTTGCGACCCGGTAGGTGGTTGTCTCGCCGAGGGAACGACGCAGGCTGGTCAGTTGCGTCATGGAGAGGCCGCGGTACTCGGTCACGACAGCAGCAGTGGCGCTGCGGAACCGGTCCGCGATCTCGGCGACGGCGTCGACCTTGTCCGGTCTGGCCATGGATCGCCTCCTTAACATCGGTGTAGCGCAGCATCGGTGTGGTGCACAGGCCCCGGAGACGACGAACGCCCCAGCGCAGCAGGCGCGGGGGCGTAGTCACACGCGCACGACGGCGCCGCATGACGAGACGACCACGTCCTCCTGCGCGGGCCGCCCGCATGTGCGGGACCTTCATCCGTGCCAGCGGCACGGAGACCAGCGGTCTTCGGTAGAACTACAGTCAGCTTACGACACCCGAACAGTCCCTCCCCATCCCCCCACGCACACTGAACAGCGATAAGCATCCATGTCGCACGTCATGCCCGGTGCACGAAGCGATAAGCATCCATGTCGCGGTCAGGAGGCGGCGGGGTCGTCAGTCAGCAGGTTGCGGGTGCGGTTGGGGTCGACCGGGATGCCTGGGCCCATTGTGGTGGAGAAGTTGACCTTTTTCAGGTACCGCCCCTTGGCCGCCGACGGCTTGGCACGCAGCACCTCGTCGAGCGCGGCGGCATAGTTCTCCACCAGCTTGCTGGCATCGAAGGACACCTTGCCGATGATCAGGTGCAGGTTGGACTGCTTGTCCACCCGAAAGTTGATCTTTCCGCCCTTGATGTCTGTGATGGCCTTGGCGACGTCGGGCGTGACGGTGCCGGTCTTCGGGTTGGGCATCAGACCGCGGGGACCGAGAATTCTGGCAATCCGGCCAACCTTGGCCATCTGGTCCGGCGCCGCGATGGCGGCGTCGAAGTCCAGCCAGCCGCCCTGGATGCGCTCGATGAGATCCTCGGAGCCCACCGCGTCAGCGCCGGCAGCCACTGCTTCGGCGGCCCGGTCGCCGCTGGCGAAGACGATGACGCGCACGATCTTGCCGGTGCCATGCGGGAGGTTCACTGTGCCGCGAACCATCTGATCGGCCTTGCGAGGGTCGACGCCCAGCCGCATGGCAACCTCGACGGTGGCGTCCATCTTGGTCGGGGACGTCTCCTTGGCCAGGGCCGCGGCTTCCAGCGGGCTGTAGAACCGGCTGCGATCGACCTTCTCGACGGCCTGGCGATAGACCTTGCTGCGCTTCATGTCACTGCCCTTCGTAGGGATCAGTCGTGGTGCGAGCCAGCGCCTGGCTCTCCCACACGTACTCGGGTACTGCTAGTCCACCACTGTTAGTCCACCACTGTGATTAGTCCACCACTGTGATGCCCATCGATCGGGCCGTGCCAGCGATGATCTTGATCGCAGCGTCAATGTCGTTGGCGTTGAGATCTTCCCGTTTGCGCTCGGCGATGGATCGGAGCTGCTCACGGTCGACCCTGGCGACCTTGATCTTGTGCGGCTCCGCCGAGCCCTTGGCCACCCCCGCTGCCTTCAGCAACAGTACAGAGGCTGGCGGGGTCTTGAGCACGAAGTCGAAGGAGCGGTCCTCGTACACCGAGATCACCGCGGGGACGATCTCACCACGGCTGTTCTGCGTCGCAGCGTTGTAGGCCTTGCAGAACTCCATGATGTTCAGACCGTGCGGACCCAGCGCCTGCCCGACCGAGGCCGGATTCGCGGTGCCGGCCTCCAGCGCGAGCTTCACGGTGGCCGCGAGCTTTCTTCTCCTCTTGGGGGGCATGACTTCCTTCCTCGGGCTGCCCGGCGCCTCGCCGGTCAGATCTTGGCGACCTGGCTGAACGAGAGCTCGACAGGAGTCTCCCGGCCGAAGATCGACACCAGCACCTTGAGCTTCTGCGCGTCGGCGTTGACCTCGTTGATCGTTGCCGGCAACGTGGCGAATGGACCGTCCATGACGGTGACCGACTCACCCACCTCGAAGTCGACCTCGATCGAGGGCCTGGCGGCACCGGAGCCCCCGGTCTGCCTGCCCGCACCCGCTGCCACCTTCGGCTGCTCTACCCGCGGGGCGAGGAACTTGAGCACGTCGTTCAGGGTCAGCGGTGAGGGCCGCGAGGTGGCGCCGACGAATCCAGTGACCCCCGGCGTGTTGCGCACGGCGCTCCACGAGGCGTCGTTGAGGTCCATCCGGACCAGGATGTAGCCGGGCAGCACTTTGCGCTGCACCTGCTTGCGCTGACCGTTCTTGATCTCGGTGACCTCTTCGGTGGGCACCTCTACCTGGAAGATGAAGTCCTCCACGTCCAGGGTCTGCACCCGGGTCTCCAGGTTCGCCTTCACCTTGTTCTCGTAGCCGGCGTAGGAGTGCACCACGTACCACTCACCGGGAGCGGTGGCCAGTGCGGACCGGAGCTCCTCGACGGGATCGACGGGCTTGTCGGGCTCGATCTCGGCCGCCGCTACGTCGGGGGCCGCCTCATCAGTCTCATCAGTCTCGTCAGTCTCATCGGTGATCTCGGGTTTCTCGGCGCTCTCACTGAGCTGCACCGCCTCGGGCGGCTCAGCAGGCTGCGCGTCGAACAGCCCCGTCAGCTCCGACCCGCCTTCGGGGGAGGTCACAGTCAGCCTCGCTTCCTCTCATGCGTCATGTCACGCTGGGGCACTGTCAACCGAACACGCTCAGCATGGCCCTGCCCAACCCCATGTCCAGCAGTGCCACGAACGCCACCATGAAGCTGACGAAGACCAGGACGACCGCGGTGTAGACCACCAGTTCCCGACGGGTCGGCCAGATGACCTTGCGCAGCTCGGCGACGACCTCGCGGAGGAACCGGATCAGCCGGGCCAGCAGGCTTGCCTTCGTCTCGGTAGTGCCCCGAGGCCTGGTCGGGTGGTCCTTGCCGACGATCCCGGACCGCTGCGCCCCGGCGGGTCGGTTCGCGGACCGCTCCCGGCGCACGGCAGCGGCAGAGGCCGGCTGCGGAGCGTCGTGCGACTCTTTGGGACGCTCCTGCCCGTCCTCCGTGTCGTGGGCGCGATCGTCGCTCACGCTGCTGATCCTCCGCTCGGCCGGTCACGTCGCCGGTGTGGGTCGTCGCTGGTTGCCATCGACGCAGGTTCTCATTTAACTAACACAGGTTCTCATTGGCGCAGGGGCGACAGGACTTGAACCTGCAACCTGCGGTTTTGGAGACCGCTGCTCTGCCAGTTGAGCTACACCCCTTTACAGACGTCCCGGGGACGCCCCCACGGATACCAGCCGATCGCCCAGGCCACGGCCATCACCGGGAACGAAGGATCCGCTGGTAACCCAGGACCAGAGTGTAGGCCACCAGAGCCGCTGCGCTCCAACTGCCCAGGAGCCAGGCGGGGCCGGCTGCTGTGAGCCCGCCATTGATGCGACGATGCGGGGCATGGCAGCCCCCGAACGCGCCGGGACCCGACGCATCTCCGCCCGGGTCGGTGGCATCTCCGAATCGGCCACCCTGGCAGTGGACGCCAAGGCGAAGGCACTCCAGGCAGCCGGTCGCCCGGTGATCGGGTTCGGCGCCGGGGAGCCCGATTTTCCGACGCCGCCGGAGATCGTGCAGGCGGCCGTGGCGGCGTGCGCGGATCCGGCCAACCACCGCTACACCCCCGCCGCCGGTCTGCCTGCTCTTCGGGAGGCCATCGCGGCCAAAACCGCGAGAGACTCCGGCTACCAGATCGAACCCCGCCAGGTGCTCATCACCAACGGCGGCAAGCAGGCCGTGTACCAAGTGTTCGCCACGCTGGTAGACCCGGGCGACGAGGTGCTGCTACCCGCGCCCTACTGGACGACCTACCCGGAGGCGATTGCGCTGGCCGGCGGCGAGGCGGTGGTGGTGCCCACTGACGAGCACAGCGGCTACCTGCCCAGCGTCGAGCAGCTCGAGGGCGCCCGCACCGAGCGCACGAAGATCCTGCTGTGGTGCTCCCCGTCAAACCCGACCGGAGCGGTGGCACCCCCGGAGCTGGTGGTCGAGGTCGGGCGCTGGGCTGCCGAGCACGGGCTGTGGGTGGTCACCGACGAGATCTACGAGCACCTGGTCTACGACGGCGCCCAGGCGCTGTCGATGCCGGCCGTGGTGCCCGAGCTCGCGCCGCGCTGCGTGGTGGTCAACGGTGTGGCCAAGACCTACGCGATGACCGGGTGGCGGGTCGGCTGGCTGGTCGGTCCGCCGGACGTGGTGACGGCGGCGGCGAACCTGCAATCGCACCTGAGCTCCAACGTCTGCAACGTGGCACAGCGTGCCGCACTGGCCGCGGTATCCGGCCCGCTGGACGCGGTTGCCCGGATGCGCGCAGCCTTCGACCGCAGGCGGCGCACCATCATCGAACTGCTGTCCGGCATCGAGGGGGTGACGTGCCCGGTGCCCTACGGGGCGTTCTACGCCTACCCTTCGGTGCAGAACCTGCTGGGCCGCTCGCTGCGCGGGGTCACGATGCGGACCAGCGTCGAGCTGGCCGCGGCCGTGCTGGAGCACGCCGAAGTGGCTGTGGTGCCCGGCGAGGCCTTCGGCACCCCCGGCTACTTCCGCCTGTCCTACGCCCTCGCCGACGAGCCCCTCCACACCGGCATCGCACGGATGGCCGACCTACTGGCCGAGGTCCGCTAGCCACGAGTCTCGACAGGTTGCCAGTACCCCACCAAGTCGCGGTAGAGCGCCGAGCAGGTCAGCAACTCCTGATGGGTGCCCAGCAGCGCCCGGTTGCCGTCCAGGACGAGGATCCTCCGGGCGTGCAACGCTGAGCTGATGCGGTGCGCCACCACCACGAGCGTGCCCGGACGCTGGGCGAAGGCTCGCTCGACCCGCGAGTCTGCCACCGGGTCCAGATGGCAGGTGGCTTCATCCAGAATCACCAGCCGGGCTGGCGAGAGGTAGGCGCGGACGAGGGTGACGAGCTGCCGCTCACCGGCGGACAGCGCCGCGGGGTCCAGGTCTGCGCGGCAACCGCCGAGGCGTTCGACGAGCTCCCGGGCGCCGACAGCGTCAATAGCCTCGTCGATCTCGGCGAGGGTCGCATCGTCTCGCAGGTAGGTCAGGTTCTCTTCGACCGTGCCGGTGAAGACGTAGGCCTCCTGCGGGATCAGGACGCGGCGACGGGCGAGGTCCTGGCTATCCCAGTCACGCAGCTCGACCCCGCCCAGCAGCACCTGACCGGATTGTGGATCGAGCAGGCCGGCGATGATTCCGGCCAGGGTCGACTTGCCCACGCCACTCGGGCCGACGACCGCCAGATGGTCGTCGGCAGGCAACAGCAGGTCGAGGTCGCGGAGCACCGGGTCGGCGTGCTGGCCGTAGGCGAAGGTGACGCCGCGTAGCTCCAGAACGGATCCATCGGGGCGGAGACGGCGCGGCCCTGCACGGTGCGCAGACTCGAGGTGCACTTGTGCGCCGCCGTCAGCGTTGGCAGGAAGATCCGCCGCCTCGACGATGCGGCGCAACGTGACCACCAGCCACAGTCCGCTGCCGCCAACCGCCCGGATCAGGGTCTGCATGGCCGGCTGAAGTCCCATCGACACGTAGGTGATGGCGCCCAGCACCGTGCCGGTCGTCGCGCCGTGCGACACCAGCCACGGTGAGCCAACCAGAATGAGCAGCAGCGGAACCCAGGTGCTGATGCCCAGCGCCGTGGTCCGCAGCGTGGTGACCCTGGCCAGCCGGATCGCCGCGTCCTCCTGGGTGTCGATGGTGCGACCCGCCGTGGCGCGCACCTGGTCCTCGGCGCCGCACGCCACGACGTCGCGCAACCCGCTTGCCACGGTGGTGACTGCCTCGGCGATGCCCTCGTCGGCCACGATCGCGGCCCGCTGGTAGGTGGCCATGGCGCGCAGCGCGGCAAGAAACAATCCGAGTCCGATCAGCAGCGGCGGTGCGACCAGCGCAACGGCGAGCGGGACGAGGGTGAACAGACCGAGCAGCGCGCTCGTCGTGGTCACCAGGAATCCCTGCGTCACCATGATCACGCTGGCGAACGACTCCCGGACGATCTCCACCTGGTGCGTCAGCCGTGCCACTGCGCCGGTGTCGGCCGCTTCGCCCCTGACGGTGCAGCGGCGCAGCACCCCGCTCACGACGAGGTCAACGAGCTCATCCCGGAACGGCTCGACGAGCTCCGCGAGCCGCAGGTAGGTCTGGCGGGTCCCGACCGCGCCGACGAGCGCGCTCAGCGCCATCAGCCCCAGCCAGCTGAAACCCGCCGCCGGCCGGCCGGCCAGGAAGCCGTCGTCGATCGCGGTCGCGACCAGGCGGCCGGACAGGAAGGCCGGCACCGCCTCGACGACCGACCAGGCGAACAGGCGGGCCAGCAACCCGCGCTGCTTGCGGAGCACGCCGACCAGCACGCGCCAGTGGGCGCGTTCCGGACGTGGGGGTCTGATGGGTGTCATGCCGGTCCACCCGCCCGCGGGCCGCCTGGGAGACCCTGGTCGAACACCTCGCGGTAGGCCGGCTCGCTCCACAGCTCGTGGTGTGGTGCAACGGAGCGCACCCCGCCGTCGGCGAGCCAGACGACGAAGTCGGCGTGGGCGGCCGTCGAGGCCCGGTGCGCGACGACGATGCGGGTGCGGCAGGCCAGCGAGCCGGTCATTACCTGCCTGATGTGATGCTCGGTGACGGTGTCCAGACTTGCAGCGACGTCATCGAGCACGAGGACCCGTCCGGCGTGCGCGAAGGCGCGCGCGAGACCGATCCGCTGGACCTCGCCGCCGGACATCGGCGCGTCGGCCAGCTTCGTCTGGTACCCCTGCGGCATCCGCCTGATGAAGCCATCTGCGCAGGCCGCACGGGCCGCGGCGGCCAGTTCCGGCGGGGAAGGAATGTGCTCGCCGAGGGCGATCACATCGGCGAGGGTGTCCCCGATGAGCACTGGGCGCTCGAAGCCGTAGCCGACGGCGCGACGCAGGTCGTGCCGATCTAGATGGGGCAGCGGTACCCCGTCGAGCAGCACCTCCCCCTCGTCCGGGTCGAGCAATCGCCCGACGAGCGCAGCTAGCAGGGATTTCCCGCTCCCGCTGCGCCCGACCACCGCGACAAGGGCACCACCCGGCACCACCAGATCGAGGTCGCGCAGCACCGGCAGGCCCCGGTTCCGGACCGTGACAGCGCGGAACTCCACCCGGCCAGGACCCTCGGGCAGGTGTTCGGGGCCATACTCCGCCGCGGGCTGGCCCAAGACATCGGCGGCCCGTCCGGCGGCCGCCCGGGCCTGAACGAACTGTGACACCGAGGTCACTGCCGAGCTGATCCCCGTGGCCAACCCGACATACAGGATGGCCGCCAGCACCTCGCCCGGGCTGATCCGCCCTCGCCAGAGCTCAAACCCGGCGACCGCGAGCACCGCGACCTCCAGCAGCGGAACCAGCAGTGCCTGCTGGGCGGCGATCCGGGTCTGAACACGCCACATGCCCATCCCGGCGCCGTGCAGCTCGGGCAGCGGCGCGAGCACGCGCCGGCGCTCCCGGGCTGTGGTCCGCGCGGCGGCGATAGTGCGTGCCCCGGCCAGCGCGTCGACCAGCCGAGTGGCGATGCTGCCCTGCACCCGCAGGTAGCGGTCGGCCGGCTCCGAGGCGTCCCGGACATTGCTGCGCACCAGGACCAGCAGCACCGGGGCGCCGACGAGAAACGTCAGGCACAACCAGGGGTCGATGAGCGCGAGGGCGACGATGCCGCCCAGCGCGGGCACGAGGGCCGTGAGCGCCCACACCAGCACGGTTCCCACCCGGCCCGCGTCCGCGGCGTTGCCGACCATGCGGGTGGTCAAGTCCCCCACCCCGAACCGGCGCACCGAGCGCGTCCCCAGGGCGAGAACATGGTCGAGCACGGACCGTCGTAGCCACGCCGTCGCCCGCGCGGTGCTCGTCCCGCTGGCAAGATCATCGAGAGCGTCACTGACGATGAGCAGCCCGACCAACAGCCCGCAGCCCACCAACCACGGTGCGGAGTCATGACCACCGAGCACGGCGTCGACGGCCCGACCGAGCACCGCCGGGAACACCGTCTCAGCGCCGGCAAGCGCGAGCGATGCGACCAGCAGCAGGCTGGTCCAGCCCCCGCCGCGCCGGACGATCTGCAGGATCAATCGGTCGGACGCACGCCGGGACCCCGCTCCGGCTTGTGGCCGGAGCGGGGCGTCATACTGATGGTGAGGATGCGCCAGGTAGTTATCCTCACCAGGGCTGCTCAGCAGAGCAGCAGGCTGAGACGGCTTGCGCCGCCGCCACAACCCTTGCTGGCGCGGCTGCCCTTGGGCGGCCCGCCGCTCAGGGCTTCGGGTGTCTCCATACCCTGTAGATCGAGTAGTGCCATGTGAATTCACCTCCTTCGCCGGTTAGGTGGCGGACCCGGTTCGGACCGGGGCCGACGGTGGGTGAGCGAGGAACGGCAGGTGCACCGGCGCTGGGTGCAGGGCTGCGCCGACAGCGAGCAAGACCCCGGCGGTGCCGGTGGCCAGGTCCATGGACAGCCGGAGCAGTTCCTCACCGGGGAACGCGGTGCAACCCTGGTAGTCGATGGCGTGCCAGGCCAGCCGCCGGATGTGGTCGGCGACGGTGTGATCCCGCGGGGAGCACCCCTGGCTGAGGTGCAGGATCATACCGGCCCGGCCGTGGAAGAGGCCGGGCTCGACATAGAAGGGGGACTGTGCCGCGCGCCGGATGCCGGCGGCCGCCTCGGCGAACTGGTCGTCGCTTCGGTGGGCGAGGTACTGGTCGAGGACGAGCCCGATGCCGACGCTGCCGTCAGCCAGGTAGGGCATGGTCCGCCAGCCCTCGTTGACCTCCATACTGCCGTCATCGCGGACCAGGCAGCGTCGGAGGTCCTGTCGCAGCGCGGTCCGCGCCAGGTCGAGCAGAACCGGCTGGCCGACCTGCTCGTACAGGCGCAGGAACAGCAGGGCCGGACCGGCGGAGCCGTGCATGAGCCCGGCGTGGGGGTGGGAACCACCGCTCACCTCGCCGACCGCGTCCTCATCCCCCAGCCGGTCCGCGACCGCCTCGGCCACGGCGAATGCCGCGCTGCGCAACGACGGGTCCCCGGTAATCGCGGCGAAATGCGCCAGGTTGAGGCCGATACCAGCCAGCCCGCCGTGCAGACCAAGTCCAAGCCGGTCCCACCGACCGTCCAGCTCAGTAGTACAGATGTCGAGGACCTTCAGCGCTTCGGCCCGCTGGCCGAGGTGGTCGAGCACGTAGGCCACCCCGTGCAGACCGTCGTAGAAGCCCAGCCGGGTCGTCCCCGAAACCGGGTGGGTAGCGCGCCGCTGCAGCCATTTTTCGTGGTCCGGGTAGCGTCCGGCGCCGGTCACGTCCAGCGTGTAGAGCACCCCGGCCGCGCCGTGAGCGATGTTCAAACCACCGGTTTCGAACTGCTCGATGTCGCCGGGAAACAGTCGGTCGTCGCGGTCCGGGGTGGCGCTGGCAAGGATGGCGCCGGCCAGCGATGCGCGGATCCGTTCCCAGCCGTCCCGCTCCGGGTCCAACGGGAACGGCGGATGAGACGACCTGACGCGCGGATGACCAGCAATGACCTGCACCGCCTCGTCGAGGAAGGCCGCCGGAACCGGGAACGACTCGGAGATCACGGCGGCGAAGTCCACCGCCTTGGCCCGATCTATCGCGATCAAGGTCGTCAGCGGGAGGAAGAAGAACAGACGCAGGCAGGCCAGCGCGTAGCGATCGATGTCGAAGCCGGTGCGGTCTCGCGGCGCAGCGAAGCCCGGATCGGCGAGGGTCTGCCGCCGACCCTCCTCGACATCCGCCGCTATCTCGAAGTCGACCAATACCACCCTGCCGTCTGGCCGAAGCAGGACGTTGAATGGGTGCAGATCCCCGATGACGACGCCACGGTCGTGGATGGTGTCGACCGCCCGTTCGAGCTTGGCTTGCATGTCCAGGGCCCACGAGGTGTACTCCGCCACCGCCTGCTCGTCGGCGTCGAGCTTCACCAACGGGTAGCGGTCGACGATGGCCGACCGCAGCGGACTGGCGTCGACGAACTCCAGGGCCAGGAAATGGTGCTCTCCGAGGGTGAACGAGCCGTGCACCGCCGGCACGACGTCCAACCCGGCGAGCCGCTCCAGGATCTCCTGCTCGCGGCGCAATCGGGCTACCGCATCGGTGCCGTCCATGTCCAGCCCGGCATGCGGCCGGGCCTCCTTAAGTACGACCTGAGCACCGGTCTGGATGTGCTGGCCCGCGTAAAGGCCGCCTCCGTTGGAGAAGTGCAGCGCCCGCTCGATCCGGTGGGGCAGGCCGTCCACCTTCACGCTGTTTCGGGCTGCCAGATGCGGCTCGAGAAACGCCGGCAGGCGTACCCATTCAGGCAACCGGAACGTCGGTTCCCGCCGGTCGGGCACCAGTCGCCCTTCAGGATTTTCGACCGCGAGCGTCAACGAGCCAGTTTCTGACAGGCAGTATCGCTCGGCGAAGCCCCCGTAGCGCACGTACAGCGGTCCGTTGCCCCACCGCAGGTCACTGAGCACGTACGGACCAGGACTGCCGTCCAGCACCTTGCCGAGCTCGATGAGCATGGCTTCGAGCCGCGCCTCGTCCGCCGGATACATGGTGATGAACTTGCCGCTGGACCCACGGTCTGCGTACTTGGCGTTCGCCAGCAACAGCGCATCAGGGCTGCGCAAGAACTTGAACGCAACCCGCTTGTTCAAGCAGTAGTCCGCGACCGCGGCCAGGACCCGCTCGGCGTTGCCGAGGCACGCCGAGACGTGCACCTTCCACCCCTGCGCGGGAAGCTCCGCGTTGATCGGACGGTGGACGCGCCAGTCCTCCAGATCGCTCGCCGTCCAGCCCTCGGGTACCGGAGAGTGACCGAGCTCGAAGTCCCGGGGTTGCTCGCCTACCTGGGATGTCGAGTCGTAGAAGTGCGGGTCAACCAGGCAATACACCTCGTACCGCTTGTCCACGGCACCTCCCCGGAGGCCGAGATGATGACTACTGCATGTACTTATTCACCAATTTGAGGGTCACACTTTAGGGCCGGTTCACTCGACATTAACGTATATCGGAGTACTGGGGACCCGTGTTACGCCGACATGTCTCCATACCGGGCATGGGGAGGGGTCAGGCCAGCGCGACAGTGGCGGTTGCCTTGCCGAGCACGGTCTGGCCGGCGGCGCGGGCGGTGATGGCAATGAGGACGGTGCCGTCGTCGCGGCGCTGCGTCACCGTGCCGGAGATTTCCACGAGCGCACCCTCGGCGTCATCGGGCACCACGATCGGCCGGGTGAAGCGCACCCCGCACGCCACGACGGCGCCCGGGTCACCGGCCCAGGCCGTCACCAAGCGGCCGGCCAACGCCATGGTGAGCATCCCGTGTGCGATGACGTCGGGTAACCCGACCTCGCGAGCGACCCGTTCGTTCCAGTGGATCGGGTTGAAATCGCCGGAGGCCCCGGCGTAACGGACCAGCCCGGCTCGGGTCACGCGGACCTGCAGCCCGGGTAGCTCGTCGCCTTCGGCGACCTCGGAACAGCGGCGTAAGGTCACCGGTCCTGGTCCCCGTCCGGGTCTGCGAGGACCGAGCCGCGGACAACCAGCAGGGATCGGGCCGTGGTCACCGGAGCGCCCGTGCCGTCGGTGATCTCACAGCGCACCGTGAGCAGGTCGTTGCCCCCTATGGCGCGGACGCCGTCGATATGCAACGTCGTAGCCAGCTCGTCGCCGACTCGGATCGGCCGGTGGTGGGTGAAAGACTGGTCGCCGTGCACCACCCGGCTGTAGTCCAGACCCAGGTCGGGGTCGCATACCAGCGCCTGCTGCGCTCGCAGGGAGAGGATGATCGCGAACGTGGGCGGGGCGATCACATCGGAGTAGCCACAGGCTCGGGCGGCGCCGGGATCCCGGTACAGCGCGTCGTCGTCCCCGATGGCCTCGGCGAACTCCCGGATCTTCTCGCGTCCTACCTGGTAGAAACCCGCCGCGGGGTAAGACCGTCCGATGAAGGAGGGGTCCAGTGCCACCAGCGCAGGCTACCTGGGCAGCCGGCGTGACTCAGCGGGTCTCGCGGTGTGCCCGGTGTTTGTTGCAGTTCGGGCAGTACTTACGGATGGTGAGCCGGTCGGGATCATTGCGCCGGTTCTTCTTGGTGATGTAGTTGCGGTGCTTGCACTCCTCGCACGCCAACGTGATCTTGGGCCGGACATCGGTGGCGGCCACGGGTGCCTCTCTCTCGCTAAGCTGTCATCGACTTGCAGTTGGGGCCGGCGCGTGGTGCGCCGACCGATGGTAGCGGTGGCCGGACTCGAACCGGCGACACAGCGATTATGAGCCGCTTGCTCTTCCGACTGAGCTACACCGCCTGGCGGAACGGGTGACCAGAGCCGTTCGCCCGGGACCGTTTCCCGAGCCCCAATACGGAATCGAACCGTAGACCTTCTCCTTACCATGGAGACGCTCTGCCGTCTGAGCTATTGGGGCCGTGCTCGAGTGAGCGAGCGACGACGACTCTACACAACCTCGGGGCGGTCCGTGGAACCGGCGCATGTCACCGGACCAGGGTGAGCACCGTCTCGTCGTGCACTCCGGGGGCGCGGACGGTGCGGGCCGCCAACCAGGCGTCGAACCGGTCCGCCGCGAGCGGACGGGAGATCAGAAAGCCCTGCGCGACGTCGCAGCCCATCTCCATCAGCTGGTGCCGGGTGGCGTCCTGCTCGACACCCTCCGCGACGACGATCAACCCGAGCGAATGGCCGAGTTCCACGATGGCGCGGACCACCGCGAGGTCGCAGAGGTCACTCGCCAGCCCGAACACGAAGCTCTTGTCGATTTTGACCTCGTCCACCGGGAGGCGCCGCAGATAGGCCAGCGACGAGTACCCGGTACCGAAGTCATCCACCGCGATCCGGACGCCCAGACCGTGCAACCCGCGCAGCACCGGCAGCGCGCGCTCTGGATCGCTCATCACCGCCGACTCGGTGAGTTCGAGGCTCAGCAGTTCCGCGGGTACCCGGTGGCGTTCCAGGGCGCCGGCCACCCGGCTGGGGAACGCGGTGTCGGCCAGGTTACGCACCGAAAGGTTAACTGCCACTGACAGTGACAGCCCACGGTCCAGCCATCTTCGGCACTGCTGCAGCGAGCGGTCCAAGACGAAGTCGGTGAGCGGGTCGATCAAACCAGTGGCCTCGACGATGGTGACGAACTCCTGCGGGTCGAGCAACCCGAACTCCGGATGGTGCCACCGCACCAGCGCCTCCACCCCGATCACCTGGCGGGTGGGCAGCGCCAGTTGAGGCTGGAAGTGCACGTCGAACTGCCCGGAGTCCAGCGCGTGGCGGAACTGCGTGACCAGCTGGAAACGGCGTAGCAGGAGCTGGCCCATGCTGGGTACGTAGCAGCGGACGGTCTCGTCGGCCAGGCGAGCGGCGCGCAGGGCCATGTCGGCACGCTGCAGCAGGATGTCCGCATCCCGGGTGGGTTCGATCCCGGTGAGCGCCACACCGACCACCGCGGTGCACTCCACGGCGAGCTTGTCGACCGGATAGGGCTTGCTCAGCGCCACCTGCACCAGCTCGGCCACCTGCTCCGCTCGCGCAGAGCCGACGTCGACCAGCAGCGCGGCGAAGGTGTCCCCCTCGAGCCGGGCGGTGAGGACCTGGTCCGGCAGGGTATGGCGAAGCCGCTCCCCCGCACCCACGACGACCCGATCGCCGCAGACGTGGCCCAGCGCATCGTTCACCTCGGACAGCAGTTCGAGGTCGATGACGATCACTGCGCACGGCGTCGAGCCCCGGCGCAGCACCTCGGTCGCGGCCTCCCGGAAACCGAGCCGGCTGCGCAGGTTGGTCAGGCTGTCGTGGTAGGCGTCGTGCCGGAGCTGGGCGAGCAGCCGGCGATTGTCCAGCGCGGTGGTGAGGTGGCTGGCCAGCGTCTCGACCAACCGCACGTCAGCCTTCCCGAAACCGCGCACCCGGCTCTGCCGATCATGCACCTCGATGATGCCGAGGAGCTGTTCGGCGCCCCGAAGCGGGACCACCAGGATCTCCGATGCTTCCCTGGCGGTCAGCGCGCAGGCGACGACCGGGTCCGGGTTGCTTCCCACCAGGCGCCGCACCTGCCCGGCGTCGGCCTGCTGATCGGCGGGCACCACGGTGGCGATGTCGGCCTGCGACAGTGGACGGGGCAGCGGCCGACCGGCGACCACCGTGTGTCGCCCGCCCTCGCCAGGGATCCAGTGCAGCACGACGCGGGTGGCGTTGAGCTGCTCGCGGGCCAGCTCCATGGCGGTGCTCCAGCCATCCTCGTCCGGTTGTGGCCGGCTGTCGTCCTCGCCCTGCCCGGCCACCGCCACCCGCAGGCTCAGGTCGTTGAGGACACCGAGGTCACGCTGGTCACGCAGCAGCCCGTAGTAGGCGCGGTACACCGCAGCCACGATCACCGCGAGCAGGCCTACCAACAGGGGGCCCCAGGGCACCGTCAGCACCATTTCCGCGGCGGCGAGCCCGAGCCCGGCATTGAGCAGACCGGTGAGGTAGACGTGCACCACGGGCCGCGCGCTCTCGCCGGGACGCCTGCGGTCCAGCAGCACGACGAAGACCCAGGTGAGGCAGGAAGTGAGGGCGTGCGCGATGACGAACCCGGCGAGCACCGCGCCCCACTTCGGCACCCCAGGCCAGGTCGGCGCGACGACCAGGCTGGCCAGCAGGTCGGTGACTGCGACGGTGAGGGTCGCATAAGAGGCGTTGAACAGCAGCTTGGACCAGCTGTCCCGGCGGATGAGCCGGGCGATGAGCACCACACCTACATAGGCCGCCAGCACAACCGGGCCGGGCAGGAACAGCAGGCCAATGACCAGGGGGATCTCGGTGGGAGTGATCCGCGCGGTATCGCGGCGTACGTCGACCTCGATCGCCAGGCTCCGGGCGACCCCGAATCCCGCCGCCAGCGCGAGGCCCCCGAGCAGGGTGCCCAGATCAAGCGTGACGGCAGTGGTACGGACCGTGGCGATCCCGGCCACCCCGGCGGCGAGCACGAGGACGACGACGAAGGCGTCCGACGGCACTGCTCGTCCGGGGAATAGCAGGGAACCCGACGGACGCCATCTCGCCTGCATACAACCTCCACCAGGGGCAAAGGGTGGGCCCTCCCCAGCCGGCTGCCCAGACCAGCGCGGATGGCCGGCGGATCGGTTCGGGGAGGGCTGGGAGCTCAGCCGATCTCGACACCGTCGGGGGAGGCGGCAAGAGCGCGCGCTACGGTGCAGGTGGGAGTCATATTCACCTCCAGGTGATCACTGCATGTTAGGAACCTATTGTGACAGCGAGTTAGGGGAGCTGTAACTCACTTGGGTGCAGAATAGCCGCTTTAGTGTTGAATTGCCACTTTGCCTGTGTCTTTCCGCGATCAATGGTCCGATCGGAGCACCTGACGCGGCCGTCCGCCACCGCGCAGCGTCACCCATCGTGTTCGCCGGACGCCGTTGTCGTCATCACCGTGGTCTTTCGCCCTTACGCTTGCAGGCAGCGGGCATTTCACCCTCATGCGAGACACGATCAGCGCTCTGTGAGTGCACGCCACCCCGATGGCGGGGTGACTGGGCTCCGCTGGTAGCCGTAGCGTCGCCGTCCTGGCGCGGCTCAAACCCGCGTGGCTGATCCTGTCCCACCACCTGCCGGGATCGGTTGCGTGTCCGCCTGCACCCACCGGACTCTGAGGGGGGAGCAGCCGGTGTAGTCGCCCCACCCGGCTCACCGCCTTGCGGCAGCCGGAGGGGCAACCCCGCCCGGCTGCCCACCCCCCAGCAGCGGCAGCCGGGCGGGCGGCCCAGTCGCCGACCCGGTCAGTGCCGTGCACGGGGAATTATTCGCCGGGGTCCGCCCGGCGGCCACGATGGTCATCGTGGCCGGGCTGCTCGATCCTCGCTGGAAACTGGAGATTGAGGTCGAGGCTCTCATCGCTGGCTGACAAGCCTCTTGGCCGCTTGCCGCTCCACGTCCTGCGGAGCAGGCTCCATCTGTGGGGATCCTGAGATTCGATGCCGGGGGCCGCATCTTCGCGGGATTTGCATCAGAGTGCGCCGGCTGAACGCGGCAACACTCGCTGCCGCTGCACCGGCACGCACATTTCGCTGGTTCGACCCCGACGACGCCGCGGATGCCGCCGTACTGGCGGCGCAGCTGGCGATCGTGAGCGGCGCCGCGGGGGGTGGGGAGGACGGGCTCGAACGGGCCCTGGATCTCGCTGAGGCCCGGGCCACCGAGCTGCCACCAGCGCTCGTCGCCCAGGCGATGGCGATCTTCGTGACACACCACAAACCCGCCCGCCGGCTGGCCAAGCCCCGGACGCTGCGGGTGCGGCCCGAGCTGTTCGCCCCGTCGCGACCGGCTGGCGCGGTCCGCGCAACGGCGCCGGACCCGGAGCAGGCGCTTGACTACTGGCGGGAGGATCCCTTCGCCAACGAGCACCACGAGCACTGGCACCAAGTCTACCCGTTCCCCGGCTTGCCGCTGTTCCAGGACTGGACCGTGTGGGCGGAGACGGCCGACCGGGCTGGGCTCGCCGCGCTGCTGCGCGCTCTCGATCCGGCCGAGGACTGGCCGGCGTTCCTCGCCGCAGCCACCCCAGAGGAGATCCTGGACCGGTTCTTCCCGCTGGCCGCCTTCTTCACTTCCGCCCGCCAGCTCCAGCCGCCGGCATATCGCGTGCTGTTCCGGCTCAACGACCGGCAGGGCGAGCTTTTCTTCTACATGCACAGCCAGATGCTGGCCCGCTACGACGCCGAACGGCTGTCGCACGGCATGCAGCGGGTAACCGCCTTCGGCCCCGCGGAGTGGGGCTCGCCTATCCCTGAGGGCTACGCACCGGGGCCGGACCTCCCCACTTTCACCAGCCGCGCGCCCAACGAGAAGCTCCCAGAGCGCGACGTCAACCGGCTCACGCAGCGACAGGCCGTGCTCGACGCCGCCGTCGCGAGCGGCGACCTGATTCGCCCCGACAGCCGCCCGCCCCGGTCGGTGGACAGCGACACCCTGGGCGCCGCCACGGAGGCAGCGCAGTTCCAACTGACAGGGCTGCGGCAGCAGAGCTACCCCGGGCTTCACAACAACGGCCATAACATGATCGGCGCCCTGCCCGGCGATGAGGGACGCGGCGTGATGGTTTCCCCGGTCGTCGCGATCCGCGACCCGATCTTCTGGCGCTGGCACAAGCACATCGACGACATCAACACCGGCTGGCAGGACACCCAGCCGCCGTACGACTTCTCCGACGCGCCACCCGTCGTCGTGCGGGACGCCCTCACCGGCGCGGCGGCACCATGGGCCAGCCCGGACGTGCTGCTGGTGTCGACGGCGGGTCTGGCGGAGGGGTCGGACCCCGCTGCACTCGTCGCCGCGGCGGTAGGCGGTGCGGCGTTCGACACGGCCATCGCGCTGGGCCCACTACCGGACGCGAAGGAGCTCGTCGTGGTCGACGAGCTGACCACCCGCCTCGTGGACAGCGCGCTGGCTGACGGGCGGACCATTACGCACCTCACGCACGATCCGTTCGCGCTCGTCGTACGGGTCCGCAACGCCGCGGCGCGGCCCACCGCGATCACATTGCGGGTCTTCCTCGCGCCGGCCGACCTCGCCGACGACCGCACCATGTGGATGGAACTCGACAAGTTCCTCGTCGAGGTCCCTGCTGGCGGACGCAACGTCGTCTACCGCCCGGACACCGAGTTCTCCGTGGTGAAGAAGCCGGCCGAGACCGATCCGCAGACCGTGCTGGACGGGGCCGCCAATCCGAACGACCCCAACTACTGCGACTGCGGCTGGCCCTACACGCTGCTCCTCCCGCGCGGCACTCCGGAGGGCATGACGTTCCGGCTCGTCGTGTTCTGCTCGAACGCGGCGCAAGACCTCGTGCTCCCCTCGGCCGAGTGCGGCTCGATGAGCTTCTGCGGTGCCGTCGACCGCTACCCCGACACCCGCGACATGGGCTACCCGTTCTCACGGCCCTTCGCGGCCTCGGTGGCGAACACCATGCTGGGCGTGCCGTCCGCGACCGGCCGGTCGCTCACCATCCGGCACGCCGAATCCTGAGGGGGGCAGTGGGAACCGTCTACAAGATCCATCCCGCCATTGGCGTCGCGCATCTCGGCAACCACGAGACGGCGTTCTTCGTCGGCCCGGAGTCGCCCGGCTCGGCCGGCGTAGAGATCGACGCCGGCGGGCGCGAGACCCCGCTGGCGAGCAACAAGGAGGGCAGCAGAGATGACGGAACGTGGCCACGGGCGGGCGAGCCGGCTGCCGCTGGAAGGAGTGGACACCGACGCAGTGGACGCGATTCTGGACAGCGGTGGTGAAGGTGCCGCGGGCGCCCGATTCGCACTCACGAACACATTCACCGGTCCCAACCGGTTCGGCCGGATGTTCCCTCGCGCGCGCCGGTTCCGGCCGGCCAGCGAGAACCTCGTCGCGCTGGCCGAGGGCATGGTCCAGGAGAGGTTGACCGTTCTCACCCCGGACACCGACGACATCAAGCAGGTGCCCGCTGGATTCACCTACCTCGGCCAGTTCGTCGACCACGACATCACACGCGATCCCACGGTCGGTTTTCCGCCGGTCGGGGACCCGGAGAACCTCGAGTCGTTGCGGACACCGCGCCTGGAGCTGGACAGCGTCTACGGAATGGGCCCGGCCGATCAACCCGAGTTGTACGACCCGGCGTTTCCGGCCACCGAGGCGCGCATGCGGATCGGGTGGACCACCGACGACGGTGATGCCACCATCCCGAAGGTGCTGCCCAACGACCTGCCGCGGGCAACCGACGGCTCTCGGCAAGCCCTTGTCGGGGATGACCGCAACGACGAGAACCTTGTTCTGGCGCAGCTACATCTGGCGTTCCTCAAGCTGCACAACAAGGTGATCGCCGGCGTCATCACCCCACCCGGAGGGGAAACTGCGTTCGACGCCGCCCGCCGCCAGGTGCGTTGGCACTACCAGTGGATCGTGCTGCACGACTTCCTGCCCAGAATCGTCGACCCGGTCGTGCTCGACGACATCCGCGCCAACGGGAGGAAGTTCTACGACTTCTCCGGTCCGCCCTTCGACGGAACTCCGTACATGCCGGTCGAGTTCTCGGTGGCCGCATATCGGATGGGCCACTCGATGATCCGCGACCTATACAACTACAACCGGCGATTCTCCAGCGACGAGGGCGCCTTCAAGACACCGGCCACCCTGAGGATCCTGTTCATATTCACCGGAGCCGGTGGCTTCGGCGGGGAGCCGACGCTGCCCTCCAACTGGGTCATCGACTGGCGCCGGTGGTTCGAGGTGGACGACCCCGGCTTGCTCAACCACGCCCGCAAGATAGACACCAAGCTCGCCCATGGGCTCACCGAGCTGCCCGACCTCGCACCCGGCGAGCAACAGTCGGTGTTCGCCTCTCTCACGGTGCGCAACCTGCTCCGCGGGCGATTGATCGGACTGCCGTCCGGTCAGGAGCTCGCACGGCTCATGAGTGTGCCGGTCTTGACCCCGGCCGAGCTCACCCGCGGCGAATCCAAGGTGGTAGCCCGCCTCGGCTTCGACCAGGAGACCCCACTGTGGTTCTACCTGCTCAAGGAAGCCGAGGTGCGCGCCGGCGGCCTGCACCTCGGCGCGATGGGCAGCCGGCTGGTCGGCGAGGTGTTCCTCGGCATGCTCGAGGGTGACCAGGAGTCCTTCCTGTCCGTCGATCCGACCTGGACACCGACGTTGCCCGCCGCCCAACCGGGCAGCTTCACGATGGCCGACCTGCTGCGGTTCGTCGACGACCTCAACCCGATCGGCCCGACCAACCCCTGACCAGACCTGGTGCGTCGATGAGCACGATCCCACTCTGTTACATCGCCTAAGGAGATCTCGTATGTCCCTCCAACTCGACAGCAGACTTGCCCAGACCGGCACCCGCTTCCGGCTCTTTCCGCAACCACGTTTCGTGCAGAAGGCCGATGGCTCCGGCCCACTCTTCCCGGAGCCGGAGTTGGTGGTCGTTTCCGTGCCACCCGAAGCGATGCAGCCGGGACCTGCCGACGACCGTATGTACGTAGTAGACGCAGTGAACAAGCTACGATACAACGGCATCGTCTCTCCGCCCTTCCGTGGCGAGTCACGTCCACCGGTAAGGCCTGACTCCAACGGGCACTTCGACCATCTTGACCCGAACAGCCGCGATTTTTTGGCGGCGACCATGTACGCTACAGTTCGGAGAGTTCTGGACATCTGGGAGGATTATTTCGGCCATCGCCTGGAGTGGCATTTCGAGTCGGACTTCGCCCGTCTGGAGTTGATCCCCATGATCGAGTGGGACAACGCCCAGTCCGGTTACGGCTACCTCGAATTCGGGTTTGGGCGAACCCCCAGTGGCACCATTGACCACACCCGTCCATACTCCGAGAACTTCGACGTGCTTGCGCATGAGCTCGGTCACAGCATCATCTTCTCGGTAGTTGGCATACCCTCAAGTCCTGCAGACCAGGGTATCGACTACGGCGGAATGCACGAGTTAAGTGGAGACCTGGTGGCAATCATAGGATCGCTCCACTTCGATTCGTTGGTCGACAGCCTCCTGGACTCAACGAAAGGAAATCTGCTCACCATCAATGGACTCGATCGCGTTGGTGAGCTGTCCGACAGCCGTGAGATCCGAATCGCCCTCAACGCCAAGCGCATGTCCGATGTCGGCAACCAGCCTCACGAGCGTTCGCTCCCGCTCACCGGTGCTATTTTTGACACCATGGTCGAGGTGTTCCAGCAGGAACTGGTAAACAAAGACCTCATCTCCGAGAAACTCCGAGCCCGATCGACCAACCTGCCGGGTAGCGCCGAGGACCTTGCCGCGATCCAGGCCGACTTCACAACAGCTTATACCGGCAACGAGGCGGCGTTCAAGAAGGCATTGCTACTCGCGCGGGACTATCTGGGTCGTCTGCTCGCGGTGACGTGGGGCAGCCTCTCGCCGAACTTCCTCAGCTATCACGACATCTTACGCGGCCTCATGCGGGCTGATCGCGAGCTCACCGACGGAACGAACCGGCCGATTATCAGGGACTGCTTCGCATGGCGAGAAATCGCTCCCGTCCCAACCTCAATCCTGTTGCGGCCGCACGCGGTGCAGGATTGCGCGTGAGCGCCGCGCAGACTCGGACGACCAGGACTGGAAGGTCAGCCGACTATAGTGTCACTGCTCGACCCACAAAATCCAGCTTTCTGAGTCATCATCAACGGTCACCCGAACAATAAAGTTCCCCGCCTCGAGTGGCTCGCCGCCATCGCTGGTTCCGTCCCACTCGACCGTCCGTCTACCTGCTGGCGGCTGCTGCTCGTCCAGGAGGTGACGAACGTGCGCCCCGAAGCGGTCCCAGATGTTGACGATGAGGCGCGAGGCGTCTTCAGGGATGGTGACGGGGATAAAAACCGGCCAGGAAGTCTGTGCTGGTTCGTTGTTATCAAGGAAACGCGTGGGGGGCGCTGCGGCCAGCGACGGTGATACCGGCAAGGGCGTGGGGGAGTACTTGTACACTCTCTGACCCGAGGCGTACCCGACCGTAACCGGATCGCCGAAGAAGCGGAAGCGGTTGATGAAAAGACCGATCTCGTCTGCGTCACCCCACATCTCGCCACCATCGGAGGTTTCGCTACTGAACCCGGTCGCCATATTTGCTGAACCCCAACCGCCGACCCAGCCGTGCATTTCGTCCACGAACCCCAGACCTTCAAGGTTGGCAGTGTGTTGCGGGTCGTTGATGGTGAGTCGCCGCCAGCTCTGTCCCCCGTCTGTGGTTTTCAGGATGACGCCCTCGCAGAAGTTCTCCACCGAGACGAAACCCACTCGATCGTTGAGGAAAAAGAGCTTCCAGCCCCACTCTCCGAACGAGAAGTCGCCGTCAAGGTCAGCCACTCGGTTTTCCCAGGTGGCACCGCCATCCTCCGTGTACAGCACTACGGGCTTGACATCCTTCCGCTCCCTTCTCAAGACACATTGTTCCTGACCCGGAGTGACCGCCTGTATCTTTCCTCCCACCACCCAACCACATTCGGGAGTGGTGAAGTATGTATCTACCAGGAGCGAGGCGTGGGGCCTCATGTCCCAGGCAGTCCAGGTGGCTCCACCGTCAACCGTCTTCATCATGGCCGGCGGCCGTTCCTCGTCAGGAGGGCGATAAGGAAAGTTCGTCCCCGCGGCATACGCCACGGATTCATTCACCACCGACAGCCCACACACTGCCTGGGGGGCCAGCTCGGGTAGATTCGTCACAGATTTCCACGTCGCGCCGCCGTCGGCGGTTTCGAACAGACGCTTGCTCCCCGTCAGCGTCCCCACCCAGCCGCGGGTCTCGGACGCGAAGCCGACACAGCGGAAGTAGACCTCCGGGTCGTGGAACTGTTGCTCCCAGGTGGCCCCGCCATCCACCGTTCGGAGGATCTTGCCGTCGCTGTTCACCGCCCAACCCACATCGGGAGTCACAAACCAGATGTCATCGTGGCGTCTCGCACCCGGTGTGTTCGTCGGACGCCAGGCCATGACATCCTCGGGACACCCGTCGTCGATCCACTGCTCGATAAAGCCAACGTCGTCTGCCAAGACCCGTGGAAGTCCTCCCGAAGGCATACGCTTGAAGCTGCTACCGTCGAATGGAGGCTCCCCTCTGAGAGCCTTGATCAGATTGGAGGTCGGCCCCTGCCCCACCGCGATCAGGTCCTCAGTAAAAACTTTCGTGGCGACGAACTCGTCGCGGGTCTTCCCTCGCCAGAAAGTCCCGTGAGCACCGATGCCCACATCGGGACCGCCTACTGCGTCATCGAGAATCTGGATCACGCGCTGAAAACGATTCACCTAAAGCACCTCCTATATATCGTTTCATTCATGCCCATGTCGCGCGCGATCGAGGTGCAGGCTTTGTCCACGAGGGCGCTGCCTGAAGGTGGAGCGCTTGGGATCGGGCGGAGCGCTCATGCCGGGCGGTCCGCAGCAGAGCCGTGAGATCGGCTGACGGTTCGACGTCGAGCTCGCTGCACAGCAGGTCTCGGTATCTCTGGTAACTGCGCCAGCCCTCCACCCAGTTGCCCTCGGCGAAGTGGGCTTCGATCAGCACGCGCTGCGCGCTCTCCCGCAACGGCTCCGCGCCGACCGCGAGTATGGCGGCCTCCACAGCCTCGGCGCATCGCCCGGCACGAACTAGTCGTCGACTCAACGCTTCCAATGCGTGCAGCACGTGCTGTCGCATCCGCTCCCGCTCGACCAGCGCCCAGTCGTCGTACCAGCCAGGCAGCAGATCCAGCGCGTCGACCCACCAGGGCAACACGGCGAGGTCATCATCCGACGCCGTCCCGTCGACGAGCCGCGCGGCCCAGTTGCCGACCACATGAACATCGACGACCACCCCGTCGCACAAAGCCAGCGACCACTTGTCCGCCGCAAGCAGATCGATGCCGGCACCCCGAAGCCGCCACAGTGCCGAGCGCAGGTTGCCCGCCGCCCGGACGTCGTCACCGATCGGCCACAGCGTCCCCGCAGCATGACGCCGCTCGACCCGCCTGCGGTGCAATGCGACGAAGACCAGCAGCCTCTTGCTTCCCTCGGGGATCTCCACACGCCGCTGACCAAGTGTGACGTGCGGACCGCCGAAAAGGTGCAACACCGGTGCCTGATTCGACTGAGCCGCGGCGACCAGCGGACCCGTTGGACGAACCACCATGGTGATCTCCCTGAACCCGGAACACGCCCAGCGAGCTTAGAAATGGCGGCGTCACGGCCGTGTCACCGAATCAGTACAGACCCGGCTGACCACGGCAGCACCCTGTCATCGTGACGGCTGGATCAATGCCGCTGCCGGCGTGCGTATTCAACGAGGAAATCCTCGACGGCGGCCAGCGCATCGCCGACCTCGGTGAAACTGTGCGGCCGCTGCGTGGACCGCTGAGCAATGTCGGGGTTCACCGTGACAGTAACGCGCACGCCTTGACCATGCGGCTCGACGCGCACGATACAGACGCCAGTCGGTTCGGGTCGAGACTGCATGACCGGCAGCCTGGCAGACCGGGTGTCACTGCACCGTCTCCCGCGCGACCCGCTTCCGGTCACGATCCGGGGCGAGGGTGGCCGCGATGACCGACCTAGCCAGAGGATCATCTGGCTGGACCTGGTCAATGCTGTTCCTGAGCCGTATGACCACATCATGCCAGGCCCAGGTCCACAGCGGGCCTGCCCTGCACCAGCATCCGCTGCTAGAGAGTGGAAAAACCGGTCATGTCGGCATAGAGCTTGAGCCGCTTTGCCCGGAAAGTGCCGGTTGTGTACTTGGCTTGCCAATCGGCGGTCTCGGACAGGAACAAGCTGGGCGTCTGAGGGGTTGGTGAGTGGTGGTCGTGCACGGCTTCGGCGACGCTGCGGAAGTAGTAGTGGTTAAACAGACGGTTGAACTCACTGAAATAGATGTCGGCGACTCTTCGGTCACCGCGGATGATCACCATGTTCTCGTCGTTGCCGGTGGTGGAAGCTGCACTGAAGTTGGCCGATCCGCTCACGACGATCGGATCGGCAGCCAGTGGGTCGATGAGCATAAATTTGGAGTGGATGTACATCACGTGCTGGTTCAGACCCAAGAGTTGGGTGTTGGTCTCCTTCGCCCACTGGTACACCGGGTCACGCAGGAATGATCCCCACGCCTGATAGACGTTGTTCGACGCGTTGATCCGCACGAACGTGGCCGCGGCGTTCCTTCTCGGCGCGTCCTTCTTCTCGAGCAGCATAAAGACCAGCGCGTTTTGGGTGGTGTTGTCCTTCAATAGGTCTTTGAACGCTGAGCTGATCCCAAAAGCAAGCGTGACGCACCCCTGCTCGTGGGCCGAGTCGAGCAGCCGAGCATATGAGTCCAGAACAGTCGTGTCCGAGCGTGGGCTGAATACCGGTATGGCACCTACCGGCACCTGCGCAAGGTCGGTAGGGACTGGCGAAAGCTCTTCCACGGCCGAGGTGAAAGCGCGGTTTTTGGCCTGCTTGTCTGCGGCCAGGTCGGCTGCGGTGGCCCCGGGGTCGGTGGACAGCAGGTCCCAGTATCGCGCGAATGACCTCGCGACCCGCCGGTCCCTGATCCAATGACCGACGTTGGTCTGGCCGCTGATTCCGCCCAGCGAGATGTTGGTGGAGCCGGTCCACACCTCTGTTGGTTCGGCACCGGCGGCGAGCCGGACCATGAACTTGTTGTGCGCGATGTTGGAGGGTCGAGCCTGGCGGAGGATCACGTTGGCCACCGGGATGCCCGCCGCCGCGATCACCTTCAGATTCTGCACACGGGGAAAGCTCTCGTGGAACACTCCCCTCTTGTCGGTACGCTCGTTTATCTTTGCGTCGACGATGATGCGTACATCGACTCCCCGGTCGATCGCAGCCTTGACCGCAGCGGCTACCCGCGGGTAGCGAAACTCGTAAAAGCACCCCCGCAGCTGATCACCGGCCGGGCAGCTATTGATGAACCGCAGAATCGCCTCGTCGAGATCCCTGCTCAACCACGCCAGGGCCTCGTCGCGTTTCTGGGGTTCGAGCTTGTCGATCGGGCCGGACCCGAACCGCCGTTGGTAGGCCTGGCTGCTGGCCACGCCGCGGTTGAAGAAGATGTCGTGGGCCAGCGAGCTGACCGACGGCTCTGTGCGCACCGTGATCGACAGCGGGGGGCTGCTGCGATCCAGATTTTTTGGTTTGCCCTTGATCGGGTGGAACAGGTAAGTGTACTCCCGGCCAGGTTTCGCGGTGAAGTCATCCCAGACAAAGCTCTGCACCGGGTGCTCGAACGTGCTGACCTGCAGCCCAGGCTGCGGATGCGGAATAACCCTGGCGAACACCTTAAAGCCCGCCATGAAAAAGTCTTCGTCATCAGCCCGGTCAATCCGCTCGACGGCGAAACCCAAAAGGCCCGCCTTCGTCGCCTCGCCCGCAACGATCCCGAAAGAGATGGTGTTCAGCCCACAGACCGCAAAGATGCGATCTGCCGCATCCACCGACTGAAAACGCACCAGCAGCCTCCATGCGACCACAAATCATATCGGCACAACAACCAAACGCGAAGGGTCTCGCGCGGACGAACCATCCCTTCGCTGGAGGGCCAACCCGCTTTAAGCAATAGTGACGTCAATCTTCATCTGGTCGGCGCCCGGTGTGCCCGCCACGCCGATGGTGACGCCGGACCACTTACCATCCGGCAGGTTGAGAGCTGGCGTCGTCGTCTCACCGATCGTCTTGTTGTTGCCGAATGGATAGAGGTCGTTGGAGTCGCCACGGTTACCCTGTCCGAAGATCTTCGCCATGTCGCGCCGGCCATCGGCTTGGAGCAACTCTATGGCGAGACCATCTTCATCGTCCACGTTGTCGATCCCCTCGTCAACGACGTAAACAGCGATTCCCTCGTCCGGTAGGAACGCGTCCTGGGCCCGTCGGCGCCGGTACTCGACGACAATGTACTGGGTCTCCGCCATCATCTTCCTGTTCTGTATGAACGCGATGCTGCCGCCTTCAGCAGCCGCCTTCAGCACGATGCCCTCGGTGGTCTTGGTGACGAGTTGCGGTGTGATCCAGCCATGGAACATGCGCACCATGCCATTGGGGAAAGTTGGTGTCAGACCCCCATTTCCCCAGGACCCACCCGCCATCAAGCAGTAGTTGCCAAGGCCGTTGGATTGAGTTTCCCGCAGCCTGCCGGTATCGTAGTAGTCAGCCCAGCGGGCCGCGAGATGGCCCCACTCATGGGCGCAGACGCCCATAGCGCAATCCTCCGGCACGGTCAAGAAGGTTCGCACCGATAAGTTGGGGTCGACTTTCACGTCCCCTGGGACCGCCCATTTGAGGCTCCAGAGATCGCCGCGCCTCATGGTCTGCTCAGCCCCGCTGCCGGCGTGAATGATGAACAGTGCAGTAACTATTTTTTCGCCGAGAACATCATAGGGTGCGAAATCAACACCTGCGGCGCGTGCCGCCAGTACGGCGTCGCGTGCCATTCCCTGGGAGTTGCGCGGGAAGTTGGAATTCATACCTGAGTTGCCGTCGGCGTAGAAGGAGAGCGGTTGCGGCATAAGGAACCAGCCATGGACCTCGCCCTGTACGTCGATGCCGGCATCGGCAGCGGCGTCAAAGCCGCTAACCTTGCGGTAGAAATCGCGCATGCTCCCTGTGGGGAAGGTGCCGTCGCTGAACAGCATTTGGTCGTAGTAGCCCGACCCGTGGTCCGGATCGTGCGCATGGTCGGGAAAGTCGACCAGCAGCACGAGGGTCTTGATGACACCTTTCAGCTGCTTGCTCGGCCGCGTGATCAGCTGCTGGTCGCTACTTGGTCCGTGCGTGACGGCGCCATCATCGAGGCCGACGAAGTTCTCGCCACGCCTCCCGGAACGCCAGACCCGATAGTACTGCTCGAACGTCATGCTCTCCGGCAGGCGGTGCGAACTCTGCAGCTCGAGGAAGCGAGCGTACAGCTGCGCCAAAGCCTGCGGCGACAGCGGTACCGGGCAAGCCATTTCACTGCAGCCATGACGGTGCACGGACGTGAGCGTGTGTCGCATAGTAAAAGCTCCCTTGAGTTGTGGACGGCTAGCGGAGCTGCCCGACCGCCTGATTATAAATGGATTGTGATTGCAGCTCGACGACACGCATCCGCAAACTGCGGTAGACCAGATCCCGCAAATCTGCACTGGGCTCAACGCCCAGCTCTCGATGTGCGAGTTCACAATAAGCGTCATAACATCGGCGGGCCTCAACATGATTGGCTTCCGCCAGGTGGGCCTCAATCAGCACACGCTGCGCGCTCTCCCGCAGCGGCTCCACGGCTACCGCGGCCATCGCGGCGTCCACCGCGTGTGCGTGACACCCTGCCCAGGAGTGGGAGCGGCTCAGTGCCTCCAGAGCGTGGAGAATCCGCTGGCGGAGGCATTCCCGTTCTAGCAGCACCCAGTCGTCGAACCAGCCAGGCAACAGTTCAAACGCATCGACTACCAGCGGTGGGACTTTCATATCGACGCCACTCGCCGTACCGGCTACCAGGCGGCTTGACCATTCAGCGACGAGGTGCACATCGACTAGCACCTCCTTGCGCAACATCAAGGTGTGGCGGTCGCCCGCGAGCAACCTCATCCGGTCCCCGTTCAACCGCCACAACGCCGACCGCAAGTTCCCCGCTGCCCGCGCATCGCCACCCGAGGGCCATAACGTCCCTGCCGCATACTGGCGATCAACCTGTCCCCCGCGCAAGGCCACGAACGCGAGCAGCCGCTTACTGCCCTCTGGCAGGTCCACTGTGCGCGCACCAACGGTGACAGTCGGTCCCCGGATGAGGCGCAGAACCGGAAAAGTGTCGGGCCTAGCGTGGCTGACCAGCGTTCCGACGAGATCGGTGATCATGACGGACCTCCTGGCCCGAAGCTGCGGACGGGTGACCGTACCGCCAGCAACGTCACCACAATGTCACAACCAACCAGTTCGAGCTACGCACGTGCAGGCGCGGCTGGCTCATGTGACGATTTATCCAGCCCCTGCCTCTACCCGGCATCCTTAATCGCTGAGTGTGTCTGCACGGTAACCAGGAAATGAGCGTCGCACGGTTCGATCCGAAGGACACACAGACCCGTAGGCGAGTGACGGCGATTCGACACGAGGTGGCGGTGTAGGTCAGCGACAGCACCCGCCGCAGCGTGCGCGGGCTGGCCGGGGAAGCTTGCCATGCGCGAAGGGATGGCCCGGCGTCACGCAAGTGTCACTCGACCGTCTCCGAGCCTGATGTATCTCACCTGCTGCCCGCACACTCCTATTCCTGACGGCGATCCCGCGGGCAGGTCCGCATACATGGCCCTGGCCAGGCAATGGCTCGGCTCCTGGTCGGCTCGCGTTCGCAGTCGACAGAACCGGTCTGTCTTGGAGGTGTCATGACTGGTGCTGGGCATGCACGTTCCGTCGCCGGTGGTACCGCGGGCATGCCAGCGCGGCGGAAAGGGCGAAGTGGTGCCGAGGTGACGCTGCTTGGGGGATTCCGGCTCGCCGTCGGTGGGCGCGACGTGCGATTACCCGTCGGCGCCCAACGGCTCGTCGCGGTGCTTGCCCTGCGCGGCCAGGTCAGCCGAAGCCGCCTGGCCGGTACGTTGTGGCCAGACACGCTGGAGCACCGCGCACTGGCCAGCCTGCGTACGGGCATCTGGCGGGTGAACCGGGCCGCTCCGGGTCTCGTCGCCATCACCGCCAGCCAGCTGGATCTCGACACCCGTACCCGGGTGGACGTCCGGGTTCTGGTCAAGTGGTCGGTCGAGGTGATGCGAGGCGAGGATTTCGACGCGTGCACCCTTTCCACCGGAGTGCCCGATGGCGAGCTGCTGCCGGGCTGGGGGGATGCCTGGCTCACCGACGAACGCGAGCGGCTGCACCAGATGCGCCTGCACTTGCTCGAGAGGGTCGCTGAGCGCCTCGCCGATACGGGCCAGTTCGGGCTCGCCGTCGAGGTGGCGCTGTCAGTCCTGCGGGCCGATGTGCTCCGGGAGAGTGCGCACCGCACCCTGATCCGCATTCATCTGGCCGAAGGTAACCTCGGCCAGGCGCGCTGCGCGTACGCTGCCTGCGAGCAGCTGCTCTGGCGGGAGCTCGGGGTAGCGCCGTCGGCCGCGATGACCGGTCTGCTGCGCGGGACCCAGGGCGGCGTTCCCGTCGCCGGCGTTCCAGTCGCCGGCGTTTCAGCCGAGTGGCGCCCGAGGATCGAGCCGAACGCCGGGGTGCCCGCCGGATCTTTGACGACTACGCCAACGGCGGGCACTCCGGCACGTTCACGCTGAGCAGGAGAAGATCGAATGCCCACGTACAGCGCAAGCATAAAAAGGGCCACCTCGGCGCCGGATCTGATCAACGACGGGGAACACTGTTCGGCAGACCCCGAGAAGTTGGCGACCGTTGGCCGTGCAGTTGGTCATCAGATCCGGGTGATCCGTAACTCCACCCAGTATTCCCTCTATACAGTGAGCGAGTTGCGGCAGGAAAGCCCGGAATACATCGTGCAGATGGGACTGGTCGGTCGTCAGCGTCTTGGCACGCCGAATGAATTCAGCGGGACAGTGGATTCACAGGTGCCTCATCCAACCTATGACGATGCCGAGGCCGAAGCCAACAGCGAGTTTGTTGAGCGGTTAACCGACGATGGAACGCATAACGGGCTTGTCGCTTGTGCGCCGCACGGTGGAGCGATTGAGGGCTGGACCGATGAGCAAGCCGAGCACGTGGCGACTGCACTTGCCGACAAGGGAGTCTCATCGTGGCGTTGTAAGGGCTGGAAATCTGGAGGCGGCGCATCGGACCGCTGGCACATCACCAGCACCGACCTTCATCGCGCGTCTTTCCCTCTTCTTGACAGCATCAGCAGCCGTGGGTTTACCTATGCGGTGAGCTTCCATGGACTTGATGAGCAGAAAATCTTGATCGGCGGTGCTGCACCACTCCCTTTGAAGCAGCAGATACAGACAGAGATCCAGACTGCCGTAACCGGATCTGGCATACCCGTGGAAGTTGCTACGGGCGGCGGCCATAACGGAGACAGTCTGGACAACTTTGTCAACTGGCTTACAGCTGGTGGGGCGAACGGCGTCCAGATTGAACAGTCACGCGCTGCTCGCGACGGGTATTGGCAGGCCATCGCCGCCGCAGTGGCCAGGGTCTATGAATGTTACCTGGAGGCGCTCTGCAAGAAAGATGAGTCGCGGCGCGGACCCGCCGGGTAGGGTCGGTCAGGTGATCTCGCACGCGACGTCCGCCGGGAGGTTGCTGGGGATCAGCGATGTGCACGTGGGTAACCCCGAAAATCGTGAGATCGTTGGCGGTCTCCGAGCCGAGTCGGACAATGACTGATTGATCGTCGCCGGGGACGTAGCCGACCTCATCTCCGACATCGAATGGGCGCTGCAGGCACTGCGCGATCAGTTCCACACCGTCATCTGGGCGCCCGGAAACCACGAGCTCTGGACGCCACCGAAGGGCCCCGTCACGCTGCGGGGCCAGGCCCGATACCAGCACCTGGTCGACCTCTGCCGTCGAGGTCCGCCGGCCCCACGCCGTGGATCTTCGGGATGATCAGCAAATGATCCGGGTTCACTGGGTTCACGTCGCAGAAGCGAAGGCACCCACGCCGTGGTCGGCGGCCCCGAACTGCACGGTTGACCTCGGATACCACGGATAGGTCGAATCCTTTCGTGGACTCAGCGGCGGCGTAGGGCCACTCGCCCTTGTTCACGGTGATCGTGTGCGGCGGACTCATCGCTTGGTCGCCTCGTCGCGGTCAAGGCAGCGCGGGTCGTTGCCAGCGCGGCCTGCCAGTATCCCCGCTCCAGCGAGAACCGCACGTCCTTTAGCACCCGCTGCAACCAGGCCACTTCCCTGTCGGCGAAGGCAGGCGCGGGCGGGGTAATGGAAGCGCCCCCGCCGGGGTCAGGTGGTTTAGCGCCATGTCCGGCGCAGCGGCCATGGCAGGAATCGTCCGTTGCTGTGACCGGCGCTGGCAGCTCGAACACGCCGTACTCGTCCATCACTGATTCTCCTCGATCTCTCACAAGGCTTCGGTCTCGGCACGTACCTCCCGCTTCCGCTCGATCGACCAACACCCAGGTCGATCACCCGCGGAGCGGCGCACGCCGTGCCCGCGGTGACAGCGCTCCACACGCGGTTCAAGTGGGTGTGAACGGTGCGGCGGGAGATGAACAGCTGCTGGCCGATCTCAGGGTTGGTTAACCGGCTGTTCGCCCACAACCGGGGTTCGTCGCTGTGAACGACGGTCGGCCTTTGCTTCGCAACTAACGCGTTACCTCGCTGGCGCCGGCCTCGGGGTGGACAGTCGCCCTGGTGAGGGGTCGTGTGTAGGTGGGTGACAGCCGGACGGGGGTGAGGACAGGGGCGGTCCTTGCACGGCCGTCAGGCTGCCTACCGACACCTCGTGAGCACTTGGTTAGAGCGTCGTTAGAGTGATCTTTGGTTAAGATGGGGGCGTTGTCGGAGCTTCCTCGTGTCGAGCGTGAACCCCGTCCACAGTGAAACCTCCTTCGAGGTATACTTCATGGCAGACGAACGGCCCCGCAGCGTTGGCGCCGGAGGGTATAGACGCCGATCATTCGACCTACCCTGCGAGTCAACGTTCGAGCAACCGCTGCACGGCATCGACGAGCGGCGGCAGATCCCGTTCAACGGTGGCGGAGACAATCGCGTGATCGGTGTCGAAGTACCTGTGGGTCAGGTAGTCGCGCATTCCGGCCACGTCGGACCACGGTATCGACGGTTCGCGCTCGAGTACGCCGGGTCCGATGCCCTTCACCGCCTCGCCGATCTCAATAAGGCGAACTCGAACGGCGTCGTAAACCAGTCCGTCGTCCAATGATCCCCTGGTGAGGTGATCACGAATCGCCTCGGCTGCCGCGAGAACGTCTCTCAGGCGGCGATCTTCCTTCCTCGGGCTCACAACAGGATCGCTTCGCGCTCGATCGCCGCAGCCACGTCCGGTCGCAATGAGCGGGCCGGAACCACGTCCACTGGTGCGTCAAGGAGTTCGGCGAGCTCGCGACGCAACGCAATCAACTCCAGAAGCGAGATGGTATCGGGAAGATCGACAACAAGGTCAATGTCGCTGTGGGGCTCTTCCTCACCCCGCGCGACCGACCCGAACAACCGCACGCTGATGGCCCCATGCCGCGCAGCCACGCTGCGCACAGCGCTGCGATGACGACGCACCACCCGCCCCAACGCCGTATCCGGCGGATCTACCGTGCGGGTGGCCACCACGTCAACCGCAAGCGCTTGGCCGCTGGCCTCGATAAGCCGACGAAGCGTCGCCAGGCCCGGCTGGCGACGCCCACTCTCGTAGGCACTGATCACCGACTGCGGGACACCGGCCCGGCCAGCCAGTTGGCTCTGCGTCAGGCCCGACAGCTTCCGCGCGCGGCGCAACAGCCGCGCTGCCTCGCCGTCACGCCCGATTCCCACCTATCCATGATATCGCGGATCGTAGATATGCACTGCAGCAACAGCGTGAGACCCAGCACCGCACGACAGGCTGATGAGCCATGACCGTCACGGAGCTGACGACATGGCTCATGCCAGGCGGATGGTCGCCTCGGCACTGCTGGGTGGCAGTAGACCGGTTCGGCAGGTTGGATCGATCACGCGACCCGGCGACACCACCAACGACGGCCGCGCAACGAGTCCCGACCAGCCTGGCGGGCAACGGTCTAATCCTGCTGCGGCTACCGACAGTGCGGCCCGAGCCATGGCAACCCCACCCATCGCGATCCCTCAAAACGCCCTTGAACGCCAGTGCATTCAGTATCCTGGAGTTGGAGAACGAGATAAAGCTTAGCTCATTGAGGGATGGCCGACGGAAGAGACCTTCGCGCCAGGTAACCGTGGAAACATCTGTCAAAGTAGTGACTAAGAGCGCCTTGAGCGCAATTCCTGACTGTTTCAATGCCCGCCAGCCGCACAGTGGAAGCGCGTGGATGATACAATCTCCATAGCTGAGGCCGCTCAGCTTTCGCTGGAACGGAATCAGCCAAAGTAAGCGATGAGTGGCCGCATGCGGTTCAGCGCTGATCCGCTTAACTCTATCGTTAGGCGTCGACGCACAGATAGCGGGAAGAATTATGCGTACAGGTGCACAGAAACACCAGCAATCTCAACAGGGAAAGTCAGGTGGTCTTGCACAACCAAGCGCAGCAGCGCACGGTCATAAGGCCCACCCGATTCTACACATGCAACGCACGATTGGAAATCAAGCCTTGCAGCGGTTGCTGCAGGCAACACCTGACGACCTTGAGGCCGTTTCCGATGCGACCACATCTGATCGCTTTAGTCATGATTTCTCCCGGATACCAGTGCCTGCTAAAGCATCGGTAACGATTCAATCAAAACTCGCGGTAAATACTCCCGGAGACATCTACGAGGGGGAAGCAGACCGCATCTCCGAACAGGTGATGCGGATACCTGAGCCGGAGCTACAGCGCGCTTGCCCATGTGGCGGAGGGTGTCGAAAGGAGTGCCAGACGGGGCAACCGAGCCAGCAACACGAGCGCCTGCAGAAGAAACTCACCGGCACCGGAGACATCGGAAGCGTAACGGCACCTCCTATCGTACACGAAGTTTTGTCCGCACCCGGCCATTCCCTCGACCCGTCAACGCGAGGCTTCATGGAGCCACGCTTCGGACACGATCTGAGCCACATCCGGATTCATACGGATCGGAAGGCTGCCGAGTCGGCGCGTGCGGTGAAGGCGCGGGCATACACCGTGGGAAACGACGTAGTGTTCGGGGAGGGGGAGGGAGAGTACTCGCCTCGCACGCTCGCGGGACAGCGGCTGCTGGCGCACGAGCTGGTGCATACCCTTCAACAGAGCATGTCGGCGAGTGTGGTGCAGCGCCAGGCGAGTCTCGATATCGCGCTCCGCTCTCCGACGGTGACCGCACAGGTCCTAGGATCGGAGATGCTGGATAGCTTCGAGCTCAACAGTCATGTGCTGACGGCGGAGCACAAACGCCGGCTCCTGGCCCTTGCGACAAGGCTGAAGGAACTGCTTCGCGAACATCAACTCGGCACCGTGGAGATCACCGGCCACGCCGATGCCACCGGCGATGAAGCGCTGAACGATCAGCTAGGTCAGGACCGGGCCGATGCGGTCGCCGCCTTTCTGCGCAGGGCCGGAGTCCCCGCCGTGGCGCTGCTGGCGGAAAGCGCGGGTGAGAGCGCGCTGCGCGTGCCGACCGACAATCCCGAGCCGCGCAACCGCCGCGTCGAGATTCGCTTTCTCCCCGAGCTGCCGATACCGTCGCCCTCGACGCCGCAGCCGGGGGCTGCCAAGCCGCCGGAGAAATCGGTGCAGATCCCGCTGCCGGAGAACCTCTGCGCCGAGCATCCCGAGATATGCGACCCGACCACGACGAAACC
This sequence comes from Pseudonocardiaceae bacterium, assembly GCA_050699975.1. Lineage (GTDB taxonomy): Bacteria > Actinomycetota > Actinomycetes > Mycobacteriales > Pseudonocardiaceae. The sequence goes on along the minus strand of JBOHGH010000018.1, from coordinate 10,853 downwards.
AGAAGTGATGCATGCTGATCCGCAGCTTCCGCTGCAGATCCCCCGGGCGGATCACCGGAGTTCCTTCGATATATGCCGCGATCTGGTTGCTGTTGGCCAGATTGGGTGCGACGCGGATATATCGCGACATGCCATTGACCACGGTTGCCACATAGGAGGGCGACGCCGGATTCATGCTGAGCCCGTCGAACTTCTCCAACAACCGCTGATCCTGGTCCGGGACGGACTCGTAGACCTCCAGGTTGAAGGTGTTGTCCGGGTCACGTGCCGAGCCACTGTTGATGCTGACCTGGAGCGTGTTCCCCCACGCGCCTGGCGAGACCGCCGACAGGGTCAGCGCGTCCGCTGCGGGCGACCCCCGGTCCTCGATCGTGATGTCAGCGATCTTGGGATCGCGTGCAACCCGACCGACATAGCACTGGGAGCCACCGTTGTTGAAGAACTGGAACACGGCGTGCGCCAGATAGTGATTCCGGAGGAATCCTCCGTACGTGGTCTGGAATTCAGTGAAGTTGAAAATCCGCATGACCTCACCGATCGGCCCCCGCTCGGCAACGCCCAAGAAGGCGGCCGTGGAGGTCCCTGCCGCCTGGATCGGGCGGACTCCGCTCGACACTTCCTGCATATAGACGCCGGGGTAGGATAGCGTCATCGCACGTTTCCTTCCCTGGGAAGCTGCCGGGACTGCACCGAAGGAACGTTCACTGCGAGCTACCCTTCTCGTCGCGGGGTTTGGCTGCCTGCGATCCGCTCCGCGAGCGCTTGGCGGCCGACCCCGACGGCTTATCCGCGGGCGTCACGTCCTCGACGGCGATCAGGTTACGTTGCACGAGCGGCTCGAGGCGGGGGTTGTTCCGCACATCTGCGTCCTCCAGCTCGGGGCTCTGCTCGCCCGCCGCGAGGTGCAGAGTGCCGCCACTGCGTAGCCGTACCAGGATGACGCCACTCGACTTGTTCGTGATCTGGGAAGCCATGCCGATCTCCTCGTTGGTGCAACGACCGTCCACGAGAGCCCGCTGGTGCCGGTGCGTCAAAACGCTCCCGGAGACTCGTCACTGGGCCGTCACGCCGCCGTCACAGTTACCTGATTGGCCGGTAAATAGGCGTTACTCACCGAACCTCTGGACCGATGAGCGGTGGCCGAGCATTCTGAAGGAACGGGCAAGAGCCTGGGCAGGCTTGTGGTGAAACCCGCAGACTGCCCCTTCTTCGGAGCGCTGATGAGCCGGAACCTGGTCGTGTGCCTGAACCGCACCCGGAACGAGCCGCCATGAACCGCGGTCGCTACGCGACGTGGGGCGAAGGCCTCGCCGAGGACGACTTCGCCAAGGCACTCGCTGCGGTGGGGTTGGCGGCGGCAAACGCCGCCGGCGCGCAGTGCCTCACCAACACGGGCGGCGGGCTCACCGCCGCCACGATCGCCGACCGGGTCGGTGCTGCATTGCGCGACCGTGACCCCGCCATGACACTGGCCTGGAGAGATCCACTGCTGGCCGCGGAATGGGATCCGGCGACGACCGCGCCCGCGGCGACCTGGGCGGCGGCGTGGGACCAGCTCGATCTAACGCCGCCGATCCGGCTGGCCCTCGAACTCAGCCCGGATGGCGCGGCGGCCGACTGGTTGACCACCACCTTCAGCGGACCGGCGGTGTTGGCCGACTCGTCCTTCGTGACCCTCGGCGGCGCGGGTGTACCGCCGCCGTGGCGGTTCCCGCTGCGGATCGGCTTCCTGGACCAGCCGGCCGGGCGGGCGTTACGAGACGAGCTCATCGCCGGCTTCGCAGAATCATCCGGGCAGGCGACGCTCATCGAGCCGATGATCGTCGGTCGGGAGCGGGTCGTGTGCGACCTGCTGGTGCTGAGCGACCCGCCCGGTAACGCCATCGAGACCGTGGCCGGGGTACGCGAGCTGCGGGCTGCGGCAGTGCTCGGCATCCATCGCCTCGATCCCTGGGACGGCGCCCTCGTCGCCGGTCTGGCGGATCTCACGGGTGCGTGGGCGGTCGGGTTCTGTGCCGTGCCCGACCCGGCCCGGTGGCTGGTGTGGCTGGCCCAAGAGCTGTCCCACGACCAATCGCTCGACCAGGCGTACGCGCGCACCGCGTCCCAGTGGGGCGGCGTCATCGCCGCGCGGCCGGAGGTGGTCAGCGAGCAACGGGTCGCCCGCCGCGCAGCGGCGGTGGCCGACTCGGTGCGCCATGTGGACCGGATCGACCCGGACCGCGGCGCCAGCGCCGTCTTTAACGACTCCGCGCTCGCCGCCGCGGCCGTCGAGGTGTCCCAGATGGTGGAGAGGGAGCGGCACGCCGCGCCGATTATCGAGCAGGCTGCCGCGGCGCGCTGGCTGCAAGCCTGCATCACGGCCTCGGATCGCCCGCAACTGCCTTTGGGTCGATTCCGAGCCGGCACCACGCACCGCGTCGCCGTGCACGTCGGACCCAGGACCGAGGGCAGCCTCGTCGCCGAGACGCCCTTCCCGGAGGACCGGCTCCCCTCGTCCGGACCGCATTCACTGACCGTCGTCCTCACCGAGCCGCACCTGCTCGAGCGCCCACTCATCGACCACGTCGTGCTGCCGATGGTGGGCACCAGCACCATTGCCCGGTTCAGACTCGTGACCCGTCCCGACACGGTCACGGTCGACGCCCGCATCATCGTGCTGTCCGGCAACCGCGTGCTGCAGACAGCTCGGCTGCCCAGCGCGGTCGACGTCCCCGACGACCGCCCGGGTGACCCGCCCGCGGAGTCGAGCGCCGTCGCGGACGCGGCGCGTCCGGAGACGTTCGTCGCTCCCGCGACCAGTCACCTCGGTGAGCGGCGGACGTTCGACGCCGCGTTCGTCGTCAACTCCAGCGAGGACGGCACCTCCCGGGCCACCGCCGTCGCCGGCGACGAAGCGGCCGTCGTCGCGCTCGACGATGCCACCCTCACCGGCGCGCTGACCAAGATCGCCAAACGGCTGGCTGAGATCGTCGTGACACCTGGGGATTTTGAGTCCCTGGACGCTCCGGGCACGGTCGAGTTGCTGATCTTCCTGGCCTTTCACGGTTCGCTGATGCGCCAGGCGCTGGTCAAGGACGCACGAAATCTCGCGGTGCTGCTGGGCAAGTCCCGCTACCTGCAGGTGGTGTCGGCCAAGCCCGACGCGTTCTTCCCGTTCGAACTCGCCTACGACTTCACCGCGCCGAATGAAGACGCGACGCTGTGCCCCGCGGCGCGAGCGGCGCTGGCCTCGGAGGACCTGGAGTCGGGGTGCCCCGGCGAGCACACTGCCGGCACCGTCTGCCCGTTCGGGTTCTGGGCCGTGACCAGGGTCATCGAGCGCCATGCGTTCCAGCCCGCCGGCGAGGTGACCGGGGAGTTCATGCTGCGGGGCAGGCCTGCTCGCGACCGCGACCGGATCCCGCTGGGACCGGCGATCTTCGCCGCGAGCGACCGCGTCGACGCGTTCGCCGCCGGCTCCATCGACACGATCGTGACCGCGCTGCGCAACTCGGCTGGCAGCCATAACCGCGTGTCGACGTGGGAGGAATGGTCCGACGCCGTTGCGGCCCGTCAGCCGGCGCTGCTGATGATGCTGCCGCACACCGTCTTCTCCGACGTGTTCGAGTCGTTCGGCCTGGAGATCGGCCAGCAGGCCAGGCGGTGGTCGGCACAGATCGACGCGACGTTCGTGCCGCCGCAGGATCGGCCGGTTATCGTGGCGTTGCTCGGTTGCGAGACGGCCCGTGCCGGGGAGGTCGGCTACGAGCGCTTTCCCGGCCTGCTCCGGCGCGCCGGAGCTGAGGTGGTGATAGCCACGCTGACTGAAGTGCTGGGGCGCCATGCCGCACCGGTGGCGGCGCAGCTGGTCGAGGAGCTGTACAGCTACTGCGCTGCCCAGCCGCACGGCTTCGGCGAGGTCATGGTTCGGTTGCGCCGACGTCTGCTCGCCCAGGGATTGATCATGGTGCTCACCCTCGCCGCGTTCGGCGACGCCGACTGGCTGGTCACCAAGGCCGCATCATGATCTTCACGATCGAGCTGCTACCCGCCCGCCACGGCGACGCCCTGTGGATCGAGTATGGAGAGCCGGACCGGCCACATCGCATCCTCATCGACGGCGGACCGAGCAGCAGTATCACCCGTAAGGCCATAGAGGGGCTGATCAGCGACCGCATCGGAACTCTCGCCGACGGCCAGACCGACTTCGAGCTGATGGTGGTCACGCACATCGACGCCGACCACATCACCGGCATGCTCAACCTGCTGGAGAAACGCGCGATCGCATTGCGTCCCCGTGACGTGTGGTTCAACGGCTGGGAGCACCTGCCCGCCGACGTGTTGGGTGCCAAGCAGGGCGAGCGGCTGAGCGCGGCGGTCGTGCGCCGCCGCATGCCGTGGAACGACGACTTCGACGGCCGGGCCGTGGTGGTATCCCAAGACGGCCCACTGCCGGTCGTGGAGCTGCCTGGCGGCCTCACCCTGACGTTGCTCTCGCCGACCCGCCAGGCGCTGGCTGAGCTGCGTCCGGTGTGGAAGGCCGAGGTCGAGAAGGCCGGCCTGGTGCCGGGGCAGGCGGCCGAAGACGAGCGGGCCGCCCAGCCCGATGTGCTCGGCGACGACGAGGTCGATCCCGAGGCATTGGCCGAAGAGGCGTTCGTGGAAGACGGCTCCGAGGCGAACGGATCAAGTATCGCTTTCCTGGCCGAGTTCGACGGCAAGAGCGTGCTGCTGACCGGCGACGCGCACGCCGGCATCCTCGCCGACGGGCTGCGCCGGCTCGCCCGCCAGCGCGGCACCGACACCGTGACAGTGGACGCCGTCAAGCTGCCGCACCATGGATCCAAGTTCAACCTCAGCCCCGCGGTCCTCGACCTCGTCGACTGCGGCCGGTACCTGTTCTCCACCAACGGCGACATCTTCCATCATCCGGAGCCGGTCGCGATCTCTCGCATCATCACCACCCGCGACGACATCAGCCTCGAGTTCAACTACCAGACCGAGTTCACCGCGCCGTGGCAGTCTCGACGTCTGCAGCGCCGGTTCCGCTACCACACAGTGTTCCCTGGCGACGACGAGCCCTGGCTCAAGATCCAGTTGTAAGCCGTGATGAGCGCCCCGTCCAGCGGGACGTCCCGAGCGGGCTCGGTCAATCTTGTGGCCCAGCTGTCCGGGCCCGTGCGCCGGTTCCTGCGCACCGAGCCGGCCAGTGCCGGACTGCTCGTCACGGCCACCGTGCTGGCGCTGGCCTGGGCGAACTCGCCGTGGGGCGGCTCGTACGAGGCGCTGTGGACTACGGAGTTGTCGCTGCGGCTCGGCGCGGCGCAGATCACTGAGGACCTTCGGCACTGGGTCAATGACGGCCTGATGGTCGTCTTCTTCTTCCTGCTGGGGATGGAGGTCCGGCGGGAGCTGTCGATGGGCGAGTTGACCCAGCGCAGCCGGCTCACCGTGCCCGCGCTGGCAGCCGTCGCGGGTCTCGTCGTGCCGGCGCTGATCTACCTCGCGATCAACGCCGGCGGCGCGGGTGCGGCCGGCTGGGGCATCCCGATGGCCACCGACACGGCTTTCGTGCTCGGGGCGCTGGCGTTGCTCGGCCGGCACGTCCCGACCCAGCTCCGCGTCTTCCTGCTCTCGCTGTCGGTGGTCGACGACATCGGTGCGCTGTCCGCCATCGCGGTGTTCTACTCCGAGAGCCTGGATCTCGCTGCACTCGGTGTGGCGGCGCTGTGCGTGCTGGCGTTCATCGCCCTCACCCGGCTGCAGGTGTGGCGCGGTCCGGCCTACTTCGCCGTCGGCATCGTGATGTGGCTGGCCATGCACGCGTCGGGAGTGCACACCACGATCGGCGGCGTCGTGCTCGGGCTGCTGGTCAGCGCCTACCCGCCCCGCCGCAGCGAAGTTGAGCAGGCCGGCGCGCTGGCCCGGGCATTTCGCCAATCACCGCAGCCGGCATTGGCGCGGGCAGCCAAGCTCTCGGTCGAGCGGGCGGTCTCGCCGAACGAGCGGATCGGCGCGCTGCTGCTGCCGTGGAGCAGCTATGTCGTCGTCCCGGTGTTCGCGCTGGCCAATGCAGGTGTCCGGCTGGACAGTGACCTCGTGGGGCGGGCGCTGAACTCCACGGTGACGCTGGGCGTGTTGCTCGGGCTGGTCGTCGGCAAACTGCTCGGCGTCGCGCTGGCCTCCACGCTCGCCGTCCGGTTCCGGCTGAGCTCGCTCCCGCCCGGTGTGGACCTCGGAAGCGTCTGGGGCGGCGCCGCGCTCACCGGGATCGGGTTCACGGTGTCGCTGTTCGTCGCCGACCTCGCCTTCGACGACGCCCGGCTGCGCGAGGAGGCCACCGTCGGCGTCCTGGCGGCGTCGGTGGTCGCGGCGTCCCTCGGAACCGTGCTGCTCCGGCTCGCGTCGCGGCGGCGGCCGGGAGCCGCGCAGCGGCCAATCCGTCTCGACCCGCCGGTGGATCCAGAGATCGACCACGTCCGCGGCCCGGCCGATGCACCGCTGACCCTCGTCGAGTACGGCGGACTGGAATGCCCGTTCTGCGGCCGGGCGACCGGGGTGGTGGAGGAGCTGCGTGCGCGGTTCGGGGACGAACTGCGCTATGTGTTCCGCCACCTGCCGCTGCCCGAGAGCCATCCCCACGGGGAGCTCGCTGCGGAGGCCACGGAGGCCGCCACAGCACAGGGCGCGTTCTGGGCCATGCACGACCGGCTGTTCGCCCACCAAGACGCCCTCGAAGCGGAGGACCTGCTCGCCCACGCTGCCGCGCTCGGGCTCGACCTGGAGCGCTTCGCGCGGGAGCTCGGTGATGGCACATACGGCCAGCGGGTCCGCGACGACGTGGTGAGCGCGGAAGCCAGCGGCGTCGCCGGCACTCCGACCTTCTTTGTCAACGGTGTCCGGCACGAGGGACCCACCGGCACTGAGGAACTCGCCGCGGCTCTGCTGCGGACCGACCCACGCAGCGTACCGGTCGACCCGACGCCCGTTGCGCCGCGACCGACCCCAGCACCCAGCGCGGCGGTGACAGTGTCACCGGCCGCCGTGCTGCCGGTCGTGGCCTCCTTGGCGGAGACCCCCGATGCGACCGGCGCCTTCCCGCGCCTGACCGACGCCCAGCTGGCCCCACTGCGCCGGGCGGGACGGCGCCGCACGACGTCCCCCGGCCAGCTGCTGCTACGCGGCGGCGGCCCGGACTACGACTTCATCGTCGTACTCGAGGGCACCGTGGCCGTCCTCGAGCAGGCACCGGGCGACGAGGCGACGCCTCGGGTGATCGCCGTGCACGGTCCCGGCCGCTTTCTCGGTGGGCTCAACATGCTCGCCGGGCACCGACCGGTGCGCTCGGTGGTGGTACAGGAGCCGGGCACCGTGCTCACCCTGCCGGTCGACCGGCTGCGCGCCGTCCTGGCCCGGGACGCGGCGTTGGCCAATGTCGTCACTCGTTCGTTCCTGCTCCGCCGGGCGATGCTCATCGGACGGGCCAGCGGGCTGCGCGTCGTCGGTGACCGCCGCTGGCCGGCCAGCCGGGAACTGCGCGCCGTTCTCGCGGAGAACGAGATCGCTCACCAATGGCTGGACCCCACCGAGGACCGTGCCGCGCAGACCCTGCTCGCTGAGATCGGCTCCGAGATCTACAGCGAGGGGGATGCGCGTCCGGTCGTCCTCGCTGCGGACGGTCGTGTCCTCCTCGATCCGAGCCTCGACGACCTCACGCGAGCCGCGGGGCAGACCCGCGCGTGGTGATAGTCATGGCAACTCGAGGAAGGTGAAGCTGACGCTGTTGCTCTTGCCACCATCCTCCATCTCGACGGTCACATCGACGGTACCCGAGCCATCAGGGACGTTCGTCTCGATGCTCCCGGTACTGTTGACCTTGAACGGAACCGGCTCGTTACCGAAGAGGAGCTGCTCCGCGGCGTCCAACCCTTCACCTTTAATGATTACCGGCTGGCCGGGAGGCGCCGGGTTCGTAATAATGCTGTCGATCTTCATCGCCATTCCTTTCGAGGGTGAATGGTCGCAAGGCACCGCGAAATACACCGGACCACCCCGGCGCAGCGCCCGGGGTGTTTAATCGAGCGATCACCATCTTCCCCGAACGGCACTCCGGTATTCACCAGTGGACGCTGGACCACCCGATCGGTCGATAGGCGCCTGCCCGAGAGGAGGCCATCTCGCGCAACCGCTCAGCGCCTTAACTCCCCTCCTGTTCCCCGCGGAGGAAGCGCTCGAGTTCGGCGGCGAGCTCGTCGCCTGATGGAAGGTCCGAAAAGTCCGGTGGCGTGGCCGCCTCGCCGTCAAACACGGCCTCGAGACCACGCACCAGATCGCGGTGCTCCTCACTGGTGGCAAGGACTTCGTCGATCTGGGTCAGCACGCTGGCAGCCGCGGCATGCAACTCCCCAGCATCGAGCTCCAGCCCGGCTACCGTGGCCAGCGCCTCAACGAGTGCGGCGCTGGCCGCCGGGTAGGGCAATGCTGCCAAGTAGTGGGGTACCCGCGCCCAGATTCCGATGGCAGGGATGTCCACACCGGCGAAGCCCTCCTGCAGGGCAGTCTGAATCCCAGCCTGCACCTCGGTGGTGCCAGCCACCACACCCACCCGCGCCGCTAGCTCGGCCACCGTGGCAATCGCCATCAGACGGACCGGGCGAGTGTGCGGGACAGCAGCGGCGTAGGCGCCGAGGCTGACTACGAGCCGCACACCCAGCTCCTTGGCTAGGCTCACGACGGCCCCCACGAAAGCATGCCACGCCATGTCGGGTTCCGGTCCCACCAAGACGAGGACACTCTGACCTGCGCCGTCCTGACCGGCCCGCAGCTGGATCTCGGGCCAGTTCAATCCGGCGAGGACCCCGTCGGAGATCCGCGCGGTGGGACGGCGAGCCCGGAAATCGATGAACTCGTCCGCGGTGAAGGTGGCCAGGACCTCGGTCGGAATCGTCCCGAGAGTCGCAGCGATGGCGCCCTGTGCCCCGAACCCGGCATCGAGCCAGCTCTCCGTGGCCAGCAGCAGGACCGGCGACTCCACCGCGCGGTGAGCGTGCAGCTCATAGCGGGCCGACATCATCGGCCGCCGACAATCGCACTCCGCACCGGGTTACGCATAAGCGACAAGCCTCCTACCCAGGCCGGCCGCTGGCAATGTCTGGCACTGTGGAGGTCAGGTGACGTGCCCGCCGCGACGAGGGAGGCCGACGTGCCAGCTCAGCCCGAGCTCGTCGCGAACGACGTCCTGGCGCCGGCCAGCCTGGTCGAACTCGCGGTGCAACGGTTGCGTAGCGAGATCCTCAGCGGCGCCCTGGTGCCCGGCGAACGGCTGATCGAGGAGCAGCTCACCCGGCGGTTCGGTACCAGCAGGGCGCCGCTGCGGGAGGCACTGCGGCTGCTCGGTCAGCAGGGGTTGGTCGAGCACCTGCCGCGACGTGGTGTGCGGGTCACCGAGCTGTCGCCGCGTGACGTTGACGAGCTGTTCAGTCTCCGCGAGGTGCTCGAACGGTTCGCCGTGCAGACCGCGCCGCCGGTGCCCGACCCGCTAGCGTTGGCGGAGCTGGCCGACCGGCTCGACGCGATGCAGCGGGCCGCCGCCACCGGAGCCGCACTGGAGCAGGCCGAGGCGCACCGGCAGTTCCACATCGCGCTGGTTGCCACGGCGGGCCATCGCCACCTGCTGCTGGTCTACGAGCCGGTCATCCTCAAGCTGCAGCTGTACATGGCGGCCAACCTGCGGCGGGAGGCGCAGGTGGGGACCCCGCAGGACGGCGTCCGGCGCCACCGGCGGCTGTTTGACGCCGTGGCGGCCGGCGATGTTGACGCGGTCCTGGCCGCGCTCGGCGACCACGGCGCCCGGTCGTTCTTCGCCTGACCTGGCCGTTTGGCCGTGAGCGCAGCCGCGTCAGACACGCAACATGGACGTAACAATGTCGACCACCGGATGACATCATTTGGTCGACAATCGACAAAGTGCGCTACGTAGCACCATCCCCTTTAGTGAGCTCGTCGGATCACTCGATCGGGGTTCACGAGCTCCGTGCCGCCTACGCAACGGAGCAGATCGGGCCGCAACAGACCGTCGATCTCGTCCTGGAGCGGATCGCGGCCCGCGGCGAGTACGCGGTCTGGATCTCCCGCTGGCCCGACGGTGAGCTGCACCGGCGGGCCGCGGACCTGGATCGGATCCGGCGTGAGCGCGGGATAGCGGGACTGCCCCTGTTCGGCGTCCCGTGTGCGGTGAAAGACAACATCGACGTAGCCGGCCTGGCCACCACAGCGGCCTGCCCGGCGTTCAGCTACGCGCCGGACCGCAACGCCGGCAGCGTAGCGCGGCTGATCGACGCCGGCGCCATCGTGATCGGCAAGACCAACATGGACCAGTTCGCCACCGGGCTGACCGGCACCCGCTCGCCCTACGGCGCCTGCGAGAGCGTCTTCGGGGGTGGTCTGATCTCCGGCGGTTCCAGTTCCGGCTCAGCGGTCGCGGTGGCCGCCGGCCTGGTCTCCTTCGCGCTGGGCACCGACACCGCCGGCTCCGGACGCGTCCCCGCCGCGATGAACGGGATCGTCGGCTGCAAGCCGACCCGCGGCCTGGTCAGCGCCGCGGGCGTGGTGCCGGCCTGCCGGTCGCTGGATTGCGTGAGCATCTTCACCGCCGACGTCGCCGACGCCGCCACGGTACTGGGCGTGATCAGGGGGCCCGATCCTCGGGACCCCTGGTCACGCCCCGTGAGTGGCAATGAGAGCTTTAGCTCGCATTGCCACTCACGGGTCCGGTTGGCTGTGCCAACCGAACTCAACTTCGAGGGTGACGACGCGATGCGGGACGCCTTCAACACCGCCGTGGCCCGCGCCGATGGCCCCGCCGGCGAGAT
>JBOHGH010000017.1:0-52782 GCA_050699975.1 Pseudonocardiaceae bacterium | reverse complement strand
AACCCACTACGCACCGCAGCACGCAACTACCAGCGCGCTCTCGACCAGCTCACCCAGGAGGCCGGATTCGCCGCATAACACCAAACTTGACTCGATCAAGCCGACTTCGTCGGCCCTAGCAACCTAGATGCCCACGGCGTGGAAGCCGCCGTCGGCCCACACCATGGAGCCGGTAGTGGCAGGTAGCCAATCCGAGAGCAGCGCGCAGACCGTGCGAGCCACCGGGGTGGGATCTTCGATGTTCCAGCCCAGCGGAGCCCGACTGTCCCAGGCGTCTTCGAAAGCAGCGAAGCCCGGGATGGACTTGGCCGCCAAGGTGCGCACGGGCCCGGCCGCCACCAGGTTCACCCGAATACCGTCGGGGCCCAGGTCGCGGGCCAGGTAGCGGCACACCGACTCCAGCGCCGACTTCGCCACCCCCATCCAGTCATAGGCGGGCCAGGCTTGCCGGTTGTCGAAGTCCATCCCGACGACCGACGCGCCAGGGTGCAGCAGCGGCCGGCACGCCATCGCCAGCGATTTGAACGAGTAGGCCGAGACCTGCATCGCGGCGGCCACATCTTCCCATGGCGCGTTCAGGAACTCCCCGCCCAGACAGGACGCCGGGGCGAAGCCGATGGAGTGCAGCACCCCGTCCAGCCCGTCGACGTGTTCGCCGAGTCGCTGCGCCAGCGAGTCCAGCTGGTCCTGGTCGGTCACGTCGAGCTCCAGCACCGGAGCCGGCCGGGGAAGCCGCTGTGCGATGCGCTCCACCAGGCGCAACCGGCCGTACCCGGTGAGCACCACCTGGGCGCCCTGGTCTTGGGCCACCCGCGCCACATGAAACGCGATCGAGGCATCGGTGATCACCCCGGTGATCAGCAGCCGTTTACCGTCGAGCAGACCCGCCACGTGCCCTCCCTTATCAGCAGACCCGATCGCTCAGTGGCCCATCCCGAGGCCGCCGTCCACCGGCAGCACCACGCCAGTGAGGTAGCCGGCAGCGTCGGAGGCGAGGAAAATCACCACCGCGGCGACCTCCTCGGGACTAGCCTGGCGGCGCAGCGGGATCGAGCTCAGAATCTCCTCCCGGCGCGCCTGGCTGACCTGCGCGGTCATCTCGGTGTCGATGTAGCCGGGTGCGACCACGTTGGCGGTGATGGACCGGGATCCCAGCTCACGGGCGATGGACCGGGCGATGCCGATCAACCCGGCTTTGCTGGCCGCGTAGTTCACCTGGCCGGGGGCACCGGACAGGGCCACCACTGAGGAGATGAACACCATCCGGCCCCGACGGGCGCGCAGCATGCTCTTCGCGGCGCGCTTGGCCACCCGGTAGGCGCCGGTGAGGTTGGTGTCCAGCACCCGCGAGAACTGCTCTTCGGTCATCCGGAGCAGGAGTGCGTCATCGGTGATCCCGGCATTGGAGACGAGTACGTCGATCGGGCCGTGGGCCTGCTCCGCCTCGGCGAACGCCGCGTCCACGGCCGCGCCGTCGGTGACGTCGCACCGTACTGGGAGCAACTCGGGCGCAAGTCCCTCGGGAACCTCAGATCCGCGATAGGTCACCGCAACCCGGTCGCCCTGCTTGGCGAAGGCGCGTGCGATGGCCAGCCCGATACCACGGTTGCCTCCGGTGACAAGGACGGAACGGGTCAACGGCGCTCCCTTCGGTTGCACTCACGAGCGTTTCCGGCGACGGTACCGCCAACGCCCGGGCCGGACAGCTCAGGGCAGCCGTTGCCCGATGGCCAACGCGCCGGCAGCGGCGAGCATGGCGATGATGGTGCCCGCGATCAGCCAGGGCTTGCTCGCGTCGGCCCGCTTGGTCTCGTAGCCGATCTGCTCGCCCAGGGTGTTGACGACGTCAGAGAGCTGGCCCGCGCTGCTGGCGTCGTAGAACTGCCCGCCGGAAAGGTCGGCGACTCGCCGGATCGACTCGTCGTCGGCGGGTACTGGTTGGCGCTCACCGTTGATCTCCACCTGGCCGTAGGCGGTGCCGAAGGAGATCGCTGAGATCGGGATCTTGGCAGCGGAAGCCGCGCGAGCTGCGGTGAACGCGCCACGCGGGTCGTCGCCGTCGGGGGTCGGCACCGTCTGTTTGCCGTCGGTGAGCAGCACGATGCGGGCCGGCGGCGGTCCCTGCGCATCCGACACCACCGCGCCGAACGCCTCGACCGAAGACAGTGCGGCGAAGATCGCCTCTCCGGTGCCGGTGGCCTCGGCCAGCTTGAGGTTGTCGACAGCCCGGATCACCGACACCCGCTCGGTGGTTGGCGACACCAGTACGGTGGGCGAGCCGGCGAAGGACACCAGACCCAGGTTCACCCCCGGGGTCAGGTCGTGGGCGAATCTCCTCGCCTCCCGCTGTGCTGCGGATAGCCTGCTCGGCTCGATATCGGTGGCCCGCATGGACAGTGACACATCGATCACCAGCATGACGGTGGCCCGGTTGCGCGGCACCTTCTGCTCCGCGGTGGGACCGGCCAGTGACACGGTGAACAACACCAAGGCGGTAAGCAGCAGTGCCACCGGCAGGTGCCGTTGCCAACCCTGGCGCTTGGGTGCGACGCGTTCCAGCATGGCGAGATTGGCGAAGCGCAGCACCTGGCGGCGCCGCCGGCGCTGCATCCAGACATAGCCGCCCGCCAGCGCGGCGATCACCACCAGCAGCAGGAACCAGAGCGGGCTGGTGAACCCAGCCAGGCTCATGCGACTCCTCCCGACCAGCGGCGCTTGCGGGCGACCGCGAAGCGCACCATGTCGGACACCCAGTCCGAATCGGTGCGCAGCACCAGTTGCGCTGCACCGCACCGCCGCAGCGTCGCGGCCACTTCCTCGCGATGCGCCGCGGCTGCGGCGGCGAACTCCCGGCGTAGTAGCGGCGTGGTCACGAACTCCTTCTGCCGTCCGGTCTCTGGATCCGCGAGCACCACCGTGCCGATGTCGGGTAGTTCGAGATCACGCCGGTCGAGCACCTCGATGGCGATCAGGTCGTGGCGAGCGGACAGCCCGCGCAGCGGCCGTTCCCAGTCGAAGACATCCCCGGATCGCGGACCGAGGAAGTCCGAGATCACCGCAACCAAACCGCGGCGGCGCGGCGGGCGGCGCAACTGCTCCACTATCCCGGTCAGATCACCTCGGACGCCTTCGGCGGCCCGTGGCAGCTCGGCGATCCGGCGGATCATCCCCCGAGTGTGCGGCAGGCCGCCGCGGGCCGGGACCCGCAGGACATCCGCGCCGGTGCTGACGACGGCGCCGACTCGGTTCCCGCCGCCCCGGGTCAGGTGCGCCACCGCGGCGCAGGCCGCTACCGCGAGCTCCCGCTTGTCGCATTCGGCGGTACCGAAGTCGAGGCTGGCCGACAGGTCCACGGCCAGCCAGGTCTCCAACTCCCGATCTGCGACGGTCTGCCGGATATGTGGTTCGGTGGTGCGTGCGGTGACGGCCCAGTCCATCCGCCGGACGTCGTCACCGGGCTCGTAACGCCGGGCCTCCCCTGGCTCGGTGCCCGGCCCCGGCACCAGGCCGAGGTGGTTGCCCTGCAGCAACCCGTCCAGCCGGCGCCGCACCGTGAGCTCCAATGCACGCAGCGCGGCCTCCATCCGCCCCTCCGACAAGGCCGGCGGCGCCCAACTTGGCCGCTGGCTCTGCCCGCTTTGCGCCGCCATGGGGTCAGCCCATCCTTCGGTCAGGTCCGCCCCGCTACCTCAGCCGGCGCACCCGGGCCACCCGCGATCGGGCCCTGGGGACGCGACGAAACCTGGGGCAGCGGCACGGTCTGCAGCACCCGGGTGACGATGTGCTCCACCGGGACACCGTCGGCCAGCGCGTCGTAGGACAGCACCAGGCGGTGTCGCAGCACGTCAGCTGCGACGTCCACGACATCCTGGGGCAGCACGTAGTCGCGCCCACGGATCAATGCCAACGCGCGCGCCGCGGCCACAATGCCCAGGCTGGCTCGGGGGGAGGCGCCGTAGGCTACCCACCCGGCGACGTCGGACAGGCCGTGCTCGGCGGGAACGCGGGTAGCGAGCACCAGCCGCACCACATAGTCGACTAGGGCATGATGGACGAACACCCGCGCGGCGACCTCTTGTAACCGGGTCAACTCGCCAGGGTCGAGCACCGGGTTCGGCTGGGGAGGGTGCACCCCCATCCGGTAGATGATCTCCCGCTCCTCCTCGACGGTGGGGTATTCCACCTGGATCTTGAATAAGAACCGGTCCCGTTGCGCCTCGGGAAGCGGGTAGACGCCCTCGTTCTCGATCGGGTTCTGGGTGGCCAGCACGAGGAACGGTTCGGGCATCGGATAGGTCGTGCCACCGATCGACACGTGCCGCTCGGCCATCACCTCCAGCAGCGCCGACTGCACCTTGGCCGGGGCGCGGTTGATCTCGTCGGCGAGCACGAAGTTGGCCACCACCGGCCCCAGTTCGACGTCGAACCGCTCGCGGCCCTGCCGGTAGATGCGGGTGCCGAGGATGTCGGCGGGTACCAGGTCTGGAGTGAACTGGATGCGGGAGAACGAGCCGCCCACCACCCGGGCGATGGTCTCCACTGCGAGGGTCTTGGCCACGCCCGGAACGCCCTCGAGCAGCAGGTGCCCGCGGGCCAGCAAGCCGACGAGCATCCGCTCGACGAGCCGGTCCTGCCCCACGATCACACGCTGGATCTCGAAGACCGTCCGCTCGATCAGCTGGGCGTCCCTGGCGGGGGTAGCCAATCGGCCGGCGTGGGTGGACGGGCCGGGTGCCGGCGGGGGCGCACCGCTGTCGGCTTCCGTCACAGGGGTCCTCCTTGCATGCTGTTCCGGCTGGTTCGACCAGGGATTTCGGCACGCCGTTCGGGACACGGCACCTGAGGAAACCCAACCGCTGCCCCAGTGTGACGGCTGTGAAGGTGCTGACCCGGGAAGCGGACTGCGGTCAGGCAAAACAGCGATCAGCTCAGAGCAGCCGGACGGCGTAGGGCATGATCCCGCTGTAGCGCACCGAGGTGACGCGAACCGCACTTCCCGAGTACGGCGCCTCGATCATCTGCCCACCGCCGATGTAGAGCGCCACGTGGTGGATGTTTCCGCTGGTGGCCCAGAACAGCATGTCGCCGGGGCGCTTGTTAGCCAGCGCAACCTTGCGGCCTGAGTTGTACTGAAAGCCACTGTAGTGCGGCAGCGAGTAGCCGAGCGCCCCAGAGAAGGCGTAGATCATCAGGCCGGAACAGTCGAAGCCGACCTTGCGGTAGTCGCCGAAGGTGTCTGCGACACCACCGTCTCGAATGCCGATCGTGGGTCCTCGGGAGTTTCCACCACCCCACGAGTAGCGGACGCCGAGCTGCGTCATCGCCCGGTTGATCACGGTGGAAACGTCACGTGAGACGACCCGAGTCACGCCGCGAGCGCTTTCAGCGCTCTCGGTTGCAGCCGCGGCGGCGGCTGCGGCGGCTGCCGCGGCCGCCTGTTCGCGATCCCGCGCTGCGCGCCACTCCTCGAAGCGCTGCCGCTGGCCCCGCAGCCCGGCAACGGCATTTTGCGCCTCGTAGAGCTGGTGCTCCAGGTCCGACTTGTGTTCCTGCAGGGCATTGGCCTGCGCGGATTTCGCTGCCTCGGTGTCGATAGCGGCGCGGTAGGCGGTGTCGAGCGTGGTCTTGGCGTCGTCGGCTTTCTGCTTGGCGACCTGCGCTGCCCCCAGCGTGGCCCGGGCCTCGGAGTCCTTGTTGGCCACCTCGATGCGGGCCCGCTGCATGTTCTCCACCGCGTGGAGTTGAGCGCCTCCCACCGCGTCCAGCAACTCGGCTCTGGCCAGCAGGTCCTTGGGACTACTCGAGCCGAGGAAGGCCGAGATCGACCCGATCGTGCTGCCCTGCCGGAAGCTCGCCGCAGCGAACTGGTCGAGATGTCGATGTGCCTCGGCGATCTGTGCGCCTGCCGCGTCGGCCTCCGCTCGGACATTGTCTGCTGCGACCTTCGCTGCTGCCGCGTCGGCCGCCGCGGCTTGCTGGTCGACCAGCGCCTTGTTGGTCTGCTCGCGCTTGAGCGAGACCTCGGCCTGCAGGGCCAGCAGCGCGGCGTCGGCCTGGGCGACCTGATTGGCCAGTTGCCCGACCCGGCCGGCGGTGGTGTCGGCGCGAGCCTGGCCGGACCTGAGATCGTCGTCACTGGGATTGGGTGGGGGCGGCGGCACGGCGTGCCCGATGGCAGGTTGCGCCACCAGCGCCAGCACCGTGAGTGAGGCTGCGACCAGGGCACGGCCGGCGCAATGACGCCGAGTCCGGACGCTCACACCCACTCCTCCCCCGGCTCCCCTCTGCAGGCGCCGGCCCTCCCTGACGTCCGCCCGACCCTGTCAAGCAGGCACGCGGGTGCACTGTGCCAGCTAAGTCTCATGGACACCAGTGGTCTCATGCGTAACTATCGCAACATCCACCACATGTGTTACAGCACAGTAAGGGGTCGTCACGTTGTGTTATCGACCCGAACTGTTGCCGGGGGCGTCGCAGAGCCGCTCGAGCACGCCGAGGTGGACGTCGGAGTCAGTTCACCTGGCGCTGGTGCCCCTCCCAGTACTCCTGGCGCAACTTGAACTTCTGGATCTTTCCGGTGGCGGTGCGCGGTATCGCCTCGCGAAACTCCACCGACGTCGGCGCCTTGTAGCCGGCCAGCCGCTCCTTGCAATATCTGATGATCTCGTCCGGGGTGACCTGCTCCCCGTCGGCCATCACGACCAGCGCCTTGATCGTCTCGCCCCACCGCTCGGAGGGAACACCGATCACCGCGACTTCGGCGACCGCCGGGTGGCTGAACACGCAGTCCTCCACCTCGATCGAGGAGACGTTCTCGCCGCCAGTGATGATCACGTCTTTCTTCCGATCAGTGATCGACAGGTAGCCCTGGTCGTCCACCGATCCGCCGTCACCGGTATGGAACCAGCCATCCACCAGCACGTCGCTGCTGGCTTGCGGATCCTTCCAGTAGCCGGCCATCACGACGTTGGAGCGGGCCAGCACCTCCCCGGACTCGGAGGTGCACAGCTGCACGCCCAGCGCGGGGGCGCCGGCCCGGGACAGCCTGCGGGCCCGGTCGGCGGCGGGCAGGTTGTCATCGGCCGCAACGCTGCGGTTGAAGGTGAGCAGTGGTGCGGTTTCGGTGAGGCCGTAGATCTGCAGGAACTCCCAGCCGAGTTCTTCACCGATCCGCTGGATGGTCTTGGTAGGGGGTGGCGCACCCGCGCAGACCAGCCGCACCCGGCCCCGCCCCGGGATCTCGCCGTCCCAGTTGGTGGCGGCATCGAGTACCGCGTTCCACACCGCGGGAGCACCGCACATCAGCGTCACGCCGTGCAAGTCGACCCGCCGCAGGATCTCCGCGCCGTCCACCTTGCGTAACACCACCTGCTCGACCCCGAGCCCGGCGAGACCGAACGGCATGCCCCAGCCGTTGCAATGAAACATCGGCAGGGTGTGCAGGTAGACGTCGCGCTCCCAAGCCCGGGTGTGCAGTGCGAAGGTGACTGCATTGATCCAGATGTTGCGGTGGGTCAGCTGCACCCCCTTGGGCCGTGCGGTGGTGCCCGAGGTGTAGTTGATCGTCGCGGTGGCCTCCTCGTCCGGCTCGGCCCACGGCCGCGGCTCGGTGTCGAAGCGCATCACCTGCTCCTCGGTCTCGCCCCCGAGCACGAAACGGTGCGGGACCGCCACCCCCTGGAGCGCCTCGTCGAGCTCGGGATCGACCAGCAGCACCGACGAGCCGCTGTGCCCGATGATGTAGCCCACCTCTTCGGGGCGGAGCCGGAAGTTCACCGGCACGCAGATTCGGCCGCTGGCCGGGACCGCATGCAATAGCTCGAACAGCCGGGCCGAGTTGTGGCTGACCACGGCCACCCGCTCCCCTTCACCGACACCGAGCGCATCCAGGCCGGCCTGCCAGGCGCGGACCCGCCGACCCAGCTCCCGGTAGGTCAACGCCGGAACCGGCGGAGCCGGCTGAGCGGATTCGTCCACGATCGCGATGGAGTCCGCGAACGCCGTCTCCCCGCGGGCGAGAAAGTCGGCAACGGTCAAGGGCACCCGCATGGCTATCACCTCCGGTCCGGTGGATCTCAGTTCTCAGGCTATGACGTACCACGGCAGGCTGGGCACCGTCGTGGGTGGGACAGTCGGCTGCGCCCGCTGAAGTGAACGCGCTCCCTGGGCGTCATTCCCGTGTTGTAAAGGCTTCGCCCGCTGATCGCACCGGTGGGTGGGCAGACGTAGAGTCACGGGCTGAGGGCCCAAGCCTAACCCTCCGAGAGGAAGTAGCCCGTGACCCACGCAGCCAGCGCCGACACCTTCGGCACCCGCGGCACGCTGTCTGTCGGGGATGCCAGCTATGAGGTGTTGCGGTTGGCCGAGCTGGACCAGCGGCTCGGCACGCAGTGGCGCGCCCTGCCCTACAGCCTGAAGGTGCTGCTGGAGAACCTGCTGCGCTTCGAATCACGCGCCGCCGGCGCGCATGTCACGGCCGACCACATCGAAGCCCTCGTCGGCTGGGACGCCCAGGCCGCATCGTCCACAGAGATCCAGTTCACCCCCGCCCGGGTGATCATGCAGGACTTCACTGGGGTGCCCTGCGTGGTCGATCTGGCCACGATGCGCGAGGCGGTCTTGGCCCTGGGCGGCGACCCGCAGGCGGTGAATCCGCTGGCGCCGGCAGAGCTGGTCATCGACCACTCGGTGATCGCCGACGTGTTCGGCCGTCGGGATGCGTTCCAGCGCAATGTCGACCTGGAGTATCAGCGAAACCGGGAGCGCTACCAGTTCCTGCGCTGGGGCCAGGGCGCCTTTGACGAGTTCAGGGTGGTCCCGCCGGGGACCGGGATCGTGCACCAGGTCAACATCGAGCACCTGGCCCGCGTTGTGATCACCCGCAATGGCCAGGCGTACCCGGACACCGTGGTGGGCACTGACAGCCACACCACGATGGTCAACGGGCTGGGTGTGCTGGGGTGGGGGGTGGGCGGCATCGAGGCCGAGGCTGCGATGCTCGGCCAGCCGGTGTCCATGCTCATCCCGCAGGTGGTCGGCTGCAAACTGGCCGGCTCCATCCCACCCGGGGCGACGGCCACCGACGTCGTTCTCACCATGACCCAGATGCTGCGCCGGCACGGCGTGGTCGGGAAGTTCGTCGAGTTCTACGGCGAGGGCGTGGCGGCGGTGCCGCTGGCCAACCGCGCCACCATCGGCAACATGAGCCCGGAGTTCGGCTCCACCTGCGCGATCTTCCCGATCGATGAGGAGACCATCCGTTATCTGAGGTTCACCGGCCGCCCTGCCGAGCAGCTCGCGCTGGTTGAGGCCTACGCCAAGGAGCAGGGTCTCTGGCACGACCCGACCCGCGAGGCCACCTACTCTGAATACCTTGAGCTGGATCTATCCACCGTGGTGCCGTGCATCGCCGGACCCAAGCGCCCGCAGGACCGCATCGCACTGTCCGATGCCAAGACCGCGTTTCGCCACGCGCTGGTCGACTACGCCTCCGACGACGACTCAGTGGAGTCAGCGCTATCGACGGTGGACCAGGCGGGCGAGGAATCCTTCCCGGCGAGCGATGCGCCGGCGGTGAGCAGCGGCAATGGCGGTGGCGTACCCCGCTCGACGATCTCGGCCGCAGCCGGTGCGCAGGGCCGCGTCAGCTCCCCCACACCAGTGCACACCGCCGAGGGCGCTGGCTACGAGATCGACCATGGAGCGGTGGTGATCGCGTCGATCACCTCATGCACCAACACCTCCAACCCCTCGGTGATGATCGGCGCAGCGCTGCTGGCCCGCAACGCCGTCGACCGCGGCCTGACCGTCAAGCCATGGGTCAAGACATCGATGGCTCCTGGCTCCCAGGTGGTCACCGACTACTACGAGAAGGCCGGCCTGTGGCCGTACCTGGAGAAGCTCGGCTACCACCTGGTCGGCTACGGCTGCACCACCTGCATCGGCAACTCGGGTCCGCTGCTCGAGGAGGTCTCGCAAGCCGTCCGCGACGCCGACCTCGCGGTGGTCAGCGTGCTGTCCGGCAATCGCAATTTCGAGGGCCGGATCAACCCGGACGTGATGATGAACTACCTCGCCTCACCCCCGTTGGTGGTCGCCTACGCGCTGGCGGGAACGATGGACTTCGACTTCGCGAGCGACCCGCTGGGCCTTGATGGGGACGGCAACCAGGTCTACCTGACTGACATCTGGCCCTCCCCGGAGGAGATCCAGAAGGTGATCGAGTTCGCGATCAGCCAGGAGATGTTCGCCAAGGACTACGCCGACGTTTTCGCTGGCGACGCTCACTGGCAGTCGCTCCCCACCCCGAAGGGCGAGACTTTCAGCTGGGATCCGCAGTCCACCTACGTCCGCAAGCCCCCGTATTTCGAGGGTATGGCCGCGAAACCGCCACCGGTGGCCGACATCTGCGGTGCGCGGGTGCTGGCGTTGCTCGGTGATTCGGTGACCACCGACCACATCTCTCCCGCCGGGGCGATCAAGGAGGATTCCCCGGCCGGCCGGTACCTGTCCGAGCACGGTGTGGCGCGCAAGGACTTCAACTCCTACGGATCCCGCCGGGGCAACCACGAGGTGATGATCCGCGGCACGTTCGCGAACATCCGGTTGCGCAACCTGCTGCTGGACGCGATCTCTGAAAACCCGGTCAGCGGGGGTTACACCCGTGACTTCACCGCGGAGTCCGGCGGTATCCACACGGTACCCATCTATGACGCGGCGCAACGCTACGGCGAGGCCGGTATCCCGTTGCTGGTCCTGGGTGGCAAGGAGTACGGCTCGGGTTCTTCACGGGACTGGGCGGCCAAGGGCACCCTGCTGCTCGGGGTGCGCGCGGTGCTCGTCGAGTCGTTCGAACGTATTCACCGCTCCAACTTGATCGGAATGGGTGTGCTTCCGTTGCAGTTCCCGGTAGGCGAATCGGCCTCATCGCTGGGTCTGGACGGTACCGAGATTTTCTATATCTCCGGCATCACCGCGCTCAACGACGGCCCCATTCCGGGCACTGTGCACGTCACGGCCACCCGCGACGGGGTGGACCCGGTGGAGTTCGACGCGGTGTTGCGCATCGACACCCCTGGAGAGGCCGAGTACTACCGCAACGGCGGAATCCTGCAGTACGTGCTGCGCGGTATGGCGCGACGCACCGCCACAGGCGCAGCGCCCCCCTGAGCGTCGCCAGCGCCGGCGCGGCCCTCAGCGGTCGAGGTCGCGGGCAGAATGGCGCGATGAGCTCGGTCCTGGTTACCGGCGGCACCGGAGTCCTCGGTCGCGCCGTGGTTCAACGCCTGCTCGATTCTGGGCATCAGGTTCGGCTCGCGAGCCGCCGACCACCTCCGGCCGGCCCGCGGCCCTACGCTTGGGCGACCGTCGATTACCGCAACGGCGAGGGCCTTGACAAAGCGCTGCACGCGTCCGATGCGGTCATCCACTGTGCGGGTGACCTTCGCGGCGAGGTGGACAGGGCACTGCTCACCGCGGTTCGGGCCGCGGGCGGGCCGCATCTGTTGTACATCTCCATCGTCGGGGTCGATCGCATCCCGCAGGCGTACTACCGGCTCAAGCTCGCCGCGGAACAGGCCATCGAGAACTCCGGACTGCCGTACACGATCCTGCGCACCACCCAGTTCCACGACCTGATCCGGTGCGGGCTCGCCGCAGCCGCGCGGGTGCCGCTGATGCCGGTACCCGACCTCAGCGTCCAGTCGATCGCGGTCCGGGACGTCGCGAACCGCCTTGTCGAGCTGGCCACCCGCGCGCCGCGCGGCCACGCTCGCGACCTCGGCGGACCTGAGGTGCGGACGGTCCGGGAGCTGGCCGAGGCCTATCTGAGGGCCACCGGGCGTCGCCGCTGGCTGCTGCCCGTCCGCGTTCCCGGCAAGGCATTCGGTGGCTACCGTCGCGGCGGGCACCTTACGCCGAATCACGCCGACGGACGCATCACCTTCGAGGAATACCTCGCGACCCACCCGGCACCGGCGCGGATCTCCTACCGGGGCACGCGATGACGGCGTGCCAGCGGTGATCCTCGCCGCCGGATTGGTGGTGGCGCTGGGTGCGCTGGTGCAGGGCGCGGTCGGGTACGGCATGGCGTTGGTGGCGGCACCATTGCTGGCACTGGTCGACCCCGTGCTCGTCCCGGTTCCGTTGATCTTGCTGGGGACCGTGCATTCGGTCCTCGCGGTGGCCCGGGACGGGCGGCACGCCGACTGGCCCGGGATCGGGTGGGCGATGCTGGGCCGGTTGCCCGGCACCGGGCTCGGAGTACTCGCCGTGGTGGTGTTGTCGCAGCGGGTGTTCAGCCTGGTCATTGGACTCTGCGTGCTCGCCTGCGTGGTGCTCTCGCTGCTCGCCTGGCGGCCACGCCCGCGACCGAGCGCTCTGCTGCTCGCGGGGGTCGCCAGCGGGGCGGGTGGCACCGCTGCGGGGATCGGCGGGCCGCCCATCGCGTTGCTCTACCAGGGTGAAGCGGGTCCGCGGGTCCGCGGCACGATCGCCGGCTACTTCGTTCTTGGATCGGTGACCTCGATCGCCGCGCTGGCCGCCGCGGGTCAGGTCACCAGGGAATCGTTGGCCAGCGCCGCCCTGCTCACCCCCTTCCTGCTGGCCGGTTTCGCGCTGTCCGGGCCGGCCCGGCGGGTGCTTGACAACGGCTGGACGCGGCGAGCGGTGCTCGCAGTGGCTGCCGCGAGCGCCGCCCTGCTGATCGGCCGCGTGGTGCTGTCGTGACTGGCGTTGCGACATCGCGGCCTCGCAGAGGCCAGGATCAGAAATCCGACGAATCGGTGCATGGGCGCAGCGGTTGGGAAGGTTACAAGATGCTGTGGTCACCTGTGAAACTCTAGGTAGTTTGTGACCGTTGTCAGGCTTTCGAGCGACGTCATCCGGTCGACGAACTCGATGCTGTTGAGGTGGTCGATCTCATGTTGGATCACCCTTGCTACATAACCGGAGTAGCTCTGCTTGACCTCGGCGCCCTCTGGTGAGGTGTATTCGACGGTGATGGTGTCGGTTCGTGGGACGCGGCCCATAAGTCCGGGTACGCTGAAGCAACCCTCCCAGCCGGTCTCGGTTTTTCCGGAATTTTTCACAATCACCGGATTGATCATCTGCAGCAATGGGGACGTCGGACGGTCAGGGAACACATCGGTCTTCCTGACCTCGATGACGATCACCACTGGAGCGCCGATCTGAGGAGCGGCGAGGCCGGCGCCATTCAACTGGCGCAACCGGCTCACCATCCGCTCAAGAAGTTCCGCAACGCCATCGACATTGCTGATCGCTTCGGTCTCAGCCTTGAGTCGGGGATCGCCAATAGTGACGACATCTTCGCCGGCTACACCCGACATCCAGCCCCGATCGCTCTTGGCAAGGTCCATCTGCCGATCTCCTTCGTCGGGTCAAGCAACCCGGCTCGGTGCGCTGCCACCCGGTATGGCAGGGAAGCTCTCACCGGAGGTACCGGCACGGTCACGGATAGTAGATGAGTTCGACCGGGAGCGAGCTACCCTCCTGACATGATCGATCCTGCCTTGCTTGACCTTCCTAGCCTGCGATCTGCTCTCGCTGAGCGTGATATCAGCAGGGTGTACCGGGTCCTTGTACGGGAGGGCATCCACCAGCGCACCATTGCCCACGCCACGGGCCAGTCCCAGTCTGAGGTCTCAGACATCCTCAAGGGTCGCCGGGTGATGGGCTACGACCTGCTCGTTCGCATCTGCACCGGGCTAGGTATCCCTCGCGGAATGATGGGTCTCGCCTACCATGGAGGCATCGAGCCCTCGAGCTCTCCAGCCGGGGAGGAGGTCGATGAAGACGTGGAGCGTCGTAACTTTCTAGCGATTGCTGGTGCCATCCTGTTCGGCGCCCCGGTTTTCGGGGATCCCCACCCCTTGACTCTGCGGGACGTGGCGCTGGCGCCTCCTGAGCGCATCGGGGCAGGAGATGTTGCTCAGTTCGAGCAGACAGTCGCACGTCTGAACGTGTTGGACCGCGAGGCTGGTGGAATGGTTGCCCGTGAGGCGCTCGCCGCGACAGCTTCGACCGGCGAGAAGTTGCTGTCCGCCCAGGCCGCCCCTGAGGTGCACCAGCAGATGCGTTATGCGGTCTCCGAGGCGCATCGGCTGGCCGGGTGGGCCAGCGGCGATGTCGGGCTGATTGATCACTGCCGCTGGCACATGCACCGGGCGCTGGACTTCGCGCAAGGCTCGCCTGAGCGCGTGTCGGCCATCCTGTGCAGCGCAGCAGACATGGAGAAGCACCACGGGGATGCCAACGATGCCCTGAAGTTTTTCCAGCTTGCGGAGGCAGGCGTCAAGCCTGGTGCTGATCCTCAGGCAGCAGCCGTGCTGGCTGGGTTGAGCGCATCGGCCTACCTCTCCCTCGGGCATGCTGACGTTGCCGCCCAGCAGGTGCAGCGAGCCCGAAAGCTGTTCGCGGACGCCGAGCCTGCAGACTCGCTGCCGTTTTTCGCCTTCTATGGCCCCGGGCATGGCCTGCTGGCAGCGACGACAGCCAAGCTCGCCAACTACGACGTCGCCCGCACAGACGTCATCCAGGCGCTACGCACTCGCCCTAGCTTCGATGTGCGGTGCAACGCGTTGGACACCATCGTGTTGGCCACCGTGGCGCTGCAGGCCGGCGAGATCTCGACTGGTCTCACTGAGGCTCGTCGTGCTCTGTCGTTGGTGGGCAGCGTGGGCTCGCAACGGGCGCGTGATCGTCTCGCTCCGATGATCCAAGCGCTGGAGACGCGGCCTGACTCGACGTCTCGTGACCTGGCTGTTCACGTGCGCCGGGTCAGCCGAGCTGACTCTCAGCAGGTCTGATATTAGGTACGTCACCCGTGATATACCGGCTTGACGCGACACCCGATCCCCTCTCAGGAGAGTTCGGCCCTACCCATCGCTGCCTCAAAGGGCCCGCGTGACAACCCCACGTGCGCCGAACTCGACACCAGTGCTGCCCGCGTGGCTTCGGACAGCGCTGGTGTCGAGTTCGGCAACAGCAGAGCGGTCGTGGTCACTGGTATTCGGAGCAAGCAACCAACCCGCCGGGTTATTTCTTGCTGGCCAGCTCCTCGCGAATCAGGGCGGCGCCATCGGCGAGGGCGCGGAGCTTGCTCGCCGCCAGCATGCGCGGCAGGTTGATCAGGCCGCAGTCGGTGGACAGGCCCAGCCGCTCGGCCGGCACGTATTCCAGCACCTGCCGGATCCGGTCCGCGACCTCTTCGGCAGTCTCGGTGACGGTGGACTTGACGTCGATGACCCCGGCGGTGAAGTCCTTGGACCAGTTGTGGTCCAGCAGCGGTTTGAGGTCGTCCGCGCCGGTCCGCCCGACCTCGTAGTTCAGCACGTCGATGTTGGCATCGAGAACCTGCGGGAAGATCCCCTGCGCGCGGGCGGGTGCGGGAGCCGTCGCCGGCCGGCGGTCGAGGACCCAGGCGCCGAACTCGCGCTCCTCATCGTCCGGGAAGTAGCCGGGCGTCCCTGAGTAGTTGCCCCAGCAGGTGTGCACCCAGAACTGGCAGCCCGCGCCCTCCACCGCGGCGTTGAGCACCTCGATCTCCCAGTCGCCCATACCGTAAGGCCAGACGAACTCGTCGAGCTGGATGATGTCGCAACCGTTGTCGGCAAGCTCCTTGAAGTCCTCGTTGAATGCCTTGGCGATCGCCATCGCCAGTTCCTTGGTCTCCGAGTAGTACTGGTTGTTCGTCGCCGCCGCGATGACCTGGATACCGGTGTACGAGATCTTGATCGGCTTCTTGGTGGCCTTGCGGGTCGCACGCAGCGTGGCCAGGTGGAACGGGTGCTCGCGGGTCACCTCACCCACGCAGGTGGGCGCGAACAGGGTGGAGTAGATCGGCAGCCCGATCGGCGGGCCGGACAGCTTGTAGCCGGTCATCCGCTCGACGTAGTGGTAAAGGATCTGACCGTATGGCGAGTCGCCACCGTTGACCCGGCCGTCGCAGATGATGTCCAGGCCCGCCGCTTCCTGGTCGCGGACGATCGCCCCGATGGCGTCCTCGTGCGCCTCCCGGCTGATCGCGTCGTAGATGAACTCGCCCTTGGGGTAGACGGCATAGGCGTGGCCGTCGTACCAGCGCGGGTTGGGGTAGTTGCCCACCATAGTGGTGGGCAGGAGCACGTCCTGAGATCCGATGCGCACGCCTGCTCTCCTCCTCCTCGAGGGGCGGCACCGCGGGCGCGAACCGCCCATCCCACAATGTGACCGCGACCACAGTAGGGATAGCCGCTGGGCAATACGTCGTGATCCCGGGCCAAACCTCGGGTCGTGAACTCGTCCTGACAGGACCGATTCAGCCCTTTGCCTCCGCGACCGTGATGCGCCAGTCCACCGCCACGGCGCCGCTTGAGGTGGCCAGCAGCGGGTTCAGGTCAAGCTCAACGATCTCGGACCGGGCGACCAGCAGGTCGCCGACGGCGGACACCGCGCCAACGAGCGCGTCCAGGTCGACCGGCTCGCGGCCGCGGGCGCCGGTGAGCACGGCGTAGCCTCGCAGGCTCGCGATCAACCTGTGCGCATCGCCGGTCTGCAGTGGGGCGAGACCGAACGCCACATCACCCATCACCTCGACCAAGATCCCGCCCAGGCCGATCATGACAACCGGCCCGAACTGGGAGTCACGGAGGCCGCCGACGGCGACCTCGACCCCGCTGAGCTGGGGTTGGACCTGCACCCGGGCTCCGTCTGCGAGCCCGAACAGTGTGTGCGCCGCTGACCGGACCGCATCGAGTCCGGTCAGGTGCAGACGGACTCCGCCGACGTCACTGCGGTGCACCAGGTCTGGGTGTACCACTTTGCACACCACCGGATAGCCGAGGCGCTCCGCCGCGTCGACCGCTTCCGTCACATCACGACAGCTGACCGACTCAACCACCCCAACCCCAGCCCCCCGCAACATCCGAGCCCCCAGATCGGGGTCGAGGTGCTGGGGGCGACCGCCAAAAGGTTCCGAATGGCGGCCCTGGAAACCGCTAAAAGGTTCCGAATGGCGGCCGTGGCGGCCGCCAGCGCGGACTGCGTGGGCTACGGCGCGGGCGGTGCGCTCGGGCCACTCGAAACAGGGCACCCCGGATTCTTGTAGCAGCTCGGCATTGGCTCGGGCACTGCGTGGCGCCACCCAGCACACGTAGACCGGCACGGTCACTCCCGCCGAGCGGAGCCGGGCCACCGCGTCCCGCACGCCCACCGCGACGGCCTCGTCGGTAGCGGCGCGTTGCAGGAGGACGGGGACGACCACGTCCACCTCACCCGAGCGGGCCAGTCGATCCACCAGGTACGGGTACAGCTCGGCGAAGCGTGGCCACACCGGGGTGATGTCGATCGGGTTGGCCGCGCTGGCATGCTGCGGCAGCAGCGGTCGCAGCTCGTCCTGCAAAGCCGGGGAAAGCTCAGGAACGGTGAGGCCTTCGTCGGCGAGCAGGTCGGCGAGTTCCACCCCGGTGCCGCCGGAGTTGGTGATGATCGCGACCCGGCTACCGGCCGGCGGTGGTTGCGAGTCCAGCGCGCGGGCGGCGTCGAGCATCTCCAACCCGGAGCGGGCCACCAGCACACCGGCCTGCTCGAAGGCGGCCCGCCAGATCCGCTCGTGACCGGCCAGCGCCGCGGTGTGCGACTGCGCGGCCCGGATCCCCGCCGGTGAGCGCCCGGTCCGGGCCACGATCACCGGCTTGCCCGCCGCCCGGGCCGCCTCGGCCGCGTCGCAGAACTCGCGGCCGTCGGGCAGTGACTCCAGGAAGAAGCACAGCGTGCGGCTGGCCGGGTCGGTGGCGAGGTAGCGCAACAGCTCCGCGTCGCTGATGTCGGCCTTGTTCCCGACCGCGTACACCTTGGCGAATCGGGTGCACTCGTCCACCGCGAGGGTGTGGATCGCCATGCCGTAAGACCCCGACTGGGTGGCCAGCGTGATCCCGCCGCCTCCCGGGGGAAGGCCGGTGGCCATCGACGCGTTGAGCGGCAGGTCGCAGTTCTGCACGCCGAAGCAGTTAGGCCCGACGACCCGCACCCCACCGGCCCGCGCTTGCTCCACGACTTCGGCCTGCAGGGCGGCTCCTTCGGGGCCCGCCTCGGCGAACCCGCCGCTGATCACCAGCGCAGCGGGCACCCTCTTGGCCCCGGCGTCGCGGATCACCCCCGGCACTGCGGCGGCCCGTACCACGACGACGGCGAGGTCGACCTCGCCGTCGACCGATGCCAGGGTCGGGTAGGCCTTGACGCCTCCGACACGGCACCTGGACGGGGTCACGGGCACGACTTCGCCGGGAAACCCAGCGAGGTTGCGCCAGAACAGCTCGCCCATCGTGCCCAGTCGGTCGGAGGCCCCGACCAGGGCGATTCGGCGCGGCGTGAACACCGCGTCCAGACCGCTCAGCATGCGCACCCGCCGCTGGTGGCGTGGCTGAAGGTGCGCCGCAGCTCGGCTGCGGAGAACTCTGAGCGACGAACGCCGAGCGGATCGATCCCGCGCAGCACGGCGAGCTCTGCGGCGCTCGGCGGGTGTACCGGGCCCAGGTCGGGGGCCACCCGCAACTCGAAGCCGGTCGCCGCGCGCACGTCGTCCACGCTGACGTCAGGAAAGAGCTGGCGCAGCCGGGCCATCCCCTCTGGGTCGTAGTCGAAGACTCCCAGCTCGGTGACCAGCCACTGCGGCCCGCCACCGGAGTAGCCCAGTTCGGCACGGCTGCCCGCGGGTGTCCGGTGGCCCATGTCGGTGATGAAGTCGCAGCGCGCCACCAGCGCCCGCCCGGAGCGGTGCCGGGTCGTCCACAGCGTGAGGTGGCCGATGGTGGCCGCCAGGTTGCACCCACCGCCGCCGCCGCCGAGCTTCACCTTCGGCAGCGCCGCCGGGTAGTCCGCAGCGCCGATCGCGGTGACGTTGGTGTTGCCGTAGGCGTCGATCTGGCCGCCGGACAGGAACATCCGGTCGACGTCGCCACGCACCGCGGCGTCGAAGAACTCCTCGAACCGCATCCGGTAGGCCGCGCCGCGTTGCAGGCTCGCGTCGTTTCCGGTCGGTGGGATGAACGGTGGGTCGGGATCGCAGGCGTAGGTCGCGCCCTCCACCACCATCATCCTCCGCGCATGGGTGCGCTTGGCGACGTGCATGGCGACCTGCGCGCAGGGGCTGCCGAAGCCGTGGAAGGTGACCTCCCGGTCCCGGATCGTGCGGGCCAGCGCGACCACGAACCACTCGTCGAGCGACCACGTCATGCGAACAGCTCCTTCCAGGCCTCGATGGACTCCGACCAGCGGCCCAGCGCGGCGAGCTGCTGCTCGCCGACGACCTTCCGGTAGACCTCCTCGGTGGGCGCGCCGGTGACGAACCGGTCGAGGTAGCCGGCCAGCGCGTCGCCCCCTGCGGTGGCGGCGCCGACGTAGCCGGCCAGATGTGGCCGGTCATAGGCGTAGGCCGGGTAGCAGGACGACGGGTGGGCACCGAAGGGCACCTCGCTCACGGCCGCGACGAGATGGGCCGGGATGGTGATCCCGGCGGTGGTGAGCTCCTCAGTGCCGACGATCCGTTCCGCGGTGGCCACCACCGTCCGGGAAGCGGCGGCGAAGCGCTCGTCGAGTACGTAGGGCTGTTCCAGATGCAGGTTGCCGCGGCGGTCGGCCAGCGGGACGTGCAGCAGGACGACGTCCGGTCGCAGCGGGGGTACGGCGACCAGCGTCTCCCCGGTGAACGGGCAGCGCACCTCGCCGTACTCCGGGTGCAGCCGGCCGATGTCGGAACCCCTGACACCCCGCACCGGCAGGAAGGGCAGCCCGAACTCAGCCGCCCGCAGCTGCGTGAGGATGGTGTCGCAGCAGCTCTCCCGGACCTCGATCGTGCCGTTCTCGGCGGCCCGCCGGAATGCCGGCGCCAGGCCGAGATCCTGCTCGAAACCGACGTAGCTCTCCTCGCAGATTGCCACCGCTCCGGCGGCGACGAGCAGGTCCACGTCGATGCCATGCGCCGAGCCGACCAGGTGCAGCCCGCGGCGGCCGTGCCGGATCAGCTCCCGGACCAGCGCCATCGGCAGCCGCGCGGACAGGCCCCCGCCAAGCGCCACCACGGCGCCGTCCGTGACCAGCGCGGCGGCCCGGTCCAGCCCGACGCGCTTGTCGGGGTCGAGGTGAAAGCCCACGGCACACCCCTCACTGCGTTGTCACGTCACTGCGCTGTCATGCCGCCGTCGGCGGTCAGGATCGACCCGGTCAGGAACGAGGCACCCGCGCTGGCCAGGAACAGCGCGGCCGAGGCGATCTCCTCCGGGGTACCCAGCCGGCCGATCGGGTACTTGACCACCGTCCTGGCCAGCCCGACCTCCATGTCCCCGTCCCCGCGGGCCCGCAGCATCGGCTCCATCAGCGGGGTGAACACGGTGCCCGGGCAGATCGCGTTGACCCGGATCCCCCTCGGTGCCAGGTCGATCGCCATCGAGCGGGTCAGCGCCACCACCGCGCCCTTGGCGGCGCAGTAGGCCGCGAAGTTCGGCACCCCGACCAGCGCGGCCACCGAGGCCTGGTTGACGATCGCACCGGACCCGCCCGCCGCCAGGTGCTCGGCGGCCGCGCGCGAGCACAAGAAGGTGCCCTTGACGTTCACCGCGAAGCAGCGGTCCCAGTCCTCCTCGGTGGCATCGACGACCGAGCCGCTGCTGTTCACCCCGGCGTTGTTGTAGAGCACATCGAGACCCCCGAACGCCTCGACCGCGCGCGCCACGGCGCCGCGCACCTCGGCGTCCACGGTGACGTCGGCGGGGCAGGCGATCGCCTGGCCACCGTCGGCGACGATCTTGCCCGCGGTCTCCTCGGCGGCGCTGGCCGCCAGGTCCACCACCGCGATAGAGCAACCCTCGGCGGCGAAGCGTTGCGCCGCAGCCCGACCGATCCCCGAGCCCGCCCCGGTGATCAGCGCGACCCTTCCTTCCAGCTGCCCGGTCATGGGTTCTCCTCGCTCTTCGTCCCAGCTCAGTGCGTCACAGTGCGGTCCAACCGCCGTCGATCACGAACGCGGCGCCGGTCAGGTAGCCGAGCCGGTCGGAGGCCAGCACCGAGATCGCGTCGGCGATCTCGTCGGGCGCGCCGACCCGCCCGATCGGGATCTTGGACTCGACGGCGGCCCGCAGCTCGGGAACGTCCAGGCGCCACTGCGTCATCGGGGTCGCCACCATCCCGGGGCAGACCGCGTTGGAGCGAATGCCGGCAGCGGCGTAGTCCACCGCGACCGACTTGGCGAACTGCAGCGCGGCGCCCTTGGACGCGGTGTAGGCGCAGCGACCGGGGAAGGCCACCATCCCGGCGACCGATGCCACCGTGATCACGTGCCCGCCGCCCTGGCCCACCATCACCGGTAGCACGGCGCGGGTGCACAGGAACGCCCCGCGGACGTTGACCGCGAACACCCGGTCCCATTCGTCGATCGGGGTCTGGTGGCACGTGGTGGCGTCCGCGGACCCGCTGATTCCGGCGTTGTTGACCAGCACGTCGATCCGGCCGAACTCGGCGAGGACCTCGTGCACCGCGCGCTGGACGTCGGCCGCGTCCGACACGTCAGCCTTGATGGTGAGCACCGATAGGTCAGGGTCTGGCGACAGGTCGACCACCGCGAGCCGCAAACCGTCATCCAGCAGCCGCGCGGCCGTGGCTCGGCCGATGCCAGAGGCGCCCCCCGTCACCACCGCCACCCGCTGCTGGCCTGGCATCGCTCACACCGCCACCGTGGCAACGCTGCTGGCGGCAGCCTGCGCGGCGAGCAGCAGTGGCTCGTACACCGGCGCGTACGGCGGGGCGTAGGACAGGTCCAACGCCAGCAGGTCGTCGAGGTCGAAGCCGGCCTGCAACCCGGCGGCCACGACGTCGATCCGCTTCGCGACATCGCCGGCCGAGACCATCTGGGCGCCGAGCAGCCGCCCACCGGCTTCGTGCACTAACCGGACGGTGACCGGCTCCGCACCCGGGTAGTACTTGGCCCGGGAGCGCCCGACGATGTCGGTGGCGGCGGCGCTGGGGCCGAACTCGGCTTGCGCCTGCGCCAGCGTGAGGCCGGTGCGTGCCACCCCGAGGTCGAAGACCTTGACCACCGCGGTCCCCACCACGCCGCGAAATCGGGCCCGGCCCCCGGCTGCCACCGTGCCGGCCACCCGGCCGGTCTTGTTTCCGGCCGGACCCAGCGGCACGAACGCCGGCCGGCCGAGCACCAGGTGCTGCGCAGCGATGCAGTCCCCGGCCGCGTACACGTGCTCCACGCTGGTGCGCATCTGCTCGTCGACGAGCAGGGCGCCGCCAGGCCCGGTCCGGGCTCCGGCCAGAGCCGCCAGGTCCGTCGTGGGCCGGACGCCGATCGCCAGCACCACCACGTCCACCGGCAGCGCCTCGCCGCCGATCAGTGCGATCAGCCCGT
This sequence comes from Pseudonocardiaceae bacterium, assembly GCA_050699975.1. Classification (GTDB taxonomy): domain Bacteria; phylum Actinomycetota; class Actinomycetes; order Mycobacteriales; family Pseudonocardiaceae. The sequence continues at coordinate 30,377 of JBOHGH010000017.1, read as the reverse complement.
GCTCGTCGCGGGTCACCCCCTCAAACCGCGCGCCGAGCCGCAGGTCTACCCCGTGCCGCCGGACCTCGTCGGCGACCAGGGCAGCGAGCGGTTCGTCGAGAGTCGGCATGACCCTGGGCAGGGCCTCGGTGACGGTGACCGCCACGCGCCGGGCACGCAGCGCCTCGGCCATCTCCAGACCGACGTAGCCCGCGCCGACCACCAGCGCCCGGCCGATCCGGCCGGCGTCCAGCAGGCTACGCAGCGTGATGGCATCTTCCAGGGTGCGGACGGTGACCACCCGGTCGTCGTCGAGTCCGGGCAACGGCGGCAGCACCGGGGCTCCCCCGGCCGCCACCACGAGACGGTCGTACCGCAGCCGTCCCTCCTGCCCGGTGTCGCGGTAGTGCACCACCTGCCGCCGTGGGTCCAGCGCCAGCGCCCGGGTGTGCAGTCGCAGGTCGATCCGCCGTCGTTCACGGAAATAGGCCGGTGGGTAGGACAGCAGCTCATCGGCCCGCCCGACCAGCCCAGCCAGGTAATACGGGATGCCGCACAGCCCGTACGCGGCGTGCCCGGTGGCTTCCAGGACCACGATGTCGCACGCCGGGTCCACCCGGCGGGCGGCAGATGCCGCCGACATTCCAGCTGCGCCCCCGCCGATGACGACCAGCCGCTGAGTCAAGGATCGTCTCCTCACGTTCGCCACGAGACGCTAGGCAGCTACTGCTGCAGTTCCCACGGCCGGGAGGGACGAAGGAACCTCCGCTGTTGGTGCTGGGGGGACACAGACCAGTCGGCGACAGGATCGTACGGTCGCTGGGTGTGGAACTCCCCGGACTTCCTCGATCTCTCGGACCGGGCCGTTAAACCGCGCGATCGCGGCCTGACCCACGTGCTGGACAAGGGCGCCACGATCACCGCGTTGGACGCGCTGCTGGTCCAGGCCGGCCACCTGGTCGACATCATCAAGATCGGCTGGGGGATCGCCTACATCGACCCGGTGGTCAAGGAACGGGTCGCGCTGTGCCATGCGGCCGGGGTGATGGTGTCGCTGGGCGGCACGCTGCTGGAGGTGGCCGTCGCGCAGGACCGGCTCACCGAGTTGCGGCGCTGGGCCGCCGACATCGGCGTGGACGCCCTCGAAGTCTCCAATGGCCTGGGTGCGCTGACCCCGCAGCGCAAGGCGGCGCTGATCCGTGAGCTGTCCGACGAGTTCGTCGTGCTGGCCGAGACCGGGCTCAAGAGCGGGACGATCCCGGTGGTGCCCGACGCCTGGCTCGCGGAGATGGAGGCAGACCTCGCCGCCGGGGCCCGTTGGCTCATCGCGGAAGGCAGGGAAAGCGGAACGGTCGGGCTGTATGAGACCGACGGCAGCGTGCGGGCCGTTTTGGTGGAGGCGATCGTCACCCACCTGCCCGTGGAACGGATCATCTTCGAGGCGCCGCGCACTGCCCAGCAGTCGTGGATGGTCCGTCACCTCGGTGCCGACGTCAGCCTGGGCAACATCCCGCTCGAGGAGGTGCTGCCGCTGGAGACGTTGCGGCTCGGTCTGCGGGCCGACACCGCGCGGCTGCCGAACTGTGACCCGACGGCGTCACTGCAGTGATCCCCGACCCGGCACCGAACACCATCACCCGCCCATACCGCGGGCTGTCGGTCCAGGAAGTGGACGTCGCGCTCACCGAGCAGGCCCTGATGGCCTTCCTGTTGGGACGTGAGGTCTACCGGCGCAGCGAGTACCTCGTGCTGCGCAACGGAGGGTGGACCGCCCTGGTGGCGGTCCGCAAGCAGTCCGAGGTACCACTGTTCTCGCCGGTGGTGGAGGCCCGGGTGTTGGCCGGCCCCGAGCAGGTGGTGTCCATCGAGGCACCGGAGGTCGACGTCGGCAACGCCACTGCCCTGGCCCGGGTGGCCCTCGCCCACGCCCGGCCGGGCGCGCTGGCTTACGTGGTCACCGGGCGCTACGAGCATGTCAACTTCATCTGGCGGCCGGCGCCGGTCCGGGTCCGGGTGACCGAGGTGGTTCCCCCCACCCCACCCAAGCTCCTCGCGATGGCCGAGCAGGTGATGGCCTTCGACGAGGACCTGCCCCCGATCGAGCTGGTGCTCGAGGCGGTGGACATCCCCGCACTCGCGGCCGCCCACCCCGCCGCGACCTACCTGCTGCCCTGCCGCGGCGCCGGCGCCGAACTCGGCGCACCGGTGTCCTACCTGGACACTCGACCGGCCGATCGGGCCGACTGGCTGATGATCGGGTGCGAGCGGTCGTTGCAGTTCCACCGCCACTTCTACGGCGACGAGCCGCCCCGGGTTGACCTGTGCCCACGCCGCCGGGCGGCCTCGCTGGATGACCTGACGCTGGCGAAATGCTGCCTGCTGGAGCGGGGCGTCGAGTATGAAAACGCTCGGGCCGTCGTGCCGTGGGGATCCAACCTCGACGAGATCCGGGCTGCCTTGCGCTGGCTGACCGGCGTGGGCCCACCGGCCGAGGTGGACGCCGGCAAGACGGTCAGCGTCACGACCGGGTGAGTGAGGCGATGCCGATGGGAGCCCACCTCGTCGACTCCTGCGTCTACGGTCACCTGTGGGCCACCCCCGAGCTGCACCAGCTCTTCGACGACAACGGTCGTTTTCAGTCCTGGCTGGAGATTCTCGCCGGGCTCGCCGAAGCCCAAGCCGAGGTCGGGCTGGTGCCCGCCGACGCGGCGCGCGCCATCCGGGACCACGCCGACGTCACGCTGCTCGACCTGGACCAGGTCGGTACCGCGACCAGGCAGACCGGCCACTCCACCCTCGGGCTGATCCGCTGCCTGACCGAAGTGCTGCCGCCGCAGGCGCGGGAGTGGGTCTACTACGGCGCCACGGTGCAGGATCTCTCCGACACCTGGACTGCGGTGGTCGCCCGGCGAGTCGGCGACGTGCTCGAGCGGGACCTGTGCCGTATCGAGGCCGCCACCCTGGCACTGGCCCGCGAGCACCGCGACGTGATCATGTGCGGGCGCACTCACGGGCAGCCTGGGCTACCGATCACGTTCGGGTTCAAGGCCGCCGTCTGGGCCTCCGAGCTGCGCCGCCACCGGGCCCGGCTGGCCGAGGGCCGGCGCCGATGGGAGGTCGTCCAGCTCGGTGGGGCGCTGGGCACGATGGAGTTCTGGAGCGCGGCGGCGCTGCCGCTGCTGAACGCGTTCGCCCGCCGGGTCGGGCTGGGGGCCCCGGACATCGCCTGGCTCACCGCACGGGATCGGATCGCTGAGTTCGCCGGGCTGCTGGCGCTGGTGAGCGGCACCCTCGGCAAGATCGGCAACGAGATCTACCAGCTGCAGCGACCCGAGATCGGCGAGGTGTCCGAGCCGTTCACCCCCGGGCAGGTCGGCAGCATCACCATGCCGCACAAACGCAATCCGGAGCTGTCCGAGCACCTGGGCACGCTGGCCCGGGTGGTGCGATCCGACGCAGGCATCACCGTCGAGGGTTTGGTGGGCGACCACGAGCGGGACGGCCGGTCGTGGAAGGCCGAATGGGTGGTGCTGCCCGAGGCATGCCTGCTCACCGGGGTCTCCCTGCAGCTGGCCGCCCGGCTGCTGGAGGGCCTCGTGGTGCATCCCGCGAGAATGCGGGCAAACCTCGACGCCAATGGCGGGTACCTGCTGTCCGAGCCGGTGATGCGGGCGCTGGCCGACCGGATCGGCAAGCACGCGGCCCAGCAGGCCGTGTATGACGCCACCATGACCGGCCTCGCACGCGGCACGGAGTTGGCCGAGGCCCTCGCCGCAGACCCGGTGGTGAGCAGCCACCTGGACTCGGCACAGATCGCCCGATGCCTGGATCCGCGGCGAGCGCTGGGGGCGACCACGGCGTTCATCGACCGGGTGCTGGCCGCGGCGGAGCGCCCACTGTGAAGGGTCTGTTGGATCTTCCGCGTGTCGAGTTGGCCACGCTGCCGACACCGTTGCGACCAGCGCCGGGGTTGTCCGAGGCGCTCGGCGTCGAGATCTGGTTCAAGCGTGACGACCTCACCGGTTTCGGTCTGGGCGGCAACAAGGTGCGGGCGCTGGAGTATCTGCTCGGCGAGGCGCTGCACCAAGGCTGCGACTGCCTGGTCACCGGTTCCGGGCCGCAGTCGAACTGGGCGATGCTCGCGGCGCTGGCCGCCCGCCGGTGCGGCCTGGACGCGCACCTGGTCTGCTACGGCAAGCCGGTGCCGGCCACCGGGAACCTGCTGCTCGGGCAGCTCGCCGGAGCGCGGATCACCTTCACCGGCAACCCTGATCGAGCATCGGTGGATGCGGGCATCGCCACGCTGGCTGACGAGTTGCGCCGTGCCGGGCGCAAGCCTTGCGTGCTGCCTCGGGGCGGGGCGACACCGGTTGGTGCGCTCGGCTACGTCCGAGCGAGCCTGGAGCTGGCCGAGCAGCTGTTCGCGACCGGCCTGCGGCCCCGGCAGCTGTGGCTGGCCACCGGGTCGGGCGGTACCCAGGCCGGGCTGCTCGCCGGGGCGCGCTGGCTGGGGCTGCCCTTCGACGTGGTGGGGGTGACGGTCAGCCGCGCCGTGGCGGACTGCGTCCAGCAGGTCTGTGTGCTGGCCACCAGGGCGGGCGCGCTGTTCGGAACAAGCGTGCATGAAAACGGCGATGTCACCGTGCTCGATGGCTTTTTGGGCCCGGGCTACGGCGTTGCCTCCGCGGCGGGCGAGGAGGCTGCCCGGCTGGTGGCCCGGGCCGAGGGCATGTTCCTCGACCCGGTGTTCGGGGCGAAAGCAATGGCCGCACTGATCAGCGCGTCAGGAGGTGTCGTCGACGACCAGTGTGTCGGCGATAACCACGGCGCTGCAGGACCGGTCATCTTCCTCGTCACCGGCGGCGCGCCGACCCTGTTCACGGCCACCGGCGGAACGCTGTGACCGGGCCCTCTGAGGAGCTGATCGACGCCGGTTACGCGCTGGAGATCGCCGACGCGCCGCTGGTCCACCACGGCCTGAACCTGGCCGACCTGGCCCATGTACTCGATCTGCGGGCAGCCGGGGTGATACCGGAGCAGCCTGCCCGCCAGCTGCTCGCACTGCTGCTGGACACCATCGACGTACCCGCCGAGGACTTCCCCTACGACGCGTCCCACGGTGAGGTCTACAACTCCCGGGAGCGTTATTTCACTGCCCGAATAGGTGACGCCGCGGGCTGGTTGCATGCCGGTCGACCCCGTCGGGAGGCCATGCGCATCGCCTTCCGGTTGCACCTGCGTGATGTGCTCGCCGACCTCGTCGGGGCCGCCGCCGACCTCGCCGCAGAGCTCGCCCGGCTCGCCGGCCGGCACACCGAGACCTGGATGGTCGACCAGACCTACCTGCAGCACGCGCAACCCACGACCTTCGGCCACTACGCGGTGTCGTTCGCCTACCCGGTGCTGCGCGACGGGCGGCGGCTGGCCGACGCGCTGGCCTGGGTGGACGCCAGCCCGGGCGGCGCGGGCGGGGTGAACGGGACGGCGCTGCTCACCGACCGCGCCCACATTGCCGAGTTGCTCGGTTTCGGGTCGGTCATCGAGCACACCCGTGACGCGATGTGGCAGACCGACGGCCTCGTCGGTGCACTCGCGTCGGGTGCGAGCCTGCTCGTCACGCAGAGCAAGCTGGCCGAGGACCTGGAGATCTGGGCCAGCCACGAGTTCGGCTACGTCAGGATCGGCGACGGCTACAGTCGCTCCAGCGTGCTCATGCCGCAGAAGCGAAACCCGTACGCGCTGACGATGATCCGGGGCGCGTCCGGCGTGGCGATCGGCCGGTTGTCCGGGCTTCTTGCCCTCACCAAGAGCCCGTCGGCGCGCAGCGACAACCTGATCTTCGCCTATGGCGAGGTGCCCCGAGCGTTGGCCGCAGCCGTGCGCACCACCCGGCTCAGCGCCGGCGTGGCCCGGACGTTGCAGGTGCACGACGAACGGCTGTGGTCGGTCCTGGAGAGCAGCTTCGCGCAGGCAGCCGACCTGGCCGAACACCTCATGCTGGTCTGCGGATTGGACTACCGCAGTGCCTACCGCGTTGTGGGCCACGCTGTCCGTACCGCGGCCGACCGCGGGCTCCGGGGGGTCGACCTCGACGCTGCCGCGCTCGACGCTGCCGCGATCGCCGCCCTCGGCCGGCCGCTCGGTCTCGACGGTGGTGGTCTCGACGGCGGTGCGCTGGCCCGGGCGCTGGATCCACGGGAAGTGGTCCGCACCCGCACCGCCCGCGGCGGCGCAGCCCCCACCGAGGTCGCCCGGATGGCCGCCGCGTGCACCGCAGATGCCCACCGGCTCGGTGAACAGGGCCGCACTCAGCGGGAGCACTTCCGCCACACCGAGCAGGCACTCGTTGCCGAAGCCCGGCAGGAGGCAACGCGCGAAGGCTAACCAGGGTTCGCCCCAACCCGACCACGCGTGTTCGCTGGCTTGCCCGGGGCACTGTCCGTGAACTCGACGTCAGCGACATTTCAGTCCTGCCAGACGTCGCTCTGGTCGAGTTCACGGGGCGCGACACCGACACATCAGACGTCCCGGTCCACGAACACCGTCGCGGGGCGGGGGCTGCGGTCGACGACGAGCTGGAAGACGTCGGGGCGGGCGTAGTGGCCGACTGGGTCGAACTGGCGCCGCGCGGACCTTGCCCGGGCGAGGTCGATCTCGGCGATCACGATGCCCTCCTCGCCGACCAGCGGACCGGCCAGCAGATCGCCGTCCGGGCCGACGATGCAGCTGTTGCCCCGGGCCAGCCAGTCCTCGTCGCCGCCGTAAAGTTCGTCGCGGCCGGGAATGTCGGCGGGCACGTCCGAGCCGCGCAGGCAGAACGTTACGCCGATGACGTGCATGCGGCCCTCCTTGGCGATGTGCCGCATGGTCGGCACCCAGGCGTCGCTGTTGTCCCAGGTCGGAGCGACGTGGATGTCGATGCCCTGGCTGTAGAGGGCGTAGCGGGCCAGCGGCATGTAGTTCTCCCAGCAGATCAGGCCGCCCAGCTTGCCGATCGGCGTGTCCAGCACCGGCAGCGTCGAACCGTCCCCGTAGCCCCACACCAGCCGCTCGGCACCGGTCGGCATCAGCTTGCGGTGCACGGCGGCGACGGCACCGTCTGGTGCGAGCCATAGCTGGGTGTTGTACAGAGTCGCCCCGGCACGCTCGTTGACCCCGATCGAGAGGTAGGCGCCCGCCGCCCTGGCCGCCTCGCCCAGCTCGTCGGTGGCCGGTCCAGGAATCTCAACCGACTGATCGAGCAGGCGCTCGTACCAGGCGGCCGGGCCGTCGTCCCAGGGCCTGGTACGCCAGACCCAGTCCGGGTAGGTCGGCACGAAGGCCTCCGGGAACGCGATCAGCGAGGCGCCCTGGGTAGCGGCCTGCGCGATCAGGCCGGTCGCCTTGCCGACCGTGGCCTCCCTATCGAGGAACACCGGCGCCGCTTGCACCGCCGCGGCGACCAGCTTGTCGGTGGTGGAAAGTCGGACCATCGTGGAAGCTCCTCCCTGCGCCGGTGTTCGAGACGACGGTCCGCCCGCGCACCCCGCGCCGTCAATGGCTCCCGGCGAGCAGCATGTCGCCCACCAGGTTCCGGAGCTTCGGCGTCGATGCGCTGAGCGTCCTTGCCGTAGTCGGCAGTCAGACGAGCCGGGTGGAACTCGGAGTGGGGATCGTGCCCACCTAGCCGCGCCATCCCCTGGCCCTGGCTCAGCAGGCGGCCACCACACCAGCCCGGCCCAGCACATGCGGGAGTACCTCTCCGTGCTCGGACCGCTGCTCCGCGAAGGCAACGTGACTTATCGGGGTTCGTTCTACCAGGTCGACGGAGGATTCACGGGGCTGGGCACCAGTCCGGTCTCGATCGTGGTCGGTGCGCTTTCGACGTCGGCGTCACAGAGCTGTGGCCAGCGGTGTTCCCGGTGGGCAATCCGGAGGCGAGCGTCAGGCGCACCCGAGCCCTACTGGCCAGCCTGGGCCCGCAGATCTGAGAGCTACAGGTCGACGAGCTTGCGGCGCCCGGCGCGTAGCCGGGACAGCTGGATGAAGTGCTCGGGGTTGAGAAACAGCTCGTTCATCCAGCCGAGTTCGTCGATCGTCAGGCCTTCGGGCCGGTGGATCAGGTAATCCAGGTACTGGAAGGCGTCCTTGGCGCCGTAGCCGACGTGATGCGCGCCCAGCACCTTGCGCGAGGTACCATCCACCACCAGCTTCTGGAAACCGCTCAGCTCAGGCCTGCTGAAGGCGTAGAGCATGGACCGATCCGAACACGGCAGCGGCAGGTTCTCGCTGTCGAGGCCTTCGACGTAGGGCGGCATCTGGATGATGATGACCTCGTCGCACGCCGCCCGAGCCTCCTGCTCGGTGAGCCCGACCCAGGTGACCTCGTAGGTGGTGTGCAGGAAGTCCGGGTACTCGGTGAAGTCGAACTCGATGTGCTCCCCCATGATGTTGCGGGCCGCCGTCACGCCGCACTTACGAGCCTTGAACATCTCCATCGGCCCGTCGATCATGTCCCCGATCGCGTACACGTTCGGCACGGTGGTCCGCATCGTCTTGTCGGCGACCACCCGCCCGGTGGTGCCGACCTCGATGCCCAGCACCTCCTGCGCGTGTGCTGAGTTCGGGCGTTCCCCGGTGGCCATGAAGACGAAGTCGGTCTCGATGTCGATCACCTCACCGCTGCCCAGCCGCACCGTCACGTTGTTGACTGAACCGTTGCCGTTCACCGACAGCGGGACCGCGCCTTCCAGGATGTCCATGCCGCGTTTGCGCATGCCCTCCACGACGTAGCGCCGCAGGTCCTCGTCGACGTGGTGCAGGCTGTGCGTGCGCATCAAGGGTGAACGGGTCACGATCGTCGTATCGCATCCCGTTGCATGGAAGAACGCCCCGTACTCCATGGCGACCTTGCTGCCGCCGATGATGACGCAGCGGGACGGCTCGTAGTCCAGCTCCTCGACGAGGCTGACGAAGTCATAGACCCCGCGCAGGTCGAGACCGGGGATGCCCGGATACACCGGTCGGGCGCCCATTCCGAGCACCAGGTTGTGGCCGCAGAAGGTCTTCCCGCCTGCGGTCACGGTATTGCGGTCCACGATGGTCGCCCGCGCGTTGAGAACGTACTCGACTTCCAGCTGTTCCTTGGTCTGCCAGTTCATGAACGCGTGTGCGGTGCCCCGGCCGGCCACGAACAGCTTCACCATCGCCAGGATGCTCGCGCGCGAGGCGTCGAACTTCGGGAAGAACAGCTCGTCGGAGAACCAGCGCATCAGGTCGAGCTCGGCGGCGGCGTCGGAGAACAGATGATGCGGCACGCAGGCCTGATGCGGGCACGACCCACCGAGGAACGGCCAGGCATCGATGATCAACGGACGCCCACCCATGGCTTTCATATACGCGGCACCGAACCGGCCACCCGCGCCACCGCCCACGAAGATGGCGTCGTACAGGGAATCGTCACCGACCAGGTTGAACAATGGCTCGGAATCCGGGTCGGCCAGGCTTTCCTCGATGATGTTGTTCCACTCAGCGAGGTTGAACTGCTTATCCCGGATATCCACAGCACACCGTCCTCGTCGTGCCGGCAAGGAGACTTGACCCTATGCTCAGCCGACGGTGCCCGGTGACGTCCTGGCCGGACAGGGCAACCTTCCAGGTTTGTCCGGCGGTGCCGAATCCATTGGCGTGCCCCACGCGAGATCGTTGGGTTCATGAGCGACGACGTGGCGTCAATGGTGACGCGGGCGCGTATCGCGCAAGGCGCCATCGCGGACTACAGCCAGGAGCAAGTTGACGAGCTGGTGACCGCGGTCGCGTGGGCGGTGGCGCGCAAGGACCGGGCCGAGGTACTCGCCCAGCTCGCCGTCGACGAGGGCGGATTCGGCAACTACCCCGACAAGGTCATCAAGATCAACAAACGCGTGCTCGGCGTGCTGCGCGACATGCGCTCGGTGCGCACCGTCGGGGTCGCCGCCGAGGACCCCGAGCGGGGTTTGGTGCTGATCGCCAAACCGGTCGGCGTCGTCGCCGCCCTGATCCCGACGACCGGGCCGGATGCCACCCCGCCGGTCAAGGCGCTGTTCGCGCTCAAGGGCCGCAACGCGATCATCGTCGCCCCGCACCCCCGGACCAAACGCACCAGCCACGCGGTCGTGGGCTTCATGCGGGAAGCCTGCGAGCAGGTCGGGGCACCGGCCGACCTGGTCCAGGTGATCTCCGCGCCGTCGATCTCGGCGACCCAGGAGCTGATGCGCCAGGCCGACCTCATCGTGGCGACCGGGGGGCACGCGATGGTGCATGCCGCGTACAGCTCCGGGACCCCTGCCTACGGTGTCGGGGTCGGCAACGCCATCCACGTGGTCGACGAGACCGCCGACCTCGATGACGCGGCGAGCGCGATCGCCACGGCCAAGACCTTCGACTACGCGACGAGCTGCCTGGCGGATAACGCGGTGCTGGCCGAGGCGAGCATTCACGACGCGCTGCTCGAGCGGTTGGTGGCGGCTGGCGGCCACCTCTGCTCCGAGACCGAACGCGCGGCGCTGCAGCGGTTGATGTGGCCCGACGGTCCCGGCATCCCGGCGCTCGAGGTCATCGCCAAGCCGGCCCCTCATATCGCGGATCTAGCCGGGTTCACCATTGCGGCGGACCGTACTTTCCTCATCGTCGGCGAGGACGGGGTCGGGCCGGAATACCCGTTCTCCGGCGAAAAGCTCTCCGTGGTGCTGGCGCTGTACCGCTACTCCGGCGGGATCCAGCGAGCCGTCGAGCTGGTCAACGCGATTACCGGCTACCAGGGAGCGGGGCACACCTGCGGTATCCATACCAGCAGCGACGAACACGTCGACGCGCTGGCGCTGGGCACCCGAACCGCAAGGGTGCTGGTCAACCAGAACCTCAACGAGGGAGCCGGCAGCCCGCGCAACGGCCTGCCGTTCACGCTCAGTCTCAGCTGCGGCACCTGGGGCGGCAACATCACCACGGAGAATGTCAACGCTCGCCATTTCGTCAACCTGACCTGGGTATCGCGCCCGGTGCCGCCCCGGCCGGTAGAGGAGGAGGAGCTGTTCGCCACCCACTGGGCCCGATACGGGAGGTAGCCGGTGACCCGAAAGGGGCTGCGGCGTCCATCCCGGCAGCTCGACCCTGGCCCCAGTGGTCGACCGGCGCGTACCGTGATGGGGCTCACACCGGATGTGCCCGTGGGGCTGTGCTACGACGATGTGGGCTACGAAGATTTGATCGACGAGGAGTAGGGCGTGACCCACACCCTGGAACTCGGCATTCCCGGCTTGCAGTTGGCCGAGGGAGATCACATCTGCGCCTTTTACCGGGGCCCTGGTGAGCGGGACGAGATCCTGATCCCGTACCTGCGGGCCGGGTTACAGACCGGGGACAAGTGCATCTGCGTGGTGGACGCGGTCGAGCCTCGAGAGGTGCTGGCCGCGCTGGGCAGTGAGGCCGACGTCGACCGGTGGATCGGCGACACCCAGCTGGAACTGCGCGCGTCCACTGATGCGTACCTGCGCTCGGGCCGGTTCTGCACTGAGGAGATGCTGGCGTTCTGGGAGAACTTTGTCGGTTCGGCAGTGGCCGGCAGGTTCCGATTCGCCCGTTCGGTGGGCGAGATGACCTGGGCGCTGCGGCAGGCGCCGGGCGTGGAAGAGCTGGTGGGCTACGAGTCCGAGCTCAACCGGTTCCTGCCCCGCTACCCTCAGGTCATCCTCTGCCTCTATGACCTGGAGCGGTTCAGCGGCGAGATCATCATCGACCTGCTCAAGACCCATCCCCGGGTACTGCTCGGCAGCATGGTGCTGGACAACCCGAACTACCTTGAGCCCGACGAGTTCCTCGCGGTCCGATCGAGGACCGTGAAGCCAGCCACCACGAACCCAGCGCAACCATGAGCACCTCAGCGTGGGCGGTCGACCTCGCGGGAGACCACCTTCCCAGCACCGATGTGCCCGTTGCTGACGGGGCCGCAACAAGAGCCGATCCGCTGCTGCGCGACCAGCTATCCAGCTTGCAGGGGCTGCTCGTGCTCTCGATGCTGATGACCGAGAGCGGCGACGTCCGGCAGATCCTGCACCTGGCGACCACGTCGATACCGTCGCTGGGGCGCTGTCACCTGGGCGGGGTTGCGCTGCGGGACAGCGGTTGGCAAGCGGCCGCACCGCCCTACACCGAGCCCGGCGTGCGTGCCACCGTTGATGCCCAGCTCAGCCTGCTGGGCGGGGGTGGCGGCATGCTGGCTGTCCCGGACGAGCAGTGGGCATGGGCATTCCCCCTGCGTGGGCTGGAAGGCCCCATCGGCCATCTGGTGGTGGCGGCACCGCAGCAGCCGTCGGGATCCGAACAGTTCCTGCTCCGGGTCCTCGCCCAGCAAACCGGCGTTGCGCTGGTCAACGCGCGGCTGCACGCCAAGGAGCGGGCCACCGCGGCGCAGCTGTCCACGGCGAACACCGTGCTGGCCCAGACGGTGCGAGCGTTGGAACGCTCGACCGCGATCCACGACCGGTTGACCCGAGTCGCGGTCGGCGGCGAGGGCCAGGAGGGCATCGCCCGGGCGGTGCACAAGCTGACCGGCTACCCGGTCGCCGTCGAGGACCGTTACGGCAACCTGCGGGCCTGGGCCGGGGGCGATCGACCGGACCCTTACCCGAAGGACCCGCAGGCCCGTCGGGAACAGATGCTGCGGCGCGCACTGCGCGAGGGCCGGCCGATCCGGGAGGCCGGCCGGTTGCTGGCCATCGCCCGGCCGCGGGAGGACGTGCTCGGCGTGCTGGTCCTCATCGACCCAGGCGCAACCGCCGGTGAGCAGGAACTTGTCGCTCTGGAGCACGGCGCCACCGTGCTGGCGATGGAGTTGGCTCGGCTGCGCAGCCTGGCCGACACCGAGCTCCGGGTCCGCCGCGAACTCGTCGACCACCTGCTGGGCGGTGCCGATGAGGAGGGCGCCCTCGCGTTGGCCCAGGCCCTGGACTACGACCTCGAACGGCCCCACCAGGTGCTCGTGGTGGAAGGCCGCGGGAGGCGCCGCGATGAGGAGGCGTTCTTCCACGCCGTGCGCCGGGCGGCCCGCGACGTCGGAGCCGGCGTCCTGCTGGTCGCCCGCGGGCGTACCGTCGTGCTCCTCTCCCCCGCGAAGGCGCCGTTCGACCGGCTGCACAGTGCCGTCCTGGCGGAGCTCGGCGGCGGCAGGTGCCGGATCGGGGTCGGCGCAGTGTGCGAGCGGCCGGGCGACTTCCCCCGCTCGTATCGGGAGGCCCAGTTCGCGCTGACGATGCAGGTCGTGGCAAAGGGCGCCGCCCAGGTCGTCGCGTTCGAGGGCCTCGGTGTGTACCGGCTGCTGTCCGAGGTCCAGGACCCTGCGGGTGTCGAGCGGTTCGTCCGGTCGTGGTTGGGCGCCTTACTCGACTATGACTCCCGCAAGCAGTCCGGTCTGGTAGGCACGTTGACCGAGTACTTGGAGTGCGGTGGAAGCTACGACGCCGCCGCCCAGTCCCTGTCGGTGCACCGCAACACGCTGAAGTACCGGCTGCAGCGCATCCGGGAGATCTCCGGCCACGATCTGTCTTGCCCGGATACCCGGTTCAACCTGCAACTCGCCACCCGCGCCTGGCAGACGCTGGTGGGATTGCGCGGCTAATGCCGCAGTTCCGGGGCGCGTAGTTCGGTTCGGACAGGTGATCCGCTCAGGCGGCTGCGGCGAGCACCAGAGCGAATCGGTCCTCGGTATCGGTCCACCACGTCTGGTCGGCGAATCCGGCGTCGACCAGCTCGGCCCCGAGTCCCTCGCGCCGGAACTTGCCCGAGACCTCGGTGCGCATCTCCTCGCCTTCGGCGTAGTGCACTGTCATGCCGACTGCGGGCAACCGAACGGTCATCGCGCGACGGGCCCGCAGCCGCATCTCGATCCACTCGTGCGTGGCATCCCACACCGCGACATGATCGAAGGCGGCGACCTCGAAGTCGGCGCCGAGCTCGCGGTTGAGTACGCGCAGCACATTGCGGTTGAACTCGGCAGTCACTCCGGCGGCGTCGTCATAGGCCGGCACCATCACCGCCGGGTCGGTGGCCAGCCCTGCGCCCAGCAGCAGCAGCTCACCGGGAACCAGTGCGGCGCGCAGCGCGGTGAAAAAGCCGGCCCGCTCGTCCGGCAGCAGATTGCCGATCGTGCCGCCCAGGAAAGCCACCAGCCGGCGCCCCCCCGGACCGGCCGGCAACAGCTCCAGATGCTGGGTGAAGTCGCCGACCACGCCGTGCACCGCAAGCCCCTGGTACTCCTGTGCCACCGCGATCATCGCGCCGCGCAACGCCGACTCCGACACGTCCAGCGGCACGAAGCGCCGCAGCAATCCGTGCGCGGTGAGCGCGTCGAGCAGTAACCGGGTCTTCTCCGAGGAGCCCGAACCGAGTTCGACGAGGGTGTCCACGGCCGCCCCCCGAACCCACGCCCGCTGCGCGATCTGCCTTACGCTGCGCCGCAGCAGCTCGCGCTCCGTGCGGGTCGGGTAGTACTCGGGCAGCGTGGTGATCTGCTCGAACAGCTCGCTGCCACGGGCATCGTAGAACCACTTGGGCGGTAGCCACTTGGGATCGGCGGACAGCCCGACCCGTACGTCATGATGCAGCGCGTCGGCGGCATCGGAGTCGGACAGGTGGATTTCGAGCACGGGCGCGGTCATGGCTCCTCGGCAGTGGTCGCAGGGATCGGCGCGACGTCCACTCTGGACGGTGTCGCGGTGAGCAGATGGCAGTCGGGGACCGGTTCCCAACCGGCGGACCGGTCGGTGGGCTCGGAGCAGACCAGCACTGTTCCGTCGCCTCCGCGAACCGCCAGCGCGTGGTCCACTGCGGTCGCGGCGATCATCGTGCCGTCGGTGACCAGCAGGTTCAGCCGCGAGCCCGGGGCCGCGGTGAGCACCTCAGCGGCCACCGCGGCCAGCGCGCGGCCGGGCGAATCACCGGTCACCAGGCGATGCCGGACCAGCGCCCACAGCAGCGCGGAGTCGGTGGGGGCTTCGAGGGTGAGCAGGTCAGTCACCGGCAGCCGCGCGGCCAGCGTTGCCATGCTGTGCGGCCAGCCGGCAACCCTCCCGTTGTGGCTGAACAGCCAGCGGCCGGTGCCGAACGGTGCGCAGGCGGTGTCCATCACCGGCATCCCAGGTGTGGCCGAGCGCACCGCGGCGAGTACCGCACCGCTGCGCACGTCGCGAGCCAGCGCGGCGAACGACGGGTCGGTCCACATCGGGACCGACCGCCGGTAGCGGATCGGCGGGGTGGTGCCGTCGGGGTACCAGCCTGCACCGAAGCCGTCGACGTTGATCGTCCCGCTGCCGCGCATGTCCGCCGGTGCGTAGCTCTGGTGCAGCAGCGAGTGCGGCGGGTCCAGCAGCAGCGTCGCGAGGTCGCGCGGCGGCCCGAGATAGGCCAGGTGTCGGCACACGGTCAGATCAGGTCCGCCGGCGCAGCGTCCCGGGCGCAGCGAAAACCGGTGAAGATCTGCCTGCGCACCGGGTGGTCCCAGTTGCGGAAAGTCCCCCGGCAGGCCGCTGCGTCAGTGCCGAACGAGCCGCCGCGCAGCATCCGGTAATCCCCGCCCAGGAACACCTCGGAGTACTCCCGGTACGGGAACGGCGCGAAGCCCGGGTAGCCGGCGAAGCCCGAAGACGTCCATTCCCACACGTCACCGATCAGCTGGTACACGCCCAGTGGGGACGCCCCGGCCGGGTAGCTGCCTGCAGGAGCGGGCTGCAGGTGCCGCTGCCCCAGGTTGGCGTGCGCCGGGGTGGGATCCTCATCGCCCCAGGGGAAACGGCGGGAGCGCCCGGTGGCGGGATCGAAGCGGGCGGCCTTCTCCCATTCCGCCTCGGTTGGCAGGCGCTTGCCGGCCCACGCCGCGTAGGCCTGCGCTTCGAAGAAGCTGACGTGCATGACAGGTTCGTCGGGTGGGACCGGCTCGGTGCTGCCGAACCGGGTGCGCCACCACGACCCGCTGTCGAGGTGCCAGAACTTCGGGGCCACCAGAGCTGCTTCGCAGCGGTGCGCCCAGCCCCGTTCGCTCCACCACCGCGAGTCGTGGTAGCCGCCTTCGGCGAGAAACTGCTGGTAGTCGCCATTGGTCACCGGGGTGGTGTCCAGCCAGTACGCATCGGTGCAGGCGCGATGCGCTGGGCGCTCGTTGTCCAGCGCCCACGGCTCGGTTGAGGTGCCCATGGTGAATTCGCCGGCGGGAACGAGCACCTCGCCGGGCAGGCCGGTAGCCCGCTGTGGTGCCGGGGCGGGGGCGCGCAGCGCGGCTGGGCCGGCTCGAAGCTGATGGGTGGCCAGCATGGTCTCGTCGTGCTGCTGCTCGTGCTGCACGATCATCCCGAAGGCGAACCCGTGCGTGACCAACCTGCGGCCTTCCAGGGGGGTGCATTCCAGCGCGTCGAGCACCTTGCCGCGGACCTCGCCGAGGTAACTCCTGGCCTCGGCCGGTGCGAGCAGTGGCAGCGCGGGCCGGTCGGACCTGGGATGCCTGAACGCGTCGTAAAGGTGATCGATGTCGGCGCGGACGGGGTCACGCCCGGCGACGTCTCGGACCAGCCAGAGCTCCTCCTGGTTGCCGATGTGAGCCAGATCCCACACCAGCGGGGACATGATCCGGGAGTGCTGGCGGATCAGCTCGCCGTCGTCCACCGCCTCGGTCAGCGCCGCGCTACGGGCGCGGGTACGCGTGAGCTCGGCGGCGAGGTGGTCGCGCAGGGCGGCGATGCCCAGCTCGGTGATCGGCGTGCTCACAGCGGTTGTCCTCCATTGAGTCCTGCGGGTCGGGTTCCGTTGAGGCGGCCGGTGTACTCCTCGACGATGTCGTCTGCTGGGCAGCGACCGCGGCGGACCCGGTGTTCGGTGATCTCCTCGACGAGCTGCTGCACCCCGGCGGGTGCGTCGAGCTCCGGCAGCGCCCGGCAGGCCAGCTCGAACACCGCGATCGCGGACTTGGCGAGTGCGTCGTCGCGCAGGCCATGTTCGGCCGCTTCCCACCACCGCCCGACGGCGGGAGCGCAGGCATCCCGGGCGGCAGCGGTGACTTCGGGGTCGGCCAGCAGAGCGGCCACCACCGCCACCGGTACCAGCCACTGCCCCACCGGCTGGGTGTCCAGGTAGCGGACCTCGAAGTACCCCTGCGGCCGCACCGGCGGGAACAGCGTGGTCAGGTGGTAGTCGAGATCGGCGGTGCTGGGGCGGCCGGGCAGCGCCCCGGACAACCAGTCGGCAAAGGTGACCCCGCTCGGCACATCCCAACTACCCCGGGGACGGCGCTGGCACAGCACCGGGGTGTCCAGCGCCCGGCGTGCCCAGTCCGCTGCCGGATCCCAGTGCACCGGGCTGGGCCTGGTGCGTACCGGGTCCAATGCGAACCAGGCCTGCATCCGGGAGGACACCCAGCCCGTGCGCAGGCCACCCAGCCAAGGCGAGTTCGCGAACGCGGCGAGTAGTGCTGGTCCCAGATCGTGGAGAGCCGCCCAGCGCGACGCCACCTCGGCGGGGGTGCCGGCGTCCACACATACTTGCACTGCGGCGGTGGAGCACATCATGGCCCGGCCCATCGGGCCGATCCGGTCAAAGGCGGTCTCCATCGCGGCGTAGCGGGGGATGTCGATCAGTCGGCGAGACGGGCGATGTGGATCGGAGCCCGAGCCGGTGAGGACCAGTCCGGCGGGATCGAGGAGATCGGTCAGTGCGGCGGTATCGCCCTCCACGGTGGCGATGAGCTCGGTCAGCGAGGCACAGGGCGGGCTGGAGATCTCGAGCTGGCCACCGGGTTCGACCGTGACGGTGGAGCCGTGTGGAAGAGGAATCTGGGAGCTGTCTGGGACGAGGTAATGCGGGACGTGCGGGCCGAGTGCGTCGGCGAGGTGGCGGGCCTGCAACGGGATGTGGGGGTTGCCGGAGTGCTGTACCACCCACTCGAGTTCGGCGCCGAGCAGCCTGGGCGGCCCATGCTTGAAGCAGACGGATGCGACGTAGACCTCGGCCTCTGCGCGACTTTGCAGCACCGTTGGCGGTGCCGCCGGAGTGGACGTCCAGGGCAGCGGTGCCGCTGGCGTCATGACCCCCACCTCCTCGCAATCGACCCGATCGACGAGCCGACCCGTCACGCTACCTAGTTGCTCCGACGCCCGCAGCGTTACTTACGCCAATCCGTACCCCCACCCATCCCGGCGTGTCCGGCCCCCGTGCCCGGTGTGTCGGCCTCCGGTGCCCGGTGTATCGGTGTTGGGTGCTCGGCAAAGGGACCCCATGCGTGCATGAGCAGCGGACACACCGGGCACGGGAGGCGGACACGCGGGTGGGCATTAGGCGGCGGTGGGCTCAGCGAACTGAGTGCGATAGAGCTGCGCGTACCGCCCGCGGGCGTCGAGCAGCTCCTCGTGCGTGCCGCGCTCGATCACCAGGCCGTCCTCGATCACGAGGATCTGGTTTGCGGTGCGGATGGTGGACAGCCGGTGCGCGATGACCAATGCGGTGCGACCGTGTAGCGCCTCGGCCAGTGCAGCCTGCACTGCTCCCTCGGACTCGGAGTCCAGATGCGCGGTGGCCTCGTCGAGGATCACCACTCGGGGGCGGGACAGCAGCAGCCGGGCGATGGTCAGCCGCTGCCGCTCACCACCAGAAAGCCGGTACCCGCGGTCGCCCACCACGGTGTCGAGCCCATCCGGCAGTGACCGCACCAGATCCTCCAGCCGGGCCCGCCGCAGTGCGTCCCACAACTGTTCGTCCAGCGCATCCGGCGCCGCGAAGCGGAGGTTGCCGGCGATGGTGTCGTGGAACAGGTGCCCGTCCTGGGTCACCACCCCCACGGTGTCCCGCAGCGCCGCGAAGGACAGGTCGCGGACATCCACCCCATTGAGCCGCACCGCTCCGGTGTCCACGTCGTAGAGCCGCGGCACCAGCGACACGATGGTGGACTTGCCCGCGCCCGAGGAGCCGACCAGCGCGACCAACTGCCCTGGTTCGGCGCGGAAATCCACCCTGTGCAGCACCTCGGCGCCGCCGCGGGCGTCCAATGTTGCGACCTCCTCTAGCGAGGCCAGGGACACCTGCTCGGCCGACGGGTAAGCGAAGCGCACGTCGTCGAACTCCACAGACACCTCCCCCGCGGGCACGGTCCGGGGGTCCGGTCGCTCGGTGATCATCGGGCGGACGTCGAGCACCTCGAAGACCCGCTCGAAGGCCACCAGCGCAGTCATCACGTCGACCCGGGCGTTGGCCAGCGCGGTCAGCGGCGAGTACAGCCGGGTGAGCAGCAGCGCGAGGGTGACCACGGTGCCCGGGGCGAGGTCGCCGCGCAGCGCGAGCCACCCGCCCAGCCCGTACACCAATGCCTGCGCCAGGGCAGAGACCAGGGTCAGCGCGGTGAGAAACACCCGCGTCGCCATCGCGCTGCGCACCCCGATATCGCGAACCCTGCTGGCCCGGTAGCCGAACTCGGCGGCCTCGGCCTCGGGCCGTCCGAACAGCTTCACCAGCGTGGCGCCCGGCGCGGAGAACCGCTCGGTCATCTGGGTGGTCATGGCCGCGTTGTGCGTCGACGCTTCCCGTCGCAGATCGGCCAGCCGCAGGCCCATCCGGCGCGCCGGCAGCACGAAGATCGGCAGCAGCACTAGGGCCAGCACCGTAACCTGCCAGGACAGCGTCAGCATCACCACCAGCGTGAGCACTAGCTGGATCACATTGGTGACCACCCCGGACAGCGTGGAGGTCAGCGCGGTCTGCGCGCCGATCACGTCGTTGTTGAGCCTGCTGACCAGCGCCCCGGTGCGAGTGCGGGTGAAAAACGCCACCGGCATCCGCTGCACATGCTCGAACACCGCGCGGCGCAGGTCGAGGATCAGTCCCTCGCCGATCCGGGAGGACTGCCAGCGCGACGCGAGCCCGAAACCGGCGTCGATCACCGCCAGGACCGCGATGAGCACCGCCAGCCCGACGACCAGCGTCACTCCCGCGCGGCCGACGATGGCATCCACGACTCGGCCGGCCAGCACCGGGGTGGCGACGGCCAGGACTGCCGAAACCGTGCTCAGCGCGAGGAATACCAGCAGTGACGTCTTGTGCGGTTTGGCGAAACCGACGATCCGGCGCAGCGTGCCCGGCGCCAGCGCGCGGGGTGTGCCGCCCCGGCGTACCGAGCTGTTCAACAGGCTCCACGAGTTGTCCATCGAGGCTCCCTCGCTGCAGTACGCGCCGTTTGTCCGCCTTGTGCTGCAACGTTGTAAACATCGAGTTGTTCCCCGGTGGGCATGAGATGCGCGATCTGACAAGCGGCCGAGGGCCAGTGGTGTGGACTGTCACTCGTGCTGGCCATCGCCTGTGGTGTGGGTGCGGCGTTGGTGTTCGCCACGGTGACGTTGTGCAACACGCGGTCCAGCCGGCTGATCGGGCCACGGGCGGTACTGGGCGGGGTGATGACCGTCGGGTTGGTCGTGCTGTCCCCCGTAGCGCTCGCCGGTGGGGTGCCAAGCGGCCTTGACGGCCGGGCGGTGTGGTGGATGGCCGTGGCCGGGGTGGGCGACATCGTGGGCCTCTTGCTCGCCTACGCCGGGTTGCAGGTGGGCAAGGTGGGGATTGTCGCGCCGATCGTGTCCACCCAGGGCGCGGTCGCGGCGGTGATCTCGGTAGCCGCCGGTGAGCGGCTCGCCGGCGCCGCGGCGGCGCTGCTGGCATTGATCGTGGCCGGTGTCGTGCTGGCCGGAACCCAGCGTGGGGCGCCCGGCGGGCATCCGAGGCGGGCGACCGGGTTCGCGGTTGGCGCCGCGGCGGCGATCGGCGTCAGCCTGTACGCGATCGGCCAGGTCAGCGCGGCGTTGCCGGTGGTGTGGGCGCTGTTGCCGTCCCGGATAGTGGGGGTGCTGGCCATCGTGGTCCCGCTCGGGCTGCGCGGTCAGCTGAGCATGACCAGGGCAGCACTGCCGTTCGTGCTGATCGCTGGAGTCGGCGAAGTGGCCGGTTTCGGGCTGTTCGCGATTGGTTCCCGCGCCGGGCTCGCGGTCACTGCAGTGCTCTCCTCGCTGTTCGCCGCGATCGCCGCGGTCGGTGCCCGGGTGCTGTTCGGCGAGCGGCTGACCCGGGTGCAACTCGCCGGCGCCGGTGTCGTGGTCGCCGCGGTCGGCGCGCTGAGCGGCGTGCAGGCCACCACCTGACGGCACCCATCGCCGAGAAATCTGGTCACCGACGCCGGTGACGACAGGTTGACCCACCCGTCCGGGCAGGTACGGTTAGGGCGAACGACCAAGTCGATCGGACAAGGCGAACGTCCAAGTTAGGAGAGATCGCTATGGCGGCCCGGACAGCGGCGGATCGGGGACGGGAAGTACGGCTGCAGCTCCTGAGCGCTGCTGCCGAGCTCATCGCCGAGCTGGGCTGGAATGCGGTGAGTACCCGAATCGTGGCCGAGCGGGCGGGCGTGACACCCGGGCTGGTTCACTACCATTTCCCGTCACTGCAGGCATTGCTGCGCGACGCCGCGCTGGGCATGATAAGCGATCTTCTGTCCGCTGCCGAGCACATCTTCGAGGACGTCCGAACCCTCGATGCCGGCGTGGACATGCTGCTCGGCTCGCTCGACGTCTACACCGGAAGCGACCCGACGTCGTTGCTGTTCACCGAAACCTATCTGGCCGCGACCCGCGATGAGATTTTGCGCATCGAGCTCCTCGGTCTTGTCGACGAGTTCCGGCGGAGGCTGGCCCGATGGCTCGGCGAACACGGTGCGAAAACACCCTATGACACCGCTTCTGTGCTGGCTGCAGCGATCGACGGGGTAATGCTGCACAGGGCGCTGGATCCGGAGCTGACCTCGTCGGCAGTCGCACCGGTGCTGCGCAGGCTCGTCACACCCGGCACGGCCACGTCCGAGAATGCACAACAGAGAGAGGCCTCCAGATGAAGGCAGTGATCTGCGGCGCCGGAATCGCGGGATTGTCCCTCGCGCAGCGACTCACCACCATCGGCTGGGATGTCGTGGTGATCGAGAAGTCGCCGGGTCCGCGCAGTCAGGGATACATGATGGACTTCTTCGGGCTCGGCTACGAAGCCACCCAGGCCATGGGAGTTCTGCCACGGATGCAGGAACTCAGCTACCGGGTCGAGGAGGTCCGCTACGTCGACGGGTCCGGCCGGCGACGAGCCGGATTGAACTACGCACGCTTCGAACAGGCGGTGAACGGCCAGCTGCTGAGCATCATGCGCCCCGACCTGGAGCTGGCGCTTCGCGAGCAGGTGGTCGACAAGGTCGACCTGCGCTACGGCCGCGGCATCGCGCACATCGAGAACTCGACCGACGGCGTGCACGTCACTCTCACCGACGGAACGGTGCTCGGCGCCGACCTGTTGGTCGGAGCTGATGGCATCCACTCGACAGTGCGGCGCATGGTGTTCGGCGACGAGGAGCAGTTCCTCCGATACCTCGGCTACCACACCGCCGCATACATCTTCGACGATCCAGAGATCTACGACTACGCGCACAACCGGTTCTGCCTCACCGACACCACAGAACGGCAGATGGGGTTCTACGGTCTGCGCGATGGCAGGGTGGCCGCGTTCGCGGTGCACCGCACCCCCGATCCCACCCTTCCCGAAGACACGCAGCTGGCCGTGCGCGAGGCGTACTCGTCGATCGGCTGGGTCGTTCCCCAGGCACTGGCGAAGTGCCCGACGTCCTCCGAGCTGTACTACGACCAGGTCGCGCAGATCGAGATTCCGCAGTGGAGTCGCGGGCGGGTAACCCTGCTCGGCGACGCCTGCCAGGCAGTGTCGCTGCTCGCAGGGCAGGGTGCCGCACTCGCGATCGCTGGCGCCTACGTGCTAAGCGAGCGGCTGGCGAGTGCTGACTCCATTGAGGCCGCGCTGGCCCGCTACCAGGAGCTGTGGCAGCCAGTGATCACGGAGAAGCAGATGATCGCCCGGCGCGGGGTGGGATGGTTCCTGCCGTCGTCGTCGCTGCAGCTGTGGCTACGCAGGATCGTCGTGAAACTGACGAGTCTTCCCGGCGTGGACTCCTACGTCGGCACCAGACTGGCGGGGAAGTCGCACGCCACCATCCAAGAGCTGAGCGGCAGTCACCGTGAACTGAGCCAGATCGCCTCGCCGAAGCGGATCGGGCACCGCGGGTCCAGGTGCGTCAGGTGAGTGCTCGGAGCAGCACAATGCACGATCCGCCGCAGCGGTCCTGGCTGCGCGGTTCGGTGAGCAACCCCGGGCAGCGCAGCCAGACGAAGATCTCTGGGTAGCGAGCGATCTCCGCGCCAGCCTGCTCCTCGAGGGCCCTGTGACCGTGGTCCCGTGGAGGCAGCCGGATACCGCGCCGCTACTTCTTCTTCGTCCGGGTAGCACCGCCACGGCCACGCAGCGTCACACCGGACTCTGAGAGCACCCGGTGCACGAAGCCGTACGATCGCCCGGTTGCTTCGGCGAGCGCCCGGATGCTGGCGCCCTTCTCGTACTTCTTCTTCAGGTCCGATGCAAGCTTGTCCCGGGCGATGCCGGTGATCCGGCTGCCCTTCTTGAGGTCGGCCACCACGAAACGCCTTTCCTTCCGACACGAGAAGAGCCGGTCAAGGCCCTTGCGGCAATGATCGACCAGGTTAGCGATCTACGCCAGAAGATCTTCGGGTGGATCTGTGAACGGTAACCTATCCGGGCTGGCTGCCTCCCAGACGATGCGATCCGTCAGCAGCCGACTGGGTACGTTCCGTAACAGGCCGGCACCGGGTCAGGCGAGTTGCACCAGGTCGAGGTAGTCCGCGCTCCAGTGATCCTCCGTGCCATCCGGCAACAGGATCACCCGCTCGGGTTCCAGCGCCTGCACCGCCCCGGGGTCGTGCGTCACAAGCAGTACCGCGCCGGAATAGTGGTGCAGCGCGTCGAGCACCCGCTCCCGAGACACCGGGTCGAGGTTGTTGGTCGGCTCGTCGAGCAGCAACACGTTGGCCGCCGACGACACCAGCGCCGCCAGCGCCAGCCGGGTCTTCTCCCCCCCGGACAGGGTGCCTGCCAGCTGGTCCAGTTGCTCGCCACGGAACAGGAAGGCGCCCAGCAGCGTGCGTAGCTGCTGCTCGGGGGCGTCCGGCGCGGCGTGCCGGAGGTTGCACCACACGGTGGCATCGAGATCCAGCGTGTCGTGCTCCTGGGCGAAGTACCCCACCAGCAGGCCGTGTGCTCCCTCAACGTGCCCGGCGTCGGGGGTCTCCATCCCACCGAGTAGCCGCAGCAGGGTGGTTTTCCCGGCGCCATTGAGACCGAGGATCACCACCCGGCTGCCCCGGTCGACTGCGAGGTCCACCCCGTTGAAGACTTCCAGCGAGCCGTAGGACTTGCCCAACCCGCTCGCTGTCAGCGGGGTCCGCCCGCAGGCGGCGGGTTGCGGGAAGCGGATCCGGGCCACCCGCTCGGCACGTTGCTCGGTCTCCGCGCCAGCCAGCAACCTGGTAGCCCGCCGCTGCATGTTCTGGGCGGCGACGGCCTTGGTGGCCTTGGCCCGCATCCGGTCGGCCTGCGCCATCAGGGCGGTGGCCTTCTTCTCCGCGTTGGCGCGTTCCCGGCGCCGCCGCTTCTCGTCGGCGGCCCGCGCGTCCAGGTAGCGCTGCCATCCCAGGTTGTAGATGTCGGCCTCACCGCGTATCGCGTCGAGGAACCAGATCTTGTTGACCACGGCGGCGAGCAGATCGGTGTTGTGGCTGATCACCACGAGGCCGCCGTCGTGGGCGGTGAGGAAATCGCGCAACCAGGTGATCGAATCGGCATCGAGGTGGTTGGTCGGCTCGTCGAGTAGCAGCGTGGTGTTTGAGCGACCGCCCGAGCCGTCCGAAGCGCCGAACAGGATCCGGGCCAGCTCGACCCGGCGCCGCTGCCCGCCGGACAGCGTGCGCAGCGGCTGGGCTAGCACTCGGTCGGGTAATCCGAGGCTGGCGCAGATCCGTGCCGCGTCGCTTTCGGCGGCGTAGCCACCAAGCGCGGAGAACCGATCCTCGAGGTGGCTGTAGCGGCGCACCGCGCGGCCCTGCTCGTGGCCGTCGACCAGCTCCGCCATCTCGGACTGCGACTTTTCCATCTCGTGCAGCAGCTGGTCGAGCCCGCGGGCGGAGAGCACCCGGTCCCTGGCGGGCACCGACAGGTCACCTTCGCGGGGATCCTGCGGCAAGTAGCCCAGTTCCCCGGCGCGGCGGACCTGGCCCCCGTAGGGCTGGCTCTCGCTGGCTAGCACCCGAAGCGTGCTGGTCTTTCCCGCACCGTTGCGGCCGACCAGGCCGATCCGGTCGCCGGGCTGCACCCGCAGGGTGGCTCCGGACAGCAGGATGCGGGACCCGGCACGCAGCTCGAGGTCGGTGGCTGTGATCACGACGAGGAAACTCCCAGGGTGGTCGCCGGCAGGGGTCAGTTCCCCACGCGCCGCAGCGCGCGGGGCCGGCAGCACGTCAGCTTGTCGCGACCACGCACCCATACTACCTGCGGTGGCAGGCTTTACCGCACTCCGGCCCAGCGCCAGAGCAGCCTTCCCGGCCCGGCGATGAGCCCGACCTCGTCGAGGAACATGACGACCTTGTGGGCGGCGAACTTCTTGGTCTGCCGCCAGTGCGGGTTAGCGGCAGCCGCTGCGACCGCCTCGTCGACGTCCAACCCGGCCGCCGCATACACCTTCGGGTCGATCAACCTGGTGGTGGCGAAGTAGACCGCCATGGCGAGGATGATGCGGCTGTAAGCCCGGCCCAGCGGGCCCAGTCGAGGCCATTGGCGCAGCGTCTCTTCGCGCGCGTAGCGGATGTGCCGGGCCTCCTCGATGACGTGGATCCGCGACACCTTCTGGACCATCGGCTGCAGCGACTGGTCTGCCATCTGCTCGCGCTGCAACACGTCGAGAATCTCCTCGACGTAGATCGCCGCGCCGAAGGTCACGGTGCCGTTGGAGACTGTCTTGAGCAGCCGCCCGAGATGGTGGACGAACCAGCCGGGACCGTACTCCGGGCCGCCGAACTTCTCCGCCGCGCGGGAGAACATGATCGAGTGCCGGCACTCGTCGGCGATCTCGGTCCACGCGTACCGGGCATGCGCGCTGCCCTTGGGACGGTCGTAGACGTGCCGGACGAGCATCTGCATGAGGATCGTCTCGAACCAGATGCCGATGCTGTAGAGGCTCGCCACCTCGTGCTTGGTCAGCTCGATCCGCTGCTCCTCGCTCATCCGGTGCCAGAGCGCTGTGCCGTACAGGGAGCTGCGGCGCGGGTCGATGAAGTAACGGTCCGGCGCGAGCGAGGCGTCCCAGTCGATCTCGACGGCCGGGTCGTAGGAGTGTTTGGCTGAGGTCCGCAGCAGCCGCTGCGCGGTGTCCTCGCGGTCGGGGATGCGGTTCGTCGCGTCAACGGCGCTGGTTACGGACATCTGCGGCCTCCTTGACGAGCGGGGCATGCTCAATGTAACTGACTGGTCAGTTACCTACAAGAGGCAGCCACTCACCCCGGCGGATCCGATCCAAGCCCAGCCACCCGAAATCAACGGCCCGCGCCTCCACCTTGGCGCGCGGCACCTCCGGGTGGTCCAGCCACCAGGACATCAGCCCCTGCAGTGCGCCGACAAGCATGGGGACGGTCAGCCGTGCCTGCTCGAGCACCTCCTCGTCGGAGGGCGCCGAAACCCCCGGCTCGGGGGCGTAGTAGCTGGCGAGGACCGCCGCGAGCACCTCGATGACCTGCTCCCGGAGCGTGCGCAGCGGCGCGCCGAGCTCGGGGTTGTCCAGGTGCCGCGCGACCAGTGCCCAGGCCTGCGGACGCTCGGTCACCAGGTCGCAGAGCAGCCGGACCACGCCTCGCCAGGCACCGAGCGCGTCACCGGCCTTGCCCAGCACCTCGGGCAGCCGTCCCATGAAGCCCTCCACGACCTGCGCCGTGACCGCCGCGAAGAGCTCCTCCTTGCTCGGGAAGTGCTGGTACACCAGCGCCTTGCTCACCCCGGCGGTGGCGGCGACATGTTCCATCTGGGTGAGGTAGTAACCCCGGCTGCTGAACTCCTGCAGCGCCGCTTCGAGCAGCTCACCCCGCCTGGCCTGGGACGACAGCCGACGCCGGGCGCGTGCTGCGCTCGGCAGGTGCCGCGGGGACGGCCGGCTCACGCCGACCAGTGTGCTCGCTGCCCGCGCGTCGTGGGTGCTGGGCACTCCCAAGCCCCGCCGACGTACCCTGTCCGGCGATGACCGATCCCGCCGTCGACCTTGCTGGACGCACTGCTCTGATTTCCGGTGCCAGTCGCGGCATCGGGCACGCCATCGCCGCCGCGCTGCTGGCCCGCGGCGCTGCCGTGACGATCACCGCCCGCAAGCCCGACGAGCTGAACGCCGCTGCCGACGAACTCGCCGCCACAGTCGAAGGCGCAGCCGACCGGGTGCTCGCGCTGCCCGGAAACGCGGGTGATCCGGCAGCCCGGGCCGAGGCGGTGGACCGGACAGTCGAGCGCTTCGGGTCGCTGGACGTGCTGGTGAACAACGTGGGGATCAACCCGGTGTTCGGACAGTTGATCGACGCCGATCTCGACACGGTGCGCAAGATCTTCGATGTCAACGTGGTGGCGGCGTTGGGCTTCGTGCAGCAGGCACACCGGGCGTGGATGGGCGAGCATGGCGGCGCTGTGGTCAACGTGGCCTCGGTTGCTGGGCTGCGCTCCACGGGAACGATCGCGGCCTACGGGATGTCGAAGGCGGCGATGATCCGGCTCACCGAGGAGCTGGCCTGGGAGCTCGGCCCGTCGATCCGGGTGAACGCAGTAGCCCCGGCGGTGGTCAAAACGAGGTTCTCGACCGCGCTGTATGCCCAGGGCGAGGACCAGGTCGCAGCGGCCTACCCGATGGGCCGGCTGGGCACCCCCGAAGACGTCGCCGCGCTCGTCGCGTTCCTCGTCTCCGACGCCGCCTCCTGGATCACTGGCGAGACGGTGCGAGTGGATGGCGGCCTGCTCGCCACCGGTTCCCTGCGATAACCCCGCGTTGGTGCTAGCCGGGCGGGTGCAGCTGGACCTCGACGCAGCGGGCTCGATGAGCGGCCTCGTCGAGTACCGCACGGCGGGGCTCGGGGATGTCGAGCACGTGGGGCTCGGCTCGCTCCAGGAGCACGGTCAACCGTGGGTCGGCGGCCAGGCTGCGCAGCGCCGCGGTGTCCCCGCCGAGGACCACGGCGTCCAACTCGGCTGCGCGTGGCAGCAGTATCCGTGCCGCGGTATCCGCCGCAGCGCGCAACGCCACTCGCGCCTGGCCCTCCCGGCGCCGAGCGAAACGTTGCTGGGATTGCCCGCCCGCGGCGGAGCGTCCGTGTACCTGGCGGCTGCCGGTGCTGGAGGTAAGTACGATCCCGGCGCGGGCGATCCCGACGCTGTACCCGCCCAGGCGGACCAGCAGCAGCCCGATCGTGCGCGGCGCCATGAGGTGGTCGAGCAGACTGTCCACAGCCTGGCCGGCTTGTGTCCCGGGCTGCGCCGCCAGCGGACCGAACGGCACCGGGATCGACGCCGTCCAGCCGTCACCGGCCGTCACGTCCACCCGCTGAGGCCCGACCGTGGTGGCCACCACCCCACCGTGCCCGGCTGCGAACCGTTCCAGGAATCCGCCCAGCCGCTCGGGCTCCACCTCCACCGCGCGCCCACCGGCGGCAAGCTCCCGGGTCCGGCTCACCAGGGCACGCTAGCGCGTTCTTGCGTGGCGGCAAGCAGACGCATGGTGGGCATTGGCGACTCCTGCCGTCTGACCGTGACCCACGACCAGCTGCGCGAGGGCGCCAACGAGGAGCTCTACGGTGGCTGGCCGATGATCCTCTCTGGTCTGAAGACGTGGCTCGAGACGGGCAGGCTACTCACCACCCCGGGATCGCTGCTATACGGCTGAGCCACGGAGCTCGCCACGGCCGAACCGTCATTCGGTGGGTTTGGCGTAGTCCGCTGCGGCAGACCAGTCGAGAGCGACGCAGGGCTCGTCACCGACGATCCACGCATCGTGACCGGGGGAGATGACAAACGCATCACCAGGTCCCAGATCTCCCTCGGTCCCGTCGTCCATGATGACGTGCATCCGGCCGGAGACGACGTATCCGGTGTGGGCCGCTTCGCAGGACTCGGTGCCGGCGATGGGTTTGACGTCCTTGGACCATTGCCAGCCGGGCTGGAAGACAGCACGGCCCACGATGGCCCCAGCCACGGTCACGACCCCGAGTTCACCGTTGGTGAACTTCCGGATTTCATCCGGTATGTCCAGGTTCCTCGACTGAAGGGTCATGGATTCCTCCTCGAGATCCCCGACCCGCAGCCGGGCCGGGCTCCGGCTCGGACGCACAGCACGGTGGCTGACAGGTCCCGGCGGAACTCATGCGCAGAACCAGATGCGTGACCACGTTACGTCCATTGTCGAGCCTCGAAACAGGGCCGTCAGAGTGGACCGATAACCTGAACGAGGAGTCCATGGGGAAACTGTCCCCTGGTATTCGCTGAAAGTAACGACTGTACGACACATCTGTGTGATGCGGTGCGCCGTAGGCTGCACCGGTGATCGACGTGCTGGTGGCCGGGGGCGGCCCGGCGGGATGGGCGGTGGCGGCGGCCTGCGCGCGGCTGGGGCTGGACACCGAGCTGGTGGACCCGGCACCGGACCGGCCATGGCGGGCCACTTACGGCTCCTGGCGGGGAGAGCTGCCCGACGACGCTGACGCAGCCGTGGCGGCAACGGGTCGCGGCGAGGCGATCGGCACCACCGGGCACCGGCTGGGCTGGGAGTACGTGGTGCTCGACAACAACGCGCTGCGGGACGGATTCGCCGCCGCACCAGTCACAGTGTTGAAAGGCCGGGTGCGGGATGCCCGCCCAGATCCGGACGGGGTCACCGTCGATCTGGACGGCAACCACCGGCGGGCGGCCGTCCTGCTCGACGCGACCGGTGCGGCACGCTCGGTGCTCGGCGCTACCCTGCGCCGGCCAACTGCCGAGCAGACTGCGGTGGGTGTGCTCGTCGACGCTGACGCCGCTGCGGCTCTGGTGACTCCGGGCAATGCGTTGTTCATGGACTGGCGGCCGCACCACGGCGAGCCGGGGTGGCCCACGTTCCTCTATGCGGTACCGGTGACGTCGAATCGAGTACTCCTCGAGGAGACTTCGCTGGCCCGCCGTCCGGGGCTCGGGCTGGCGGTGCTGCGTCGCCGGCTGCATGCCCGGTTGGCCCACCACCGCATCGCCGTGCCCGACGGCGGCGAGGAGCGGGTGCGCATCCCGGTGGACCGTCCGCTACCGGCGGCCCAGGACTGGCGCAAGGCGGTGGTGCCGTTCGGAGCGGCAAGCCCCCTGGTGCACCCGGCAACCGGCTACAGCGTGGCCGCGGCGCTGCAGCTGGCCCCCCGGCTGGCCATGGC